>CP052876.1:1238179-1547724 GCA_020881835.1 Kineosporiaceae bacterium SCSIO 59966
CGACCCGGCCCGGCTGCTCGAGCTCGCCGAGTCCACGCGCCCGCCGGCCCCGTACCTCGAGCACGCCGAGGACGTCGCCGGTGCCACCGCGGTCACCGACGGGCAGCCGGCCCGCCGGCTCACCGTCCCCTACGGCGCGCAGTGGACGGTCTCCTGGACGTGGGACGACGCGGACGGCCGGTACGAGCGGTCCGAGCCGTGGGGCCCGCACGTCACCGCGGCCGGCGACCGGCTCGGCGCGCAGAACGTCGTCGTGCTGTTCGTGGAGTCCCGGCGGGAGAAGCTCGCCGCGGGCTCCGGGCAGCCGGTCGACGTGCTGCAGGTCGTCGACGCCTCCGGGGAGCTGCTCGTCCTGTCCGGCGGGTCCGCGGTCACCGGCACGTGGCGCAAGGGGGCGCCGGGGGAGCCGTTCGAGCTCGTCACCGACGACGGCGGCCCGGTGCGGCTCGCCCCGGGCCGGACGTGGGTGGAGATGCCGCGGCCCGGCGCCGCCGTCGACGTGTCGTAGCGGCGTGCCCGGCCGGACGGGTCGCGGACGCCGGTCGCGGGGTCGCCCGGTGGCATGACGGCGCCCGGCCGTGGGTACGCCTGAGGCATGACCGGTCAGGACGGCACCAGCGACCAGAGCGACCCGCGGCGGGGGCGGCCCGACTACCACGACCCGACGTCCGGGATCGGCGGCGCCCCGCCGGCCCGCAGCGCGCTCACCCTGCGGCTGTGGCTGGCGGGGTTCGGCCTCGTGCTGTGCATCGTGCTCGCGGTGCTGGCGGCGCAGGCCGAGGTGTCGACCGTGCTCGTGGTCCTGCTGGCGCTCGGGGCACTGGTCGCCGCGGTGGACCTCGTCGTCGTGATCCGGCGCAAGCGCAGCGGGGAACCGGGCTGACCTGGACAGGGGTGTAGGAGCGTCTCCGGTAAGCAGTCGGGTTGACCAGGCAGCTCACTCTTCCTGACGACGACGGCCCCCGCCGCAGGACGCGGGACACCCGCCGGGGCCCAGCGGCGAGCGATCCGCTGCCTTGCGGCGCCGTCCACGTGGCGTAGCACCGGCGTCGGCGTCCTCACTGCACCACTTGGGTGACCGGCGGGTGTGGACTGTCGGAGGCGGTCCCTAGCGTCTCCTCGAGACCAACTCGACTCGAGGAGGACACCATGAGACGTCTCATAACGGTGGTGGGGGCACTTGCACTGTCCTTGTCGGTACTGACCCCTGCCCACGCTGCGGTCCCCGAGGCGCGCGACATCACCGACGCCTGCCCGCCAGGCGTCGAGCAGAACCTGCCGTTCACGGACGTGACCCAGTACGAGCAGGCCATCGGCTGTCTGTGGCACTGGGAGGTCACTCGTGGCACGACGACGACCACATACTCGCCGTCCGCATCGGTGACACGCGGCGACATGGCATCGTTCGTGGCCCGCGTCATCCGAGAGACCGGCTTTCCTCTGCCCGTCGGCGCGGACCACTTCACCGACGATGACGGCTCCCCGCGAGAAGACGACATCAACGCTCTGGCCACCGCAGGCGTCGTCCAAGGCGTTGGCGGAACGCGCTACGCGCCGGGTGACCGAGTGAACCGTGGGCAGATGGCTGCCTTCCTCGTTCGGTCCTACGAGCTTGTCTCCGGCACGGAGATGCCGGCAGGCAGCGACTACTTTCCCGACGACGACGGGCACAACAGGGAGGCGGATATCGACAAGGTCGCTCGCGCAGGACTGGCGGGCGGGTACGGGGACGGCACCTACCGGCCCGGGGCCTCGGTGCGGCGCGATCACATGGCGCTGTTTCTGGCACGCTGGCTCGATCTAGCGGTGGAGTCCGGGCTGGCGACGGCCCCGGCACCCACGCCCGGCGCGTCCACGTTCGGGCCAGGGACACACCTTGTCGGGCGTGACATCCAGCCAGGTCTGTACACCACGACGGTGGATGGCTACTGCTACTGGGAGCGCCTCTCCGGCACGAGCGGGGACTTCGACGACATCATCGCGAACGACTTCACCAGTGGCGCCCGGATCTACGTGCAGATCCTCGCAACCGATGTCGCCTTCTTCTCCGATGACTGCGGTACCTGGCGTCCGGCTTCGACCTCGGGAACACCGGGCACCACGATGAGTGACGGCATGTGGCGCATTGGAATTGACGTCAAGGCCGGAACGTACCGCGCCGAGCCGGTCGAGTCCTGCTACTGGGAACGACTCAGCGGTGCTACAGGGGAGTTCGAGGACATCATCGCGAACGACTTCACCGATGGTGGACCTGTCGTGGTGACCCTCTCGCCGACGGACTGGGGCTTCGCGTCCTCGGACTGTGGTACGTGGACGTTGGTGAGCTGACAGACGCCCGTGGCCTGGCCGGCAGTGCTCGGCTGCCGGTCAGGCCAGTTCGACGACGCGGAAGGCCGGGGCCGCGAGTACGCCCGAGCGGCCGGAACCCGCTCGGAGGCCGTCGACGTGCGGCAGCGGGTTCGGTGCCGCGACCGCGGTTCCGTAGGATCGGGCGGTCCCCCGATCAGCCCGAGGAAGGAACCTCCGTGCTCCGCACCCACGAGGCCGGCACCCTGCGTGCCGACTCCGCCGGCCAGACCGTCACCCTCACCGGCTGGGTGGCGCGGCGGCGCGATCACGGTGGGGTCGCCTTCCTCGACCTGCGCGACGCCTCGGGCGTCGTCCAGGTCGTCGTCCACGACGAGTCCGTCGCGCACTCGCTGCGCAACGAGTACTGCCTGCGGGTGCGCGGGACGGTCGGCCGCCGGCCGGAGGGCAACGAGAACCCGGCCCTGCCCACCGGCGAGATCGAGGTGACGGCCCAGGACGTCGAGGTGCTCAGCGAGTCGGCGCCCCTGCCGTTCCAGATCGACGAGCACGTGGAGGTCGGCGAGGAGGCTCGGCTGCGGCACCGCTACCTCGACCTGCGCCGTCCGGGGCCGGCCGCCGCGCTGCGGCTGCGCTCCCGGGTCAACCGGGCCGCCCGCGAGGTGCTCGACGCGCACCGGTTCGTCGAGGTCGAGACGCCGACGCTGACCCGCTCCACCCCGGAGGGTGCCCGCGACTTCCTCGTCCCGGCCCGGCTGCAGCCCGGCTCCTGGTACGCGTTGCCGCAGAGCCCGCAGCTGTTCAAGCAGCTGCTCATGGTCGCCGGGATGGAGCGGTACTACCAGATCGCCCGCTGCTACCGGGACGAGGACTTCCGCGCCGACCGGCAGCCGGAGTTCACGCAGCTCGACATCGAGATGAGCTTCGTCGAGCAGGACGACGTCATCGCGCTGTCCGAGGAGGTCCTCGCCGCCCTGTGGCGGCTCATCGGCGTCGAGCTGCAGACCCCGTTCCCGCGGATGACCTACGCCGAGGCGATGGCCCGGTACGGCACCGACAAGCCGGACCTGCGGTTCGGCCTCGAGCTCGTCGAGTGCACCGACTTCTTCGCGGACACCCCGTTCCGGGTGTTCCAGGCGCCGTACGTCGGCGCCGTGGTGATGCCCGGCGGCGGCTCGCAGCCGCGCCGGCAGTTCGACGCCTGGCAGGACTGGGCCAAGCAGCGGGGGGCGAAGGGCCTGGCCTACGTCACCGTCGGCGCGGACGGCGAGCTCGGTGGCCCGGTCGCCAAGAACATCTCGGACGCCGAGAAGGCCGGCCTGGCCGCGCACACCGGTGCCGCCCCCGGCGACGCCATCTTCTTCGCGGCCGGCCCGGCGAAGTCCGCCCGGGCGCTGCTCGGCGCGGCCCGTCTGGAGATCGCACGGCGCACCGGGCTCATCGACACCGACGCGTGGAGTTTCCTGTGGGTGGTCGACGCGCCCCTGTTCGAGCCCGTCGCCGACACCGACGACGTCGCGGTCGGCTCCGGGGCGTGGACCGCGGTGCACCACGCGTTCACGTCCCCCAAGCCGGAGTCGATGGACACCTTCGACACCGACCCCGGCAGCGCCCTCGCCTACGCCTACGACGTCGTGTGCAACGGCAACGAGATCGGCGGCGGGTCGATCCGTATCCACCGCCGCGACGTCCAGGAGCGGGTGTTCGCGGTGATGGGGCTGTCACCGCAGGAGGCGCAGGAGAAGTTCGGGTTCCTGCTCGACGCGTTCGCCTACGGCGCCCCGCCGCACGGCGGGATCGCCTTCGGCTGGGACCGGATCGTCGCCCTGCTGGCCGGGGCCGAGTCGATCCGCGAGGTCATCGCCTTCCCTAAGTCCGGCGGCGGGTACGACCCGCTCACCGGCGCGCCGACGCCGATCACCCCCGAGCAGCGCCGGGAGGCAGGCGTCGACGCCGTGCCGAAGGCGCCGGCCCAGCCCGCCTGACCGGGTCGGGTGCGAGTGCGGGTCTGACCGCTGAGACCGCCGGCCGCGGCCGGGTCACTGCGGGCCGGACGTCGTCCCGGTCCGCCCGGCGCGCCGGCGAAGGGACAGCCCGACGGCGACGTCGATCACCCCGACGACGAGCGCCAGGACGATCAGGGACGACTCGCGCACCGTCAGCAGGTAGGCGATCGACCCCACGGTGACGAGGCCGCCGACGAGCAGGTAGCGGCGGGAGCGCTCGAGCAGCACCCGGCGCTCCTCGTCCGGGCCGTCGTGCCCCGCGCCGTCGGGCCGCGCGCCGTCGTGCCGCGGGTCATCGGGCTGTGGGTCGTCATGGCTCACGGGGGCAGTCTGGCAGCGGTCGGGGTGCCTGGGGTGTGGCGCCGTGGCCGGCCAGGGCGCGGCGGCCGGGACCGTGGACCCTGGTCCGGGCTGCTGCTGCACGGCAGCATCGGTCCCGGGTCCCGCCCCGGCGAAGGAGACCGAGATGACCGCGCTCGTGGTCTACGAGTCCATGTTCGGCAGCACCCGTGACGTCGCCGCCGCGGTGGCGGACGCGATCGGGGCGGTGATGCCCGTCCACCTCGTCGAGGTCGGTGCGGCCCCCCGGCAGCTGGACGTCGACTGCCGCCTGCTCGTCGTCGGTGGCCCCACGCACGCGTTCGGGATGAGCCGGACCAGCACCCGCCGCTCGGCCGCCGAGCAGGCCCCGCACGGGCTGGTGTCGCGGGGTGAGGGCATCCGCGAGTGGACCGAGGCGCTCCGTGCCCCGGGTCACCCCGTCGACGTGGCCACGTTCGACACCCGGGTGAACCGCCCGCGAGTCCCCGGTTCCGCGGCCAGCGCGGCGCTGCGTCGACTGCGGCACCTCGGTCTGCGCCCCGTCCTGGAGCCCGAGACGTTCTGGGTCACCGGTATGACCGACCCCATCTCGCTCGCCGAGGTCGACCGCGCCCGTGACTGGGGCCGCGCCGTCACCACGGCCGTGACCGCACCCGCCTGAGGGTGCCGAGCGGGCGGTGACCAAAGGCCCTTTGGTGCAGGAGCCGCACGGGCCAGATTGAGGCTGTCGGACCGCACGAGAGGGGTTGGTCACGATGGCGTTCACAGCGACGACCGGGCTGCACGACGCGGTGTCCAAGCTCATGAGCTGGCCGGTCGCCGCGGTCGACCTCGACGCCAGCCTGCGCCAGGTCGCCGAGGCGATGGCGAGCAACGAGGTGGGGGCCGCCGTCGTCATGACCGGGGACCACTTCGTCGGTGTGGTCTCCGAGCGCGACGTCACCAACCACCTCGCCGGCGGGGCGAACCCGGACCACCTGCTGGCCGAGGAGGTCGTCACCACCGCGCCGGTCACTGCCACCCCGGGCGACACGGTGCTCACCGCCGCCCGGTTGATGGCCGAGGCCGGCGTCCGGCACCTGCCGGTGGTCAACGCCGAGGACGGCGACGACGTCGTCGGGATGGTGTCCCTGCGCGACGTCAGCCTCGTCCTGCTGCGCGAGGTCGACCGGGACTGACGCGGGCGCGGGTCAGCACCCGCGAGGAGAACCGGTGCTCGGTGACGTAGCCGAGCCGGTCGTACACCCGCCGCGCCGGGTCGTTGTCGGCGTACATCCCGAGCGTGCACACCTCCGCGCCGTCGGCGAGCACGGCGCGGGTGATCCCGGCGGTCACCGCCCCGCCCAGGCCCCGGCCCCGCAGCTCCGGCAGCACCGCGATCCCGGCCAGGTGCGGCACGCCGGTGACCCGCTCGGTGTGGCCGGCGCAGGCCACGAGCCGGCCGGCGGGCTCGCGGATGCCCCACCACCCGCGGACGCCCTCGTCGCCGGGCCGGGCGCTGGTCCGGGGACTGGCGACGTCCAGCAGCGCGGCGACGTCCGGCTCCTCGTCCGGGCGGAGCCGCACGACGTGCTCCTCCCCGGGCTGCACCGACGGCGGGGTCTGCGTCCACATCCAGTCCCAGTCCGCCCCGTCGCCGACCCGCAGGCCACCGGGCAGCGGGTCGGGCAGCCGGGCCAGGGTGCCGACGGGCAGCGTCACCCGGCGGACCGGAGCCCCCTCGGTGAGGGCCCGGACGACGAGCCGGGCCGCGTCGTCCGGGTCGCCGAGGACGGTCAGCGAGAGGCGGCCGTGCCACCCGGCGTGCAGGACGCCCACCGCGTCCCCGACGTCCCAGCGGCGGTGCACCTGCTCCGGTGGCACCTGCCAGCGCAGGAACGGGTCCGTGACCGGCGCGCTCACTCGGTGACGCCGATCCGGTCGTGCAGCCGGCGCAGCGGCCGCGGGGCCCACCAGTTCCAGTCGCCGAGCAGCGTCATCGTCGCCGGCACGAGCAGCATCCGCACCAGGGTCGCGTCGACGAGCACGGCGACCGCGAGGGCCACCCCGACCTGCTTGATGATGAGCAGCTCGCCGGTGACGAACCCGAGGAACACGATGATGATGATGAGCGCGGCGGAGGTGATGATCCGCCCGGAGCGCTGCAGCCCCCGCTCGACCGCGGTGTCGTTGTCGGCGCCGAGGCGGTGCTGCTCGACGATCCGGGAGAGCAGGAACACCTCGTAGTCCATCGCCAGGCCGAACCCGAACGCGATGACGAGCGCGGGCACGAAGCTCTCGATGCCGCCGGTCGAGGTGAACTGCAGCAGCCCCTCCAGGTGGCTGTCCTGGAAGATCCAGACCAGGACGCCGAGCGAGGCGCCGAGCGAGACGACGTTCATCAGCAGCGCCTTGACCGGGACCAGCACCGACCCGGTCATGAGGAACAGCAGGACGAACGTCGCCAGGACGACGGACAGCACGGCGAGCGGGGCCCGTTCGCGCATGTCCGCGGTGAAGTCGATGAGGCCGGCGGCCTGCCCGGTGACCCAGGTGTCGAAGCCCGGGCGGTCGGCGCGCAGCTGCTCGACGACCTGTCTGGCCTGCTCGTTCACCGGGTCGGTGCCCTCGGCGTGGACCTCCAGCACGGTGAGGTCCCCGCGGCGCTGCGGAGGGTCGACGGACTGGACGCCGTCGAGGTCGGCGACCTCCTGCGCCCAGGCTGCGACGTCCTCGACCGGGGCGTCGGCGACGACGGTGACGTCGGAGCCGGCCGCGCGGGGGAAGTCCTCGCGCAGGTCGGTGAAGAACTGCCGCTGCGGGGAGGACGTCGGCAGCAGCTCCGGGCCGTCGGCGCGCAGCGTCATCGACACCGACGGGACGGCGAGCACGACGAGGACGACGAGGACGCCGGTGAACACCGCGACGGCGTGCCGCTGCACCCAGCGGGCCAGTCTGGAGAACCGGCCCTCGGCGGGGGCGACGTCCCCGAACCGGGTGGCCACGGCCCGCAGCCCCGGGACCCGGGTGGCCGCCCCGGGCCGGGCGAGCCGCTCGCCGGCCAGCACGATCACCGCCGGGACGAGGATGAGCGCCGACAGCAGCGCGACGACGACGACACTGATCGCGCCGAGGCCGATCGCCCGGAAGATGTCGGCGCGGAACATCAGCAGGCCGGTCAGGCTGATCGCGACGGTGAGGGCCGAGAACACGACGGTCCGCCCGGCCGTGCGCACCGTGGTGACCAGGGCGGCGTCCCGGGCGGCGCGCGAGCCGGCCCGGTGCCCGCCGCGCCGTTCGCGCAGCTCCTCCCGGTAGCGGGAGACGATGAGCAGGCCGTAGTCGATGCTCAGGCCGAGGCCGAGGATGGTGACGACGTTGACCACGGCGGCGTCGATGTCGAACAGGTACGACCACCCGAGCAGGGCGGCCAGGCCGCCGAGGATCGACGCCAGCGCCCCGATGATCGGCAGGCCGGCGGCGATGAACCCGCCGAACACGAACACCATGACCAGCAGGCTGATCGGCAGCGCGATGCTCTCCCCGCGGGTCAGGTCGACCCGGACCTGGTCGGTGATCTCGTCGATGAGGGTGGTGAAGCCGGCGACGCGTCCGCTGGCGCCGTCCAGGTCGTCGTCGACGGCCTCCAGCCGGTCGCGGACCTCGGCGAGCGCGGCGTCCTCGGCGGCGCCGTCCAGGTCGGCGTCCACGGTGACGGTGACGAGGACGGCGTCCTGGTCCTCGCTGACCAGGGGGGCGAGCTCGGGGACGTCGAGGGGTGTGGTGCCCGCCGGCGCCTGGGGCGGGACGAGCGGGGCGACGACGTCGGCGACGCCGTCCATGGCCTGCAGGTCGGCGACCGCCTCGCCGAGAGCGGCGGCCAGATCGGGGGACGCCGGGTCGACGCCTTCGAGCAGGAGGGTCAGCGACTCGCCGGTCTCGCCCTGATCGGCGAGCAGGTCCTGGGCGGTCTGGGACTCCCCGGGGACCTCCGGCGCGCCGGTGGTCAGGCGGCTGAACAGTGGCTCGTTGCCGAACGCGCCCAGGGCCGCGCCGCCTGCGCCGACCAGGACGAGCACCCAGCCGACGAGGGTGATGACCGGGTGCCGGGCGACGGACCGTGCCAGGGCGGCGAGCACGTACCGCAGGGTAGGGCGTCGGTGATCAGTGATCTGCGGCCGGTGCCGTGGGTGGCGGCCCGGGTGGGCGGCGCGCGCTGCGTAGTCTCGGCCCGTGGCCGATCTGTTCAGCCGGGACGACGACGACGCGCCCGCCGGGGAGCGGGGCACCACCCGGGCGCCGCTCGCCGTCCGGATGCGGCCGCGGACCCTGGACGACGTCGTCGGGCAGGGGCACCTGCTGGCACCGGGTTCGCCGCTGCGCCGGCTCGTCGAGGGCGGCGACGGCCGGGCCGGTCCGGCGTCGGTGGTGCTGTGGGGGCCGCCGGGGACGGGCAAGACGACGCTCGCTCACGTCGTGTCCCGGGCGACCGGGCGGCGGTTCGTCGAGCTGTCCGCGATCACGGCCGGGGTCAAGGACGTGCGCCGGGTGATGGAGGAGGCCCGCGACGCCCGGGACCTGCACGACCGGCACACGGTGCTGTTCCTCGACGAGATCCACCGGTTCACCAAGGCCCAGCAGGACGCGCTGCTGCCGGGGGTGGAGAACCGGTGGGTGGTGCTCGTGGCGGCGACGACGGAGAACCCGTCGTTCTCGGTCATCTCGCCGCTGCTGTCGCGCTCACTCGTGCTGACGCTGCGCCCGCTGTCCCAGGACGACGTCGCCGGGCTGCTGGAGCGGGCCGTGACCGACGAGCGGGGCCTGGCCGGTGAGGTGCGGGTCGAGCCGGCTGCGCTGGAGCACATCGTGCGGCTCGCCGGCGGGGACGCGCGTCGCGGGCTGACCGCCCTGGAGGCGGCCGCCGGGGTGGCGCTGTCGGAGGGCACCGACGTCGTCACCGTCGAGCACGCCGAGCGGGCCCTGGACGCGGCGGTGGTCCGGTACGACCGGGAGGGCGACCAGCACTACGACGTGGCCAGTGCGTTCATCAAGTCGATGCGCGGCTCGGACGTCGACGCGGCGCTGCACTACCTGGCCCGGATGCTCGAGGCGGGCGAGGACCCGCGGTTCGTCGCCCGGCGGATCATCATCGCGGCCTCCGAGGAGGTGGCGATGGCGGACCCGTCGGCGCTGCAGACCGCGGTCGCGGCGGCGCAGGCGGTGCAGCTCATCGGGATGCCGGAGGGCCGGCTCGTGCTGGCCCAGGCCGTCGTGCACGTGGCGACGGCGCCGAAGTCCAACGCGGTCACCTCGGCGGTCGCCGCGGCCACCGCGGACGTGCGTGCGGGGCGCGGCGGACCGGTGCCGGTGCACCTGCGCGACGCGCACTACCCGGGCGCGCGCCAGCTCGGGCACGGCAAGGGCTACGTGTACGCCCACGACGCGCCGCACGCCGTCGCCTCGCAGCAGTACGCCCCGGACGACCTCGTCGGGCGCGTCTACTACGAGCCCAGCGAGCGCGGGTTCGAGGCGAACGTGCGGACCCGCCTGGAGCGCCTGCGCGCCCTGCTGCGCGGGGAGTGAGGGCCAGGGCAGCGCGTCACCCTCCTCCTCCTCCTTCTCCTCCTCCTTCTCGCAGAATGCTGGGTTGTTGGCGCAACACGCCGCAGAAGCCCCTCAGAATCCAGCATTCTGTGGGGGCAGGGGGCCCATGCTAGGGGTTACCCCTTGAGGTGCGACGGCGGCACGAACCACGACCGGCCGTCCTGGCGCTCCGTGGCCCGGACCGCCCTCCGGTAGCCCGTCCGCAGCCGGGCGACGAGCCCGGAGTTGAACGGGCTCCGCACGTCCCGGAACATCGCGCGGACGACCGTCAGCCCGTGCGCCTCGAACAGCTCCTCGCGCACGTTGTCGTCGGCGTGCTGGTCCGCCTGCCGGTGATGCGCGCCGTCGAACTCGGCGACGAGCCCGCTCTCGACGTCCAGCAGATCCGGCTTGCCGAGCAGCGTCCCGTCGTTGGCGCACACCGGCACGTTGACCTGCGGCGGCGGCAGGTCGGCGTCCAGGCGCCACACCACCCGCATCAGGCTCTCTGGTCGGGACGCCGCCCGCGGGTCGAGCAGGGGCAGCGCGGCCCGGACCCGCGGCACACCCTTCCAGCCCGGCCGCTCGGCGGCGTACTGGGCCAGATCCGGCACGGGCACCTGGGTCACTCGCAGGACGGCGTCGAGGTCGGCGACGGCGGCGGGCAGTGAGGGAGCCATCCGTCCGACGTCGAAGGCGGTCCGCAGCGCGCTGGTGATCGGGATGTCCGGATAGTCCGGTGCGGCGACGACGTCCGCGTCGGTGAGCGTGCTGCGCAGGGGACGCAGCCCCGGCCGTGGTGCCCGGGCGCCGCTTCGACCCGGGCAGAAGACGACGTCGAGCAGCTCGCCGGCCCAGGTCGTGCCGTCGAGGTCGGGGACGCCGTGCAGCAGCGCGGCCGCCCAGGTCCCCAGCGGGACGCCCGGCAGAGCGGCGGCCGCGGCCAGGACGCGGGTGAGCCCCGCGTCGGCGTCGACCAGGACCGACTGGGTGACCCCCCGGTGCGGGTGGGACCACAGCGGGCCGGTGCGGGACCGGTCCCGGACGAAGGTCTCCCGCGACGACGGCCACGGGCCGGTGAACGCCTCGTCGGGCAGGGACAGCACGGCACCACGGTGCGCGGACGGGCTGCCTGGCGCTCGCCTCCGTGCGTCGTCTGGGGACAGGGCTGCTCGGTCAGCGGCCTGTGCAGGACAGGTCAGCCCACGGACCCCGCACAGAATGCTGTGGTTTTCACAGCTGTGGCGGCGTGTTGCGCCAACAACCCAGCATTCTGCGAGGTGGGGGGTGGGGGGTTGGCGCAGGGGCAGGGGGCAGGACGCAGGGCAGGAGGCAGGGCGCAGGAGCAGCGCGGGCAGCGGCGGGCGGCGGCGGGAAGGTAGGGTCGCCCGCATGTCCGTTGGAGATGTCGCGGGGCTCATCGCCGCGCTCGCGTTCGTGCTGCTCGTGGGCCTGCTGGCGGTGCCCCTGCTCAAGCTCGGGAAGGTCCTCGACGAGACCCGGACGACGATCCGCGGCATCTCCGAGGAGTCCGTCCCGCTGCTGCAGGAGGTCACCCAGACGGTGACCCACACCAACGACCAGATGGTCAAGGTGGACACCATCACGACGAACGCCGCGCAGGTCGCCACCAACGTCTCCGCGCTCACCGCCCTGTTCGCCGCCACGCTGGGCTCGCCGGTCGTCAAGGTCGCCGCCTTCACCTACGGCGTCCGGCAGGCGATCAGCGGGCGCGGCACCGGCGCCGGCCGTCTCCGCAGGAAGGGCTGATCCGTGCCACGACTGTTCTGGGCCGCTCTGGGTGCCGCCGCCGGCGTCGTCGTCGTGCGCAGGGTCACCAAGACCGCGCAGGCCTACACCCCCGAGGGGATGGCGCACGGGCTGGCCTCCATCGGTGAGGGCCTCAAGGAGTTCGCCGCCGCCGTCCGCGAGGGGATGGACCGCCGCGAGCAGGAGCTGCGCGTCGCCCTGGGCATCGACACCGGCACCCTGGACGCCGAGCAGGCCCGGCAGCTGCTGGAGGACCCGTCGGGCGACGACTCCACCCCGCGGCACAGCGCCTGACACCGCGCCCGCCCCACTGCCCGACCAACTGCCCGACCCACTGCCCGGCCCACCCCCGACCCGGGAGCACCGACCCCCATGCAGACCGCCGAGATCCGCCGCCGCTGGCTGCGCTACTTCGAGAGCAAGGGCCACGCCGTCGTCCCCAGCGCCTCGCTGGTCACCGACGACCCGAACCTGCTGTTCACGGTCGCCGGGATGGTCCCGTTCATCCCGTACCTGACCGGGCAGCAGACCCCGCCGTGGCCGCGGGCCACGAGCGTGCAGAAGTGCGTGCGGACCCTCGACATCGACGAGGTCGGCAAGACCACCCGTCACGGCACGTTCTTCCAGATGAACGGGAACTTCTCGTTCGGGGACTACTTCAAGGAAGGCGCGATCACCTACGCCTGGGACCTCGTCACGACGTCCCAGGCCGACGGCGGCTACGGCTTCGACGAGGACAAGATCTGGGTCACCGTCTACGAGGACGACGACGAGGCCTTCGAGCTGTGGCAGCGGATCGCCGGCCTGCCGGAGTCCCGCATCCAGCGCCGCGGCCGCAAGGACAACTACTGGCACACCGGCCAGCCGGGCCCGGGCGGGCCGTGCAGCGAGATCTACGTCGACCGCGGCCCGGAGTACGGCCGGGAGGGCGGCCCGGTCGTCGACGAGGAGCGCTACCTCGAGATCTGGAACCTCGTGTTCATGCAGTACGAGCTCGACGACGTCCGCTCCAAGGAGGACTTCCGCATCGTCAAGGAGCTCCCGGCGAAGAACATCGACACCGGGATGGGCCTGGAGCGTGTCGCGTTCCTGCTCCAGGGCGTCGACAACATGTACGAGATCGACGAGGTGTACCCGGTGATCGACCGGGCCGCCGAGCTCGCCGGCAAGCGCTACGGCCGTCACCACGAGGACGACGTCCGGCTGCGGGTCGTCGCCGACCACGTCCGCAGCGCGCTCATGCTGATCGGCGACGGCGTGACCCCCTCGAACGAGGCCCGCGGGTACGTGCTGCGCCGGCTGATGCGCCGGGCGATCCGCTCGATGCGCCTGCTCGGCGTCGACACCACGACGATGCCCGAGCTGCTCACCGTCTCCCGGGACGCGATGAAGGCGTCCTACCCGGAGCTCGAGCGGGACTGGAACCGCATCTCCTCGGTCGCCTACGCAGAGGAGGAGGCGTTCCTGCGCACGCTGAGCGCCGGGACGACGATCCTGGACGTCGCGGTCAAGCAGGCCAAGGATGCCGCCCCGGCCGGGCACGCCGTCCTCAGCGGCGACAAGGCGTTCCAGCTGCACGACACCTACGGCTTCCCCATCGACCTCACCTTGGAGATGGCCGCCGAGCAGGGCGTCGAGGTGGACGCCGAGGGGTTTCGCCGGCTGATGACCGAGCAGCGCGAGCGGGCCAAGCAGGACGCGCGGGCGAAGAAGACCGGCCGCGTGGACACCTCGGTGTACCGGGCGCTGGCCGACACCCTGGGCCGGTCGGTGGAGTTCACCGGCTACGACGAGGTGGTCTCCGAGGCCCGGGTCGCCGGGCTGCTCGTCAACGGTGCGGCGTCCGCGGCGGCGCGGGCCGGGGACACCGTCGAGGTCGTCCTGGACCGCACCCCGTTCTACGCCGAGGGCGGCGGCCAGCTCGCCGACGGGGGCCGGATCGTCCTGGGGGACAGCGCCGGCGGCGAGGCGGTCGTCGAGGTGGACGACGTCCAGTCGCCGATCACCGGGCTCATCGTCCACCGGGCCCGGGTGCTGTCCGGCGAGGTGACCGTCGGGTCCCCGGCCCAGGCCGTCGTCGACGTCCAGCGGCGCCGGTCGATCAGCCGCGCGCACACCGCGACGCACATGGTGCACAAGGCGATCCGCGAGGCGCTCGGTGACACCGCCACCCAGGCCGGCTCGGAGAACGCGCCGGGCCGGTTCCGGTTCGACTTCAACGCCACCTCCGCCGTCCCGCCGTCCGTGCTCGACGAGGTGGAGCACCGGGTCAACGAGCTGCTCGCCGAGGACCTCGAGGTGCACGCCGAGGTGATGAGCCAGCAGCAGGCGATCGCGGCCGGTGCGATGGCACTGTTCGGGGAGAAGTACGGCGACGAGGTCCGGGTCGTGTCGGTCGGGGAGTGGGCCCGCGAGCTGTGCGGCGGCACCCACGCCCAGCGCTCCGGCCAGCTCGGCCTGGTCAAGCTGCTCGGGGAGTCCTCGATCGGGGCCGGCGTCCGGCGGGTGGAGGCGCTCGTCGGCGTCGACGCCTACTCCTACCTGGCCCGCGAGCACGCCCTGGTTGGCCAGCTCACCCAGATGCTCAAGGCACGTCCCGAGGAGCTCACCGACCGGGTCGGCGGGATGCTCGAGCAGCTCAGGGCCGCCGACAAGCAGCTCGCCGAGGTCCGCCGCCAGCAGGTGCTCGCCGCGGCCGGGCGGCTCGCCGAGGGGGCCCGCGACGTGTACGGCGTCAGCGTCGTCACCCACGACGCCGGGCAGACCGGCGCGGACGACGTCCGCTCGCTGGTCCTGGACGTGCGCAGCCGGCTCGGGGACGTCCGGCCGAGCGTCGTGGCGGTGGCCGGGACGGCGAAGGGCCGGCCGGTGGTGGTCGTCGCGACGAACGCCGAGGCCCGCCGGTGGGGGGTGCGGGCCGGGGACCTGGTCCGGGTGGCGGCGCAGGTGCTCGGCGGTGGGGGCGGCGGCAAGGACGACGTCGCCCAGGGCGGGGGCACCGACGCCGGCAAGATCGGTGAGGCGCTGACGCGGCTGGAGCACGCGGTCGGCGAGACGGTGACCGCCCGCACGTGACCGCGGAGGGGTTCCGCCGCGGCGTCCGGCTCGGCGTCGACGTGGGGTCGGTGCGGGTCGGGCTGGCCGCGTGCGACCCCGGCGGGACCATCGCCTCCCCGGTGGAGACGCTCCGCCGGGACCCGCGCGGCGGCTCGGACGTCGAACGGATCGTCACCGAGGCCCGGGAGCGGGACGTCATCGAGGTCGTCGTCGGCCACCCGACGTCGCTGTCCGGACGACAGGGGGCTGCGGCACAGGCGGCTCGTGACTACGCTGTGGCGCTGGCTCGACGGTTGGCGCCCGTGCCGGTGCGTCTGGTCGACGAGCGGCTCAGCACGGTCAGCGCCCACCGGGCGCTGCACGACGCTGGGATCAGGGGGCGCAGGCACCGGGCGGTCGTCGACCAGGTGGCGGCCGTGACGGTCCTGCAGACCGCCCTCGACGCGGAACGGGCGTCGGGGCGGCCGCCCGGTTCGCTGGTGGAGCCGGGGACCGAGCCGGACGACCCGGCCGGGACTGCGAAGGGGAACGCGCCCGGATGACCGCGAGGAAGTTGCCGCTCTCGGAGCTGCCGAACGTCGCCGACGACGAGGCGGACGTCGCGGAGCGCTCCCGGCTGCGGCGCCGCAGGCGGCGCCAGCGCCAGCGCCGGACGGCGATCGTGCTCGTCGTCGTGGTCGCCCTGTTCGGGACCGCCGCGTACCTGGTGTGGGACAACATCGCCAGGCCGGTGGTCGCCGGGTTCTTCGAGTCCAACGACTACGAGGGGGCCGGCAGCGGCACCGTTCAGGTGCAGATCGAGGCGGGCGACTCCGGGCGGGCGATCGGGCAGACCCTGCAGGAGTCGGACGTCGTGAAGTCCGGCGACGCCTTCGTCGAGGCGACCCGCAGCGAGCCGCGGGCGGCGTCCATCCAGCCCGGGACGTACGAGCTGCGCGCGCAGATGTCGGCCCAGGCGGCGCTCTCGTTGCTGCTGGACCCGACGTCTCGGGTGTCGATCCGGGCGGCGGTCCCCGAGGGGCTGCGCAAGGAGCAGGTGTTCGAGCGGCTGCAGGAGGCCACCGGCATCCCGGTGGCGGACCTGGAGGCGGCCGCGACGTCCGGTGAGGTCGGGCTGCCGGCGGAGGCCGAGGGTGACCCCGAGGGGTACCTGTTCCCGGCGACGTACGAGTTGGAGCCGGACGTCACCGCCACCGAGGTCATCACCCAGATGGTGAACCGGCACCGGCAGGCGATGGAGTCCGTCGGCGTGCCCGAGGAGCTGCGCCGGGAGGTGCTCATCAGGGCCAGCCTCATCGAGAAGGAGGCCCAGCTCGACGAGGACTTCACCAAGGTGGCGCGGGTGATCGCCAACCGGCTCGAGATCGGGATGCCGCTGCAGCTTGACTCGACGGTCAACTACGTGACCGGCAAGGGCGGCATCACGACCACCCCGGAGGACCGGGAGACCGACTCGCCGTACAACACGTACAGGTACCCCGGGCTGCCACCGGGCCCGATCAGCTCGCCGGGGGAGAAGGCACTGGCCGCGGCGCTCAACCCGGCCGAGGGCGACTGGCTGTACTTCGTCGCGGTGAACCCCGAGACCGGAGAGACGCGGTTCGCTGAGACCGCCGAGGAGCACGCGCAGAACGTCGAGCTGTTCCGCCAGTGGCTGCGTGAGAACGACGCCTGAGACTGGGGGGCCGGGTCGGGGACGGCGCCGGGCGGCGGTGCTCGGGCACCCGGTGGCGCACTCGCTGTCGCCGGCGCTGCACCGGGCGGCGTACGCGGCGCTCGGACTGGACTGGACCTACGACGCGGTCGACGTCGACGTGCCGGACCTGCCCCGTTTCGTCCGGGGACTGGACGACTCGTGGGCGGGGCTGTCGCTGACGATGCCGCTCAAGCAGGCGGTCGTGCCGCTGTGCTCGCAGCTGTCGCCGCTGGCCGAGGCGCTCGGGGTTGTCAACACGGTGACCTTTGCGGCCGACCGGTCGCTGGTGGGGGACAACACGGACGTCGAGGGGATCGTGGTTGCGCTGCGCTCGGCCGGGGTGTTGCCGGTGACGTCAGCGGTCGTGGTCGGCGGGGGAGCGACGGCGGTGTCGGCGGTGGCGGCGCTCGGGGAGCTCGGGTGCTCGTCGACGGCCCTGCTGGTCCGGTCGGTGCCACGGGCACAGCCGGTGGTGGACGCCGCCGAGCGGCTGGGCGTGGAACTGCGGCCCACCGACTGGGTCGGCGCCGTGGACCTGCAGGCGGACGTCGTGGTCTCCACCGTCCCGGCGGGAGTGGCGGACGCGCTCGTCGAGGCAGTGCTGTCGGCGCCCGGCGTGCTCCTGGACGTCGTGTACTCGCCATGGCCGACGCCGCTCGCGGCCGCGTGGGAGCGCGCCGGCGGCACGGTGGTCAGCGGCCTGGAGATGCTGCTGCACCAAGCGGCCGCCCAGGTTCGGCTGATGACCGGCCTCGAGCCGCCGCTCGACGCCATGCGCGCGGCGCTGCCCCGCCAGGACTGACCGCCCGCCCAGTTCTCACCGCAGTTCAGTTCCCAGCGCAGTTCAGTTCCCAGCGCAGTTCAGTTCTCACCGCAGTTCAGTTCCCACAAAATGCTGCGTTCGGGAGCCATTCGCCGGCGTGTTGCGCCTGCAACCCAGCATTCTGTGGAGGTCCTGGGGGTCCTTTAGCGCCCCTGGTGGAGTCGCCGCTGGCTACCGCATCGTGAGGTTGCGGTATCGCTGCCTGGCCGCCTCGCCCGTGGTACCGACGAACGTTCCAATGGTCGCCCACGAGATGCCCGCCTCACGGGCCTGTCGCACGGCGTCGAGCAGACGCCGCTCGGCAGACGAGCGTTCCGCGGCCGCTGCGCGGAGCTCCGCCAGGACCGTCGGGTCGATCTCTTGGGACTTGTCGGGTTCATACTGTTCAAACCGGGCTGCAAGGGTCTCAGCGTCGGCCAGGATCCGTTCAATGCTTCGAGGCATGGTCATCTCCAGAGGAACTTGGCGCGGGCCGGCATGGCGTGGACGATGACGTCTCCCTTGTCTCCACGCACGACGCCGATCTCAAGGAGTGCGCCAGCGGCATCGGCGCCGATGAGCATGATGAGCCCGTCGTCCAGTAGCCACGCTCGCAACGGGTGGCGGTAGGCGTGTGTGATGGACTCCCAGGACAACCCGTGCCTGTAGGCGGATGAGGCGACGAGTGGTTCGAGCTCATCGTTCAAAGGTAACTTGTCCACCCACTGGTCTCTGCAGCTGCTTCCCAGCGCGGCGAGCAGCACCGAGCGCGCCCAGCTGATGTGTCGCCACGCCTCCACGGCGGTGTCGGGCAGGGTGTCGTCGTGGTATCGAACATGTGTGCGACGATAACGAGCGCCACCGACACGCTGCCCCGCCACGCCTGACCGTCCACAAAATGCTGCCTACAGGAGCCATTCGCCGGCGTGTCGGTGTGCCAAGTGCAGGGAGGAGTGGTCATGGAGTAGGTCCGTGATGGGTCCTTGTTGCGTGCTGCATGGCTGATGAGGGTTTGGCCCCTCGGGATCGTTGTTCAGGCGATGGTCTCAAACCGCCTTCTGCTGCGTTGGTTATGAGACCGTCGTGGTGAGCGAGGAGGAGAAGGCGCTGGTAGACGGCGTCAGGTGGGGTCCGTGAAGACGAACGTGAGTGAACCGCTGAGGACGTATCGAAAACGTTTGGTGGCATCAGAACCGGGGTGGCGACACGGCCCTGGGAAGAGTCGGGCGGGTGCCTGAGTATTGGCCCGGCGGTGCCCGGTATGGAGGCGGCGTGAGCACGGGCTGCGGCGGCTATGTGGAACTTGGGAAGGCGCGCTCCTTTCTCACCGGTTGGTGGGGCTGTCGGCGGCCGGTCAGAGGACTGGTTGATGCGGCGGTGGGGGTGTGCTGGCGGATCGGCTCGTAGTAGCGGTGAAGGCCGGTAATGCGGCTGGAGCGAAGGGGCTGACTCATTGGTGACAGGAAGATTGATCAACCGTTCAGCTCGTCTGGATGGGAGGAGTTGATGGTGAATGTCAACGGAATCGGGGAAGTCGTTTGACATCCCGAAGCGTGAGGTCATGGTGGCCTGGGAGCAGGTGCGGGCTAACAGGGGCGCTCCTGGTGTGGATGGAGTGACCATCGAGGCGTTCGAGTCGGATCTGAGGAACAATCTGTACAAGATCTGGAATCGGATGTCCGCGGGGTCATACTTCCCGCCCCCGGTGCGGCTGGTGGAGATACCGAAGTCCGGTTCGGGCACCCGGGTCCTTGGGGTGCCGACCGTGGCCGACCGCGTGGCGCAGACGGTGGTTGCTAACTACCTGATGGGGCGAGTGGAGCGGACGTTCCACCCGGACTCCTACGGGTACCGGCCACGCCGTTCGGCGCATGACGCGCTCGAGGTGACCCGGCGGCGGTGTCAGGAGAAGGCGTGGGTTGTTGACTGCGACATCCAGGGCTTCTTCGACAACGTCGACCATGACCTGATGATCAAGGCGGTGGCGGCCAACACCGATCAGGGCTGGGTGCTGTTGTACGTGCGACGGTGGCTGTCGGCGCCGCTGCGCCATGATGACGGCACCATGGTGGCGCGGGACCGTGGGACCCCCCAAGGGTCGGCGGTCTCGCCGGTGCTGGCCAACCTGTTTCTGCACTATGCGTTCGATCTGTGGATGTCACGGGAGTTCCCGGGTATCAAGTTTGCCCGGTACGTCGATGACATCGTGATTCATGCGCAGACCCAGCGGCAGGCCGAGCAGATCAAACAGCGCGTGATGGACAGGATGGTCGAGGTCGGGCTCCGGCTGCATCCGGACAAGACCAAGATCGTGTACTGCCGGGATGCACGGAGAACGGCGCCGTTCGCGGTGACGTCCTTCGTGTTCCTGGGGTTCTTGTTCTCCGGGCGGCCGGTACGGGGTAAGGACCGACAGCACCGCTTGGTGTTCCTTCCCCAGCCGAGTCCGGCGGCGCTGAAACGGATGGGCACAGAGGTCCGGAGGTGGCAGCTGCACCACCGGATCACTGCTGGTCTCAGCCCTGATCCACCGACCGGGTTCGGCGGTGTGAGCGTGGCGTAGGGCGAGAATGCCCTCTTGAGCTGGGAGGATGTGGATTGCGACGTCTACGTCCAACCGCTCAAGAGGAGCACCTCGCAAGTGAAACCTTCTCACACGATCCGGCCGGTCTTCGATGACCCGAACCTGGTGTCGTCGGCGGGCCTGGTCCCTGCGTTGCGGCTGGCCGAGACCGCCGGCCTGTACGACCTCCTGGAGGAGGTGACGGTGCCTTCGCCGAACGCTGCGGTGAAGGCGGCGTGCGTGGTGGCCGGGATGCTGGCCGGCGCGGACTGCATCGATGACATGGACCTGCTGCGGCACGGCGGGATGACGAAGGTGTTCGGTGGGGTCCGCGCGCCCTCCACGCTGGGCACGTTCCTGCGGTCGTTCACCCACGGGCACGTCCAGCAGCTCGACAAGGTCAACGCCAGGCTGGTGGCGGGCCTGGCGGTGCGGGTCCCGGGCCTGCTGGCCGGCGCGGACACCGGCGGGATCGCCACGGTCGATGTCGATGACACCGTGCGGGAGGTCCACGGCTACGCCAAGCAGGGCGCCGCGTTCGGGTACACCAAGCAGCGTGGCCTGAACATCCAGCTCGCCACGGTCTCGACCCCGCTGGCCGCGCCGGTGATCGCCGGCGCGAGGCTCCGGTCGGGGAACACCGCCTCGGCCACGGGCGCGGGCCGGCTGCTGGCCCAGGGGATCACCACCGCCCGCGCCGCTGGCGTGAGGGGCCGGATCCTGGCCCGGGCGGACTCGGCCTACTACGGGTGGGCGTTCGTCGGCACCGCGATCAGGCACCAGGCGTGGTTCTCGGTCACCGCCCGGATGACCAAGACCGTCACCGCAGCGATCGCCAGCATCCCCGCCGACGCGTGGCAGCCGATCGAGTACCCGGACGCGATCTACGACGAGGCCGAGCAGCGGTGGGTCTCCCACGCCGAGGTCGCCGAGATCCCGTTCACCGCGTTCACCTCCCGCCGCAGGGGCGAGCACGTCACCTGCCGGCTCATCGTCCGCCGCGTGAAACGCCTCCAGCCGTTCGCCTGCGATGGGACCGAGCAGGGCGAGCTGTTCGCCACCTACCGCCACCACGCCTTCATCACCAACAGCACGTTCTCGACCATCGAGGCCGACGAACGTCACCGCGACCACGCGATCGTCGAGCAGGTCATCGCCGAGCTCAAAGACAACGCCCTGGCCCACCTGCCCAGCGGACGATACGCGGCGAACGCCGCCTGGGTCGCCCTGGCAGTGATCGCGTTCAACCTGGCCCGCGCCACCGCCGTCGCAGCAGACATGGCCAAGGCCAGATGGGCCAGCCTGCGCACCAAGATCATCGCCGTCCCCGCCAGGATCGCCACCACCGCCCGCAGGCTCGACCTCCACCTGCCCCGCGACTGGCCCTGGGCACCCGGATGGGAGTCGCTGTGGACGGCCGCGACCGGCCCACCCACCCTGGCAACGACCTGACCATCCAGCCCCAGCAGGGCGCGACTCGAGGAACCCGACGTGGAAGAGCCGGCACAGGCCGGCGGACCAGCCACGCCCACGACACCGACCGACCTCATCAGGCCACCGAAACCACCCAAGCCGAATCAGCGCGGTGGATCAGGGCTCAGTGATCTGGCCGAGTGGATCAACCCCATCGTCAGGGGCTGGCACCAGTATTACGGACGGTTCACACCGTCGGTGATGCGGGCGTTCCTGGCGCGCATCAATACCTACTTGATGCGCTGGGCACGTGGGAAATACCGGCGACTGCGCGGGTACTGGGCGCTGACTCGGTGGTGGAAACGGGTCCAACGGGAAAACCCTGGACTCTTCTACCACTGGGGCATCACCCGGGCGCACCAGGTGACGAGATGAGAAGAGCCGTGTGACGGGAGACTGTCACGCACGGTTCTGTGGGAGCCGGGGGCTGAGATGCCCCCGGCTACCCGACCGCCCGCAACCCAGCATTCTGCGGAAGCCCTGGCGGGCTTGGACAACTCAAGTTCACCCGCCTGGACGCCGACAACTCGGGCATGCCGGCGTCCGGAGTGCTGTCGTGAAGCAGCTCAGCGACATCCTGCTCGAGGACGGCCTGATCAACGAGAGCCAGCTCGCCGCCGCCTACGACGAGCACCAGCGGCTCGGCCGCTCGCTCGGCCGGGTGCTCGTCGAGCAGGGCGCGCTCACCGAGGGGCAGCTCGTCGCCGCGCTCGCCAGCCAGATCGGCCTGGACTTCGTCGACCTCACCGACGCCCCGATCGACGGGTCAGCCCTGGCCCGGGTCCCGGCCGCCCTGTGCCGCCGGCACACGGTGATGCCGGTCGGTTACGACGACGCCGGCCGGCTCGTCGTCGCGATGGCCGACCCGGGCAACGTCTTCGCCCTCGACGACATCCGCCAGCTCACCGGCCTGGAGGTGCGGCCGGTCGTCGCCACCCGCGAGGACCTGCTGGCGGCGATCGACCGCTACTACCGGGCCGACGCCGACTTCGACGAGCTGACCAGCGAGCTCGAGCGTCCCGAGGACACCGAGGACGAGCTCTCCCGGATGCGGGAGATCGTCGAGGACGCCCCGATCGTCAAGTACGTCAACCTGCTCATCACCCAGGCGATCCAGGACCGCGCGTCCGACATCCACATCGAGCCGACCGAGCACGACCTGCGCATCCGGTACCGCATCGACGGCGTGCTGCACGAGGTGATGCGCTCGCCGAAGCAGATCGCCAGCGGCGTCACCTCCCGGCTGAAGATCATGGCCGACATCGACATCGCCGAGCGACGCGTCCCCCAGGACGGCCGGCTGTCGGTCAACGCCCACGGCCGCAAGATCGACCTGCGGGTGGCGACGCTGCCGACCGTGTGGGGCGAGAAGATCGTCATGCGGATCCTCGACAACTCCACCGCGCTGCTCGACCTGGCCGACCTGGGGTTCAGCGCCGAGAACTTCGCCCGCTACGAGAAGAGCTTCACCAAGCCCTACGGGATGATCCTCGTCACCGGGCCGACCGGGTCGGGCAAGTCGACGACCCTGTACGCGACCCTCAACATCGTCAGCCGCCCGGAGATCAACGTCATCACGGTCGAGGACCCGGTGGAGTACCGGCTGGCCGGCATCAACCAGGTCCAGGTCAACACCAAGGCCGGGCTCACCTTCGCCGGCGCCCTCCGGTCGATCCTGCGCTCGGACCCGGACGTCGTCCTGATCGGCGAGATCCGCGACCACGAGACCGCGCAGATCGCCATCGAGGCCTCGCTCACCGGCCACCTCGTGCTGTCCACCCTGCACACCAACGACGCGCCGTCGGCGATCACCCGGCTCACCGAGATGGGCATCGAGCCGTTCCTCGTCGGGTCCGCCACGGACGCCGTTCTCGCCCAGCGCCTCGCCCGCCGGCTGTGCACCAAGTGCAAGGAGCCCTACCGGCCGAGCGAGGAGGAGCTGCTGGGCGCCCGGTTCCCGTGGCTGCCGGGGGAGGAGGTGCCGACCCTGTACCGGCCGGTGGGCTGCCCGTCGTGCGCGAAGACCGGGTACAAGGGCCGGCTCGCCCTGCACGAGGTGATGACGGTGAGCGAGGAGATCGAGCGCCTCGCCGTCGCCCGGTCCTCGGCGACTGAGATCACGGACGTCGCCCGCCGGCAGGGCATGGTCGCCCTGCGGGACGACGGGTGGGCCAAGGTCGTCCAGGGCGTCACCTCGGTCGAGGAGATCCTCCGCGTCGTCGTGTGAGCCGGCCGCGATCGGGGCTGGCGTGACCCTCAAGGCCGGGTGTCCGGCGTCCGATGCTCTCCGCAGACGGCGGTCCGCTCCGCCGTGGACGTCGCTCGCGGAGAGGACAGCCAGTGGAGAGCCAGAACGGGTACGGCACCGGCGCGGCCGGTGGCTACGAGCCCCAGTACGCCTTCGGCGCCGAGGCGACCGCGTCGACGCCGGTCGTCCCGCCCCAGGTGCGGCCGACCCCGCAGGCGACGGTTGCGGCGTCCGGGCTGCTCCGGCCGCAGGTCGAGGGCACGAACTACGAGCGGGCGAGCACCGAGTCCACGACCACCACGGCCGACCTGGACCTGTCCGCGGTGCTCATCGAGATGCTCGAGATGGGCGCGTCCGACCTGCACCTGACCGCCGGGGCGCACCCGACGGTCCGGCTGCGCGGTGAGCTCGCCCCGCTCGAGCACTTCCCCAAGCTCGTCCCGCAGGTCGTGCAGCGGGTGCTGTACGCGATCCTCACCCAGAAGCAGCGGGAGAAGTTCGAGGCGGACCTCGAGCTCGACTTCGCCTACTCGCTGCCGGGCCGCTCCCGGTTCCGGGTGAACGTCTACCGCCAGCGCGAGTCGCTCGGCGCCGCCTTCCGCGTCATCCCGTACGAGATCAAGCCGCTGGAGGAGCTCGGCATCCCGCCGGCGGTCAACAACTTCGCCGGCCTGGCCCGCGGGATGGTGCTCGTCACCGGTCCGACGGGCTCGGGCAAGTCGACGACGCTCGCCTCGCTCATCGACCTGGCCAACCGCAACCGGTCCGAGCACATCATGACGGTCGAGGACCCGATCGAGTTCCTCCACCGGCACAAGCGGTGCGTGGTCAACCAGCGCGAGGTGGGGGAGGACACGCACTCCTTCGCCAACGCGCTCAAGCACGTGCTGCGCCAGGACCCGGACATCATCCTCGTCGGCGAGATGCGCGACCTGGAGACGATCTCGGTGGCGCTGACCGCCGCCGAGACCGGTCACCTCGTGTTCGCGACCCTGCACACCCAGGACGCCGCGCAGACCATCGACCGCGTCATCGACGTGTTCCCCTCCGAGCAGCAGCAGCAGGTGCGGCTGGAGCTCGCGTCGTCGATCCAAGGGGTCGTCTGCCAGACGCTGTGCAAGACCGCGGACGGCCGCGGCCGGGTGGTCGCCACCGAGGTGCTCGTCGCGACGCCGGCGATCCGCAACCTCATCCGCGAGGGCAAGACCCACCAGATCTACTCGGCGATGCAGGCCGGCGCCCAGCACGGGATGCACACCCTCGACCAGCACCTCGCCGAGCTCGTCCGTCAGGGCCGCATCACCTACGAGCACGGCCTGGAGAAGTGCCACCACGTCGAGGACTACAACCGCCTGACCGGCCGGGGCTGAGGAGCGCACCATGGCGACCGCCACGAAGACGTACGAGTACTCGGTCCGCGACCGGGCCGGAAAGCTCGTCAGCGGCAAGCTCGAGGCCGCCAACCAGGCTGCGCTCGTCAGCCGGCTCAAGGGCATGGGCTACGCGCCGGTGTCGGTCCGCGAGACCGGCACCGGGATGAACAAGGAGGTCTCCATCCCGGGCCTCGGGGCCAAAGTGAAGCTCAAGGACCTCGCGGTGATGTCGCGGCAGTTCGCCACGATGATCAACTCGGGTCTGTCGATGCTGCGGGCGTTGTCGATCCTCGCCGAGCAGACCGAGAACAAGGCCCTCGCCAAGGTGCTCGGCGAGGTCCGCAACGACGTCGAGACCGGTCAATCCCTGTCGGCGTCGCTGGCCAAGCACCCCAAGATCTTCCCGCCGCTGATGATCAACATGTGCCGGGCGGGCGAGGTCGGCGGCTTCCTCGACCAGACTCTGCTGTCGATCGCGGACAACTTCGAGTCCGAGGTGAAGTTGCGCAGCAAGATCAAGTCGGCGATGACGTACCCGGTGGTCGTGTTCGTCATCTCGATCCTCGCCGTGATCGGGATGCTGCTGTTCATCGTCCCAGTGTTTGCCGGTATGTTCTCCGACCTGGGCGGGGAGCTGCCGGCACCGACGAAGGTCCTCGTGTTCCTCTCCCATTTGCTGAAGACCTTTGCGCCGGTGCTGGTGATTCTGGTCGTCGTGTTCGCGATCGTCTGGCAGCGGGTCAAGCACCAGCGCCGGGTGCGCGAGGTCGTCGACCCGCTGAAGCTCAAGGCGCCGATCTTCGGCAAGTTGTTCCAGAAGGTGGCGATCAGCCGGTTCTCCCGGAACCTGGGGACGATGCTGCGCTCAGGGGTGCCGATCCTGCAGAGCCTGGAGATCGTCGGGGAGACCGCCGGCAACATCGTGCTCGAACGGGCCGCCAACGACGTGAAGGAGTCGGTGCGGCGAGGCGAGTCCCTGGCGGGACCACTGGCGCAGCACGCCGTGTTCCCGCCGATGGTGACGCAGATGCTCGCCGTCGGCGAGGACACCGGGGCGATGGACACGATGCTAGAGAAGATCGCCCAGTTCTACGACGACGAGGTCGAGGCGACGACGGAGGCGCTGACGAGCCTCATCGAGCCGCTGATGATCGCGGTGCTGGGCGGGATCATCGGATCTATGATCATCGCGTTGTACATGCCGATTTTCGCGGTGTTCGACCTCATCGAGTAGGTCTGTGCACCTGGGTCAGGGGCGGTCCGCAGGGCGGGCCGCCCCTGACGCTTGCTCCGTTCGTGTGAACGCCGAACCTCTTGTCCTGCAGGCTCAAGTGCCGTGCTGGCAGACCGATACCACAGATGTCATCGAGCCGGTCACGCGGGACGCGGGCGGCTCACCACAGACAGAAGGGGAGCACTGCAATGCTCGCTCGCATCCGCAAGTCCATGCAGGAGAGGGACCAGGGCTTCACCCTGATCGAGCTCCTCGTCGTGATGATCATCATCGGGATCCTCTCCGCCATTGCCATTCCGGTCTTCCTCGGTCAGCGTGATGACGGCTACAGGACCGCGATGAAGTCGGACCTCAAGTCCTTCCAGCTGGCCGAAGCCTCTGTGTCCACGAACGACGTCACCGGCAAGTTCCTGTCTGTCCCTGCAGTCGACACCCAGGCAGAACTCACCGCCAACGCTAATGGCGCCAAGCTCGCCGAATACGGCGCCAAGATCAGCGAAGGTGTTCAACCGGTCAAGATCACCACAAACGATTCCGCTACTCTGTACTGCGTGCAGGTCTCGCATACTCAGTTGACCACCGAGACATGGATCATCGACAACGGCACGAACACCGTCCCCGTCGAAGGAACGTGCACTGCGGGAGTCGGCACAGCAGCCACTTCTTAAGCCATTTGCTGGAGGGGGCGCTCCCCGCCCCCTCCAGCAGCATCCACTCCATCGGAAACCGACCGGAGACCCAGACGGGAAGGAGACGCCACATGCGCGGACAATTCATGCGGCGTCTCGCCACCGCCTGTCGCAATCGCGACGGGTTCACGTTGGTCGAGGTGACTGTGGCGATGACCCTCCTCGCCATGGCGTTCAGCAGTCTGGCCGTTGTGTTTGTCGCATCCCTGGAGGCGGTCGCTGTCTCCAGGGAGCGGCAGGCAGCGACGGAACTGGGCAACCGGACGATGGAGCAGTTGCGCGCGCTTCCCTATGCCACCGCGACCGGCGGTGCCCGGTTGAGTGACTTGGCCGCCGACCGGGTCGACCCCCGACAGGATCCCCGCAACGTCTTTCTTGGCAGTGATGGCCTTTATCACCTGTTCTCACCGACCGGTGAGGTTATTCCCGCTGGCAGTACAGCGCCCCTGCCCGCCCCCCTCCAGCCTGCCCCGGACACCGTTGAGGTTGACGGAGCGGACTTCCTCGTCCGGACCTACGTCAGCCAGGCCACTGAAGCGGGCGTCGCGCTGTACCGCGCAACAGTCATTGTGATGTGGGCCGCACGCGCCTCTGGGGACCCAAAGCGGTTTGTCACTCAGTCGTTGCTCGCCTCACCCACCGGGTGCGTCTCGGAGCAGACGCACCCCTTCGCGGCGCCATGCGATCCGTTCCTGTACGCCGACGCGGGCACTGGGGGCGGCGCCTTGCACGTTCTGCCCCGGGAGTTGGCTGCCGATGAGATCGGTGATCCCGAGCGCGCCATCCCTGGACTCGACCTCATTGGGGCGACCCTGAGCTTGGCCGACGCGTCAAGTTCACTGCAGTCGGAGCAAATCACCGCTGTGCGCGGCCAGGTCCGGAGCTCAACGGCCACGCTTGACCTTGATGATGCTGCGCGCCAGACCGCCGGCGGCGGTGGAGCCAGCACCTTCGTCGATAGCGACCCCTCCACGACTCCCGTCCCGAGCGACAGTCAGACCCTCACCCACTCGCCAGGCGACCTGTTCGCTGGCTCTCCTGATCGCGCCTACGTCCGAGTCGTGACTGGATCTGGGGATGCTGGCACGACCACCAGCACTATCGGCGAGATCACCACGCCCTGCCGCAGAGCCGACGGCACGTTCGAGAACTCCGGCAACTCATGTGGAGACGGAACCGCAGTTCAGGGAGCGGGAAGTGGGCAGTGGCTGGGAGGACTCCAACTAGGCCCCCCGTCATCCCCCGATCAAGAGATTGCCCTGGCGACTATTGCCGCACCGGCTGCAGAGAGCCGAGTCTTTACCTCCCGGTCCATGACCACGGGTGCCACCTGTAGCACGAGCGTTCCAGCCGTAGGATGCAGTGGTGCGCAGGTTGAGCGGTACACCGGCACTCTGACCGTGGGCGCTCTTCCAGACTCCTTGGTGAGCCGATTGCCCGGGTGGGGCAGCGCTTCCGGCAATTGGCTTTTCAAGGTCGACGGCGTGCGCGACCAACTCCGTTCGCAGAGCGGCCCGGGAGCAGATGCCGCGACTGCCGTGCGCACGGCCGCTTCTGGCGCTTCCGCTCCACCTCAGCTCGTCTACTTCGACAGCTCTACCAGCAGCTACGTCTCCAGGAACCTTGACGAGGTCGGCCCTGTGCCGATCCCACCGGTCACTGTCACAGACCCGCTGCACCCCGGAGGGCCGCTGACCATCCGGATGGAGCCGCAGGTGAGCATCGGTGAACTCGATACAGCCCGCGACGACACGGATTGCGAACCAAGCTGCCAGACCGTCGCGGAGGCTGAGTCGCCCTTGGTTGGATCCGTCCACTACACGATCCTCCGGGAGGACGAGGTTGTGGTCAGGGTGTCCCTGGAGATTGATTTTGGTACTGCCCGGGCCGCCACGAGTTATCAGCAGGCGCCCCATGCGGGCTGACCATTCCCGCGCACGCTGGACTCAAAGGAAAGATGACACCGGCGTTACACTCGTCGAGCTCCTAGTCACCGTGGTGCTCATGATGATTCTCGGGACGGCTATCGCTGTAGTACTGCTAAGCGTGCAGAATTCGACGCGGCAGGCGGAGGAGCGCGCACGCATCAACGACCATGTCAGACTGGCGGTTCAGCACATTGACCGCCATGTGCGGTCTGGTAATGTGCTTTACGATCCGGCAGCCGAAGAAACCCCGGGTTTCTCACTGCGGGTCTACAGTCAGTCAAATGGCCTGCAGAAGTGCATGCAGTGGCGGGTCGTTGACGGTCGTCTCGAATCCCGCAGCTGGGCGCCAACATGGCAGAGCGATCACAACGTGTCGGAGTGGAGCACTGTCGCTTCCGGGCTCGTCAACACGCCGTCCGACCCTCCCTTCAGTCTGAACCCGGACATCCACTACGGGGGACGTCTCGTGGAGATCAATCTCGCGGTTGGCACACAGCTGCCAGGTGCCCGCGATGTCATCATTGCATCATCGATATCTGGTCGCAACACCCAGTTCGGCTACACAGCAAACGTCTGCGAGCCGGTCCCGGCCACGTGAGAGGCACGACATGCTTAGAGTCAGGACGTCGGAGGACCAAGGCATGGCGATGATAAGCACGGTAACCGTCATCGCCATCATCACCGGGCTTGCGCTCGTCATAGCGGGCCTGGGTGTGGCCAATCTACGGGACTCATCTCTAGCTCAGGCGCGTGTACAAGCGGTGGACGCCGCCGAGGCCGGCATCGACGTCGGCTATATGGCTTTGCAGTCCGGCGGCGTCTGCTCGATAGCGGGTGACCTGGCGGTGGACAGTTCCTCCACTGCTGCTTACGACGTAACCGTAACATACTACGATGCCGATAACAACGAGCTGGGATGTGATCCCACCATCGGCGTGATCGGTACCCCAGTAAATGCCCGCATCCTTTCGACTGGTCGTACCGAAGCTTCACAGGGAGGGGCGGCGGAAGATGCCGAGGAACGCACCATGGAGTCCCTCGTGAACCTGCAGGCTGTCCTCGCTGGAGGTGATGGGCCCGCCATCTTCTCCGACAGCCAAATCACTTGGTCTAGCAATATGACCCTGTATGGTGACGGCTCGGACAACGTGACCGTCTACGCGAACGGTCTCGTCACGTGCCAGTCCAACGCCGGCATCCCTGGTATGGTCCTTGCACCTTGGTCCGGAGTCGAGATGCAGAGCAACTGCGTCGTCGCGGGGAACATCCACAGCCGTGACTCTGTTGTGCTCAAGAGCAACGCTCAGCTCGGCGGCAGCATCGTTTCATCGCGTGGAGGCGCTGACCTGGACAGTAATGCAAAGGTGTCAGGCGACGTCACCGTTGCGGGAGACGTCACGATGAAGTCCAACGCTACGGTCGTCGGGACCGTTAGGGAGCAAGTTGCAGGAATCCCCGACCCAAAACCGTATGATTTGCCGGTTATCACTTCGGACACCTCAACGTGGGTCAACGCAGGGTTCGCGCCGAAGAATTACTCGGGAGGTTGCAAGAACCCGAACATCAACGAGACCGGCCGTGTCGTACTGGTGAGTACGTGCGACTTCACGTGGACAAGTAACAAGGAGATCGTCCTCAACGAGGACCTGGTCGTCATCGCTAAGAGCTTCTCAACTAAAGGCAACTTCAAGGTGCGTTCCGCAGATGGTGAACCCAAGCGACTGTGGTTCATCGTCCCGCACGTCGACAACAGCAGTCCCTGTACGACGACATCCGGCGGTATCACTCTCGCCAGCAACTCCACGTTCGAGGATCCGGTAGAGGTCTTCTTCTACACGCCAAACCTCTTCAAGGCGTCGAGCAACACACGCGCGTACGGACAAATCTACGCCGGTTGTATAGATGGGAGCAGCAACTTCAAGTTGCACTATCGGCCGGTCGGAGTTCCGGGCATGGACCTAGGTGGTGGCCCCGAGGTAAGCACTGGCAACTTTAAGGTCGACATCCTCTACAAGCGGGAGACGGTGACCCCGTGATCAGCGGTGCTGTGTGGCGTCGGCACAAGTTTTCCTGGGACCAGTACAGCAAGCCGTGATTGGCGTCAGCATCATCCTGGGCTTGCTCGTCGGGTCATTTCTCAACGTGGTCGTGCACCGGGTACCGAGGGGCGAGTCGGTGGTCAGCCCGCCGAGCGCCTGCCCGGCATGCGGCCGCCAGATCCGCCCCCGCGACAACGTCCCAGTGCTGAGCTGGCTGCTGTTGCGCGGCCGGTGCCGCGACTGCGGCAGCCCGATCAGCGCCCGGTACCCCCTCGTCGAGGCCGGCACCGCGGCGCTGTTCGGCGCCACCGCCGCGTGGATCGGCTGGCAGTGGCACCTGCCTGCGTTCCTCTACCTCGCCGCCGTCTCCATCGCCCTGGCGCTCATCGACCTCGACGTCCAGCGGCTGCCCGACTCCATCGTCCTGCCGTCCTACCTCGTCGGCGGCGTCCTGCTCGCCGGCGCCAGCCTGCTCGACGGCGACCCCGGCCAGATCCTGCGCGCCGCCATCGGCATGGCCGCCCTCTACGCCCTGTACTTCGTCCTCGCCCTCGTCTACCCCGGCGGGATGGGGTTCGGCGACGTCAAGCTCGCCGGCGTCCTGGGGATGTACCTCGCCTGGCTCGGCTGGGCCGAACTCGTCGTCGGCGCCTTCCTCGCGTTCCTCCTCGGCGGCGTCGTCGGAGGTGCGCTGATGGCCGTAAACCGGGCCGGGCGCAAGACTCGTATCCCGTTCGGGCCGTTCATGCTGCTCGGCGCCTACCTCGGGATGGTCCTCGGTCGCCCGGTCGCCGACTGGTACCTGAACCTCGTCGGTCTGTGACCGAAGCCGTAGCCCGATCGGGTGTACGGCCGCTCCCCGCCGAACGACTCGGTGCGTTCTGCTCAAGCCCGCCCGCCCGCCGCCCGACACCACATCCGACCTGACTCGTGCCACTTTTCCGGGATCTGGCGGGTGCGGGGGATCGCTGCTGGTCAGAGGGTTGAGTAGGGGGGCTGCGACACACTAATCGGTGGGTAGTGTCGCCGGGTGGTGTTCGTTCGGAAGGTGCGGACGGGGTCGGGGGCGACGGCGGTGCAGATCGCTTAGCGGGCGGGCGTGACCGGGTGCTGGAGCACGTGGGGTCGGCGCGCACGGCGCAGGAGCTGACGGCGCTGCTGGAGGTCGCCCGCCGCAAGATCCGCCCGGGTCAGGGCGAACTGGACCTCAGCGGTGGGTCGGTGCCCGCTGGTCAGGCGGTCATCACCAGCCGGTCCAGTGCCCTGCTGTGGCACGTCCTGGTCAGCACGTACGCGCGGTTGGGGTTCGACGCGCTCGGGGACGAGGCGTTCAAGCAGCTGGTGCTGGCCCGGCTGGTCGAGCCGACCAGCAAGGCCGACTCTGTGCGTGTCCTGGACGAGCTGGGGGTCGCTCACGCCTCGCTGCGCACGATGTTCCGGTCGCTGGCCCGCTGCCAGGAGCGTGGGTACCGGGACCAGATCGCCAGGGCGTGCTTCGAGCACGCCAGTGTCCACGGTGATCTGTCGCTGGTGCTGTACGACGTCACCACCTTGTACTTCGAGGCTGAGAAGGAGGACGACCTGCGGCGGGTCGGGTACTCCAATTACGCCGCGGTCCCGGTTATGCCGAGGTGGTCGTGGGTGTGGTGGTGTTCGTGCTGGTCAGCGGCCTGGGACGGGAGGACCACGCGGCATAAGACTCGCAGGTTGTGCGGGGGTGTGCCTGTCTGGTGGTGCTCAGTTCGAGCCCATCCAGAGGAGGACACTCATGGATCCGATCAGTACACCTTCGGCCGGGGACGGCGTGGCGTCGGTGAGCGCTGTGCTTGTCGAGTACGGCACCTGGCTGGACCGCCAGCGCGGTCTGGCGCCGATCACTGTCAACAACTACTGCTGGAACGTGGAGCAGTTCCTCGCGGCACTGCCTGGTCCGGCGCAGGTCTCGATGGGCTTGGTGGACGCGGGGACGGTGACTGGGTTCATGGTGGAGTACTGCCGGGATCGCAACACGAACTCTGCGAAGACGATGGCGAGGTCGTTGCGTTCCTTCTTGCGGTTCGCTCATGCGACAGGGCGTACGTCGGCTGAGTTGTGGGGAGCGGTTCCGGCCCCTTCGGCCTGGCATCTGACGTCGTTGCCGAAGGCGGTGCCAGCGGCCGACATTGAGCAGTTGTTGCGAGTCGCCGGCCTCTCGCGGTACGCGGCCACGGGCCTGCGAGACTATGCGATCTTGTTGCTGCTGGCCCGGCTCGGGTTGCGGCGCGGCGAGGTCGCGGGCCTTCGTCTGGATGACGTCGACTGGCGTGTTGGCGAGCTCACCGTCTCGGGCAAGGGTAACCGGATCGAGCGACTTCCCCTGCCGGTCGAGCCAGGAGAAGCGGTCGCCGCCTGGCTCCGTGACGGGCGGCCCCAATGCCAGACACGGTCGCTGTTCACGACGTTGCAGCCACCGGGTCTGCCGCTGAGCTCTGGGGCGATCGGGCATGTCGTGCGAAGCGCATGCCGAACCGCTGGGATCACCCAGATCGGTGCGCACCGGCTGCGTCACACGTTGGCTACGGCCTTGCTGCGGGCCGGGGCGTCGCTGCCGGAGGTCGGAGAGGTGCTGCGGCACCGCAGTGTGATGTCGACGGCGATCTACGCCAAGGTCGACGAGGTGGCGTTGCGGCCGCTGGCCCGTCCCTGGGCCGGCACTTCACTCGCGGCTGCAGACACCGCTGACACTGCACGCGGCCTGGCCCGCTCTTGGCCAGGGGGCCTGTCGTGAGCACGCTGCGCGAGGACGTCACCGCCTACCTGGTGACGCGTAGAACGATGGGTTTCAAGGTGGAGGGCCTGACCAAGCTGCTGGCGAACTTCGTGGGGTTCTGCGAAGCGCGTGGAGCCAGCCGGGTCCAGACCGATCTCGCGTTGGAGTGGGCCCTCACCCCGATCAAGGTCGCGGTCAGCGATGCGTTGTTCGCCCGCAGGATGGACGCCGTGCGCGTCTTCGCCCGTTTCCAGCACGCACTGGACCCAGACACGCAGATCCCTCCCGAGACGCTCTGCAACCGGCGTTACCAGGCCAGGGAACCGAACGTGTTCAGCGACGTCGAGATCGTGGCGCTCCTGAACGCCACAGACACCTTGACCCCGCGATTCAGGTCTGCGACATGGCGCACGCTGATCGGGTTGCTGGCCGCCACCGGGATGCGCCCCGGTGAAGCATGCCGTCTGACGGTGGACGACCTCGACCTGGCTAACGGCGTGATCCAAGTGCTGGAAACGAAGTTCGGCAAGTCCCGGCTGGTGTTCATCCACCCGACCACCGCCGTCGTCGTGGGCGAGTATTTGGAGATTCGTCGCGACTGGGTCGGGACCAAGGCACGTGACTGCCCCGCCGTCTTCGTCAACAGCCGGCGCACGGCGCTGCGTCCTGACACGTTGGGCGTCACCTTCAACAAGATCCTCACCGCGGCCGGTATCACCGCCCTGCCCGGGCGTCGGCCGCCACGACTCCACGACCTACGGCACACCTTCGCGGTCACCACGATGCTCGCCTGGTACCGCGACGGTCACGACGTCCAAACACGCCTGCCGCTGCTGTCGACCTGGCTAGGACACGTCGATCCTGCCTCGACCTACTGGTACCTGCACGCCGTACCCGAGCTGCTCGCCCACGCCGCCCAACGGCTCGAGACCCACGCCGCCATCCCCGCTGTCATCGACACCGAGACCGACGGGACGCCATCATGAGCGAGCCGACGCTGATGTTCCTCCTACAAGGGTTCTTCACCGAACGACTGGCTCGGCAGCTGCAGGCCAGTGCGCAGACCGTCGCCGCCTATCGGGACACGATGAAGCTGCTGCTGTTGTTCGCCGCGCACAGGTCGAGCAAGCGTCCGTCCCGACTCGCCATCGAGGATGTCGATGCTGTCACCGTCGGCGCGTTCCTCGATCACCTCGACAACCAGCGGCACAACAGCACCGCGACCCGAAACGCGCGCCTGTCCGCGATCCACTCCTTCTACCGCTACGCACTGCCGCTCATCCCTGACCGGGCACACACCGCGAGCCAAGTTCTGGCCATCCCGCAACGCCGTCACGACCGGGCCGTTGTGTCCTACCTGACCGGATCCGAGACCGACGCGCTGCTGGCCGCGCCCGACCGCGCGACCTGGTACGGACGACGCGACCACGCGCTGCTCCTCACCGCGGCTCAGACTGGACTGCGCCTGTCGGAGCTGACCGGTCTAACCATCCAAGACCTCACCACCACGGCACCAGGCGCCGCCGTTCACACCATGGGCAAAGGCCGCAAGCAACGCGCCACGCCGCTGACCTCGCAGACCGCGGCCGTCCTGAAAGCCTGGCTGCCAGAGGCCGGATCCGCGCCAACCGGCCCCCTCTTCCCGACCCGGCGCGGAACCCGAATGTCAGCCGACGCCGTTCAACGCCTCGTCGCCAAGCACGCCGCAACCGCAGCCGTGCAGTGCCCCTCCATCGGCTCCAAGCACGTCACCCCGCACACCCTGCGCCACACCGCGGCGATGGCACTGATGACCGCAGGCGTGGACACCTCCGTCATCGCCCTATGGCTCGGTCACCAAAGCGCCCAGACCACTCACATCTACCTGCACGCCGACATGACGATCAAAGAGCGTGCCCTTGCCCGAGTTCGCACGTCGAGCACCACCCCTGGCCGCTACCGACCCGCAGACGACCTCCTCGACTTCCTCGAACGACTATGACAATCGCGCCCGCCTCTCTTATGCCGCGTGGTCCTCCCGTCCCAGGCCGCTGAGCAGCACGAACACCACCACACCCACGACCACCTCGGCATAACCGGGACCGCGGCGTAATTCGAGTTATGCCGATGTCGGCATAACTCCAAGGAACGCCGCGTGGACCCGCAGATCGTCGTTGGGCTTCTCGTGGACCGGGCCGGGTTCCCGCTCGAGGTCGGCTGCTTCCAGGGCAACAAGGCCGAGACGACCACGATCCTGCCGATCATCCAGCAGTTCCAGGCCCGCCACCAGGTCGCGGACATGGTCGTCGTCGCCGACGCGGGGATGCTGTCGGCGGCGAACCTGCGGGAACTGGACGAGGCGAACCTGCGGTTCATCGTCGGCTCGCGCGTCACCAAGGCGCCGGTCGACCTGGCCTCCCACTTCCGCTGGCACGGGGACGCGTTCACCGATGGGCAGGTCATCGACACGATCACCCCACGCTTGTCCACCGGCACCGCCCGCAGCAGCAACGACACCACCAAGCGCGCCGAACCCGTGTGGGACCCGGCCGTGCACGAGCGGTCGTGGCGGGCAGTGTGGTCGTACTCCAGCAAGCGAGCCGCCCGCGACGGCAGGACCCTCACCGCGCAGGAGAACAGGGCCAGGGCAGTCGTCTCCGGGGAGAAGGCCGCCCGCACACCCCGGTTCGTCACGACGGCGAACGGCGCAGTCAGTCTCGACCAGGCGGCCCTGGACCGCGCCCGCCGCCTCGTGGGGTTGAAGGGCTACATCACCAACGTGCCCGCCACGCTCATGGCGGCCAGTGAGGTCATCGACTCCTACCACTCGTTGTGGCAGGTCGAGGCCTCGTTCCGCATGAGCAAGAGCGACCTACGGGCCCGTCCGGTGTTCCACCACGACCGCGACGCGATCGAGGCCCACCTCACTGTCGTCATGGCCGCCCTCGCCGTCGCCCGTCACCTGCAGAACACGACCGGGATGAGCCTCAATAAGATCATCCAGGCGTTACGCCCGCTGCAGCAGATCACCGTCAACATCGCCGGACACGAACATCCCGCCAGCGACCCCCTCACCGACACCGCCCGCACGATCATCGACGCTGTAGGCGTCACGTGGCCGACACACTAAATCGGCACGAGTCAGGCCTACCTCGGGATGGTCCTCGGTCGCCCGGTCGCCGACTGGTACCTGAACCTCGTCGGTCTGTGACCGAAGCCGTAGCCCGATCGGGTGTACGGCCGCTCCCCGCCGAACGACTCGGTGCGTTCTGCTCAAGCCCGCCCGCCCGCCGCCCGACACCACATCCGACGGCCGGACCAGGCCAGGGAAGGGGAATCGACGTGGCAGCACGCACCGCCATCGGTCTCGACATCGGGACCTCGGGCGTCCGCGCCGCCGAGCTGTCGTTCGGCAAGCACGGCGTCACGCTCGAGAAGTTCGGCCAGGTCGCGGTGCACGAGGGCGCCGTCCGCGACGGCGAGGTGATCGACGGCCCCGCCGTCACCCACGCCATCAAGCAGCTGTGGCAGGCCACCCGGTTCAGCCACAAGCAGGTCGTCCTCGGCGTCGCCAACCAGCGGGTCATCGTCCGCCAGATCGACCTGCCCTGGATGCCCGCGTCCGACCTGCGCAAGGCCCTGCCGTTCCAGGTCCAGGACTTCCTCCCGATGCCGGCCGAGCAGGCCGTCCTCGACTTCCACCCGCTGGAGACCACCACCGACACCAGCGGCGGGCGCACCCAGCGCGGGCTGCTCGTCGCCGCCTCCCGCGAGACCGTGCTCGCCAACGTGCACGCCGCGGAGAAGGCCGGTCTCAAGGTGTCGATGGTCGACCTCACCTCGTTCGCCGTCCTGCGCGCCATCGGCAAGCGGACCGACCTCGACGTCCAGACCGAGGCCCTCGTCGACGTCGGCGCCCGGGTGACGAACATCGTCGTCCACTCCGGCGGCGTCCCCCAGTTCGTGCGCATCCTCCTCATGGGCGGGCAGGACATCACCGACGCCGTCGCCGAGCGGCTCGGCGTCCCCCAGCTCGAGGCCGAGGGCCTCAAGCAGGAACTCGGCCTGTACGGCTCCGGCACCGAGCTCACCAACGCCGCCCGCGCCGTGGAGAGCACCGCCTCGACGTTCGTCGACGAGATCCGCGGCTCCCTGGACTACTACCGCGCCTCCAACCCCGACTACCCCGTCGAACGGGTCGTTGTCTCCGGCGGCGGGTCCCTGCTGCGCGGCCTCGTCGACCGGATCTCCACCGCCACCCGGCTGCCGGTCCAGGGCGGCAACCCCCTCGGCACGATGCGGATCGGCAAGACCGGCCTCGACGAGCAGCAGCTCGCCGTCGTCCAGCCCCTGGCCGCCGTGCCGGTGGGCCTCGCCCTGGGAGCCCACCGATGACCGCGCCCAGCAACGACGAGACCACCCAGGTCCTCGCCCCGCTGACCGAGACGAGTTACACCGTCCCGCGGGTCAACCTGCTCCCGCCGGAGATCCTCGAGAACCGGCGCTTCGCCCGCACCCGGCGGCTGCTCGCCCTCGCCGTCGTCGGCACGGTCGCCGCCGTCGGCGGCCTGTACTACCTCGCCGTCGAGCGCGCCGACACCGCCGCCGCCGGCCTCGCCGTCGTCCAGGCCGAGACCACCCGGCTCAAGGCCGAGGAGGCCAAGTACGCCGAGGTGCCCCGGGTCATCGCCCAGGTCGACGCCGCCGAGGCCGCCCGCGACCAGGCGCTGTCGACGAACGTCGCCTGGTACCGCTACCTCAACGACCTCGCCCTGACCTACCCCGAGACCGTCTGGCTGGACACGATGACCGCCTCGGTCGCGGCGTCCACCGACGGAACCGCGCCCGTCCCGGTCGCCGGCACCAACCCGCTGGCCACCCCGGGCATCGGGACCGTCACCTTCACCGGCAAGGCCCTCGAGCACTCGGACGTCGCCAGCTGGCTGGACGTGCTCGCCGGCACCGAAGGCTTCGCCGACGCCTACTTCAGTAACTCGACCCGGTCGCAAATCGACGGCACCGACGTCGTGACTTTCTCCTCCCAGGTGGTCGTCACCGGCGACGCGCTGTGGGACCGGTACGAGAGCGAGGCCCGCTGATGTTCGCCACGAGGACCCGCGTCTGGGTCACCGGGACCGTCCTGCTCGCGGTGCTCATCTCCGTGGCCGGCTGGTTCCTGCTGATCTCGCCCAAGCGTGCCGAGGCCGCCGAGCTCGAGCAGCAGACCGAGGCCACCGAGTTGAGCAACCAGCAGCTCGAGGCCCGGATCGCCCAGCTCAAGGAGCAGTTCGCCGAGCTCCCGCAGTACCAGGCCGAGCTCGCCGCCATCCAGCAGGCGATGCCGCAGGACCCGGCGCTGCCGACGCTCGTGCGCACCCTGGACGACATGGCCGACCGGCACGAAGTCACGCTGATGAGCCTGGCGCCCGGGCAGCCGGCCACCGTCCAGCAGCCGACGCCGACCGCGCCGGCCGCGCCGGCCGAGGACGGTGCTGCCGAGGGTGCCGAGGGTGAGGCTGGGGACGCGGACGCCGCTGGGGACCCCGCGGCCGAGGACCCGGCCGCCGACCCGGCCGCGCCGGCCGACCCCGCCGCCACCGCGACGCCCGTCGGCGCCGGGATGGTCCTGGTCTCCGTGCCGGTCACCCTCACCACGGTCGGGGACTTCTTCGCCTCGGAGATGTTCCTCAAGGACCTGCAGGCCGAGATGACCCGCGCGTTCCTCGTCCAGAACCTGTCGATCACCACCGAGCCGGGCGGCGAGGCCAGCGGCGGCAAACCGGCCACGCAGAACGGTGACATCACCACGACGATCAGCGGCAGCGTGTTCGTGCTGAAGACCGCCGACGCCGCGCCCGCCGCCCCCGCCACGACGACCACCCCCTGAGTCCGGGGAACGGAGCGAACTGATGAGCAGCAACACCTTCGGGACGCCGAGCCCGTTCGGGTCGCCCCGCTCGGCGCCGGCAGCGGCGCCGGTCGAGGAGGAGGGCGGCAAGCGCACCAAGGTCCTCGCCCTCGCCGGTGGTGGCCTGGCCGCCGTCGTCCTGGCCGGCGGTGCCGCACTGATGCTGACCGGCGGCTCGGACGACGAGGCCGACCTGGCCGTCACCGCGCCGACGCCGTCCGCGTCGCCGACCGAGGCCGTCGAGGCTCCGGCCCCGCTGCCGACGTCCGTGGAGTTCGCCGGGCGCAACCCGTTCAAGGCGCGGATCATCGAGGGCTCCAGCGGGAGCGGCGCGCCTGCGGCGTCGAGTGACCCGGCTCCGGCTCCGGTGAGCCCGGCGGACCCGGCGCCGTCCGGCTCCGGCGACCCCACGCCGTCCGAGACGGACCCGTGGACGGAGCTGCCGCCCGAGCTGTACCCCGGACTCGACCCCGAGCTGATCGGCGTCCCGGGCCCGGCTGGCCCTGCGGGACCTGCCGGACCCGCGGGACCCACCGGCCCGGCTGGCGAGACGATCATCCCGTTCGTCTCGATCACCTACCTGGGCGCCGGCACCGCCGACGACCCGGCCGACCTGCCGTCCAGCTGGGACCCGATCGGGTTCGACGAGACCCCCTGGGTCGAGGAGGTCACCGAGGACTCCGAGGACGCCGACGTGACGACGTCCGCGGAACCGACGGACCCGGCCACGGACCCGGTCGAGGAGACGGTCGACCCCGAGGGCACGGTCTACGGCTACTTCGTCGTCGACATCGGGATGCCGGACGAGTACGAGGTCGAGGTGCCGGTCGGCTCCACCTTCCACAGTGCGCCGCCGCTGTCGTGGCTGCAGCTCATGGAGGTCCAGCCGGACGTCGAGGGCGAGCTGACCCGGGCGAAGGTGCGCCTCGGGGCCCAGCCGTTCACCCTCACCCAGGACCGGCCACGGGTCATCTACCAACCGCTGGAGTCGGTGCTCGAGAACTTCCTGCTCGGACTCGGGGTGGAGCCGGAGTAGGACGCAGGACGCCCCGCTGTAGAGCGGGACGGACCGGGGAGGGGCCCGGGGACGCGCTGCGAGCGTCCCCGGGCCTCGGCTCTGTGTCGGTCGGTGACTCTGTGTTGCCATGTCGTCCAGTTCTGGTGACGACTGGTGGTCCATTCGGGCCAAATCAGCGCTCGGCGAGTCACTGCGGGTAGCGGTTGTCGCCGGCGTGTGCTGTCCTGTGCGCGGACAGTCATCTAGCTGGGACGCGATGAAGCCGTCGGTGGCGAGCGGTCACCCTCCCTCCGGGGACCCCGACGGTGGAGCCAGTGGTGAGACCGGCCCCCTTACGTAGGGGAGACCATGACGACACGGATAGTGAGCAAGGCGGCGCTGCTGCGCACAGCCGTGCTGCTCGTGACCGCGCTGGCGCTCGTGCTCTGGGCCGCGATGCCCGCGCTCGCGAACGGCAACGGCAACGGCAGGGACGGCGCGCCGGGGCAGGAGAAGAAGGCCGCCGAGGTGAGCGCGCCTCCAGGTAGTGGCAAGTCCGGTGGGGTGGGTAAGCCGGCTGCGGCGGAGAAGGCCGCTGCCGCCAAGAAGCCGGCTGCGGCCGGGAACCCCGAGAACTCGGGGAAGTCGGTCACCGCCAGCACGTCGGAGTCGGCGGGGAAGTCCGCGAAGCCCGTGACGTCGCAGAAGACGGCGAAGTCCAACAAGTCTCCGAAGTCAGACAAGTCCTCGACGTCAGGCAAGTCAGCGAGCCAGGGCGGCAAGTCGAAGGTCGTCTCCGGCGAGAGCGGCAAGCCACAGCCGAAGTCGAACGCCGACAGGAACAAGGGCGGCGCCAACAACGGCGGTGACTGCGGCGCCTACTGCTCGACGCGGGACGGCACACTGTCTGGCAACGGCCAGGGCAAGAACGGCATCGAGGCTGGGTCGAAGGGCCGCGCCGACAACAAGAACCCCAAGGGCCAGCGCCCGAACGCTGCGAGCGACGGCAACAACGGCTACGAGTGCGACGGCAACAACGGCATCGCCAAGGGCAACCCTGCGCACTCCGGGTGCACGGCGTCGGATGACAACCCGCCTGGTGAGAACCCGCCTGGTGAGAACCCGCCTGGTGAGAACCCGCCTGGTGAGAACCCGCCTGGTGAGAACCCGCCTGGTGAGAACCCGCCTGGTGAGAACCCGCCTGGTGAGAACCCGCCTGGTGAGAACCCGCCTGGTGAGAACCCGCCTGGTGAGAACCCGCCTGGTGAGAACCCGCCTGGTGAGAACCCGCCTGGTGAGAACCCGCCTGGTGAGAACCCGCCTGGTGAGAACCCGCCTGGTGAGAACCCGCCTGGTGAGAACCCGCCTGGTGAGAACCCGCCTGGTGAGAACCCGCCTGGTGACAACCCCGACGAGTCCGTCGACGTGCTGCCAGTGGTCATCGAGGGCCCAAGCACCCCGCCAGGTAGTGCCGTCCCCCCCACTGAAACCGAGTCGGGGACCTCTGATCAGAACGACGACGTCGCCGTCCTCGGGACGAAGTTCCCGGCGACTGCTGCGTGGGCTGGTCTGGACGGACCGCTGCCGTTCACGGGCGCGTCCGGCGTCCAGGCGCTGCTGGCAGCTGGCCTGCTGCTCATCCTGACCGGCGGGACGTTCCTGGCGGTCCGCCGGCGGCGCACCGCCTGATCTCGTCTCGACCCGACTACGGGGACGGCCACTCCGGTGACCGTCCCCGCAGTCGTGGGAGCATCGCCCCATGCTTCGTTGGCTCACCGCTGGGGAGTCCCACGGCCCGGCGCTGGTCGGCGTCCTCGAGGGGCTGCCCGCCGGCGTCCGGATCACCACTGACGACGTCCAGGCCGCCTTGGCCCGGCGCCGGCTCGGCTACGGCCGCGGCGCCCGGATGTCGTTCGAGCAGGACGCCGTCCGGATCCTCGGCGGCGTCCGGCACGGGCGCACCCTGGGCGGCCCGGTCGCCATCGAGGTCGCCAACACCGAGTGGCCCAAGTGGGAGACGGTGATGTCCGCCGACCCGGTGCCCGACGACGTCCTGGCCGGGCAGGCCCGCAACGCCCCGCTGACCCGCCCCCGCCCCGGGCACGCCGACCTCGTCGGGATGCAGAAGTACGGCTTCGACGACGCCCGCCCCGTGCTCGAGCGCGCCAGCGCCCGGGAGACCGCCGCCCGCGTCGCGCTCGGCGCCGTCGCCGCCGCCTTCCTGCGGGACGCGCTTGGGGCCGGCCTGGTCAGCCACACCGTCGCCATCGGTCCGGTCGGCGTCCCGGACGACGCCGAGCTGCCCACCCCGGACGACGTCGCGGCCCTCGACGCCGACCCGGTGCGGTGCCACGACAGCGAGACGAGCGCCGCGATGGTCGCCGAGATCGACGCCTGCCGGCGCGCCGGGGACACCCTCGGCGGCGTCGTCGAGGTTCTGGCCTACGGCGTGCCGCCCGGCCTGGGCAGCCACGTCCACTGGGACCGGCGGCTCGACTCGCGGCTCGCCGGGGCGCTCATGGGCGTGCAGGCCATCAAGGGCGTCGAGATCGGCGACGGGTTCCGGACGGCGGGGCGGCGCGGGTCGGCCGCCCACGACGAGATCGAGCACGGGCCGGACGGGACGCTGCGCCGGCGCACCGGGCGAGCCGGCGGCCTCGAGGGCGGCATGACCACCGGGGGAGTGCTGCGCGTGCGGGCGGCGATGAAGCCGATCTCGACCGTGCCGCGAGCGCTGGACACCGTCGACGTCGCCACCGGCGAGCCGGCCGTCGCCATCAACCAGCGCTCCGACGTCTGCGCGGTGCCCGCTGCGGGCGTCGTCGCCGAGGCGATGGTCGCGCTGGTCCTGGCCGACGCCGCACTGGAGAAGCTCGGCGGTGACTCCGTGGCCGAGGTCCGGCGCAACCTCGAGGGCTACCTCGCCGCGATTCCCGAGCTGATGAGGTCCGGCAGCGTAGGGTAGTCGCCGTGGCCGTGCAGCCGGTGTTCGAGCGGGGCTTCCCGAGCGACCGTCCGCTGTCGTGGGAGGACCTGCAGGGCATTCCCGACGACCGCTACGCGGGACACGAGATCGTGGAGGGGGAGCTCATCGTGTCTCCGGTGCCGGACAGCAGGCATCAGTCGTGCGTCCTGTCGCTCGCCGCGCTGCTCAAGGCGGCGTGCCCGCCGGACCTCAAGGTGTTCGTGGCCCCCTACGACTACGTGCCGCGCCCCGGGTACTCGCTGCAGCCCGACGTCCTTGTCGCCCGCCGCAGCGAGGTAGGCTCGGCCATCGGTTCGCAGGAGTGGACAGCCACCGAACCGTTCCCGGTGGCTGTCGTACCGTCCGAGCTGCTCGACGAGTGAGTCCCCGAGTCATCCTCGTCGCCCCTCCGGGTGTTGACGTGGACGCGATCGCCGACGAGCTCGGCCGGATGCTCGACCTGCCTGTGCGGTCGACCGACCGGGACGTCGAGGAGCGTGCGGCTGCGACCGTTGCCGAGATCTTCGTGGAGAAGGGCGAGTCGACGTTCCGCGAGCTCGAGAGGCAGGCGGTCGTCACCGCGCTCGACGAGCACGACGGCGTCCTCGTCCTCGGCGGTGGCGCCGTCATGGACCCGCTCACCGAGGCGGACCTCGCCGGCGAGCGGGTCGTGTTCCTCGACGTGTCGATCTCGCAGGCCGCGCGGACGCTCGGGTTCACCGGCCCCACGACGGTCATCAACCCGCGCGCGCAGTGGCTGCGGATGATGGAGACGCGACGGCCGGTGTACCAGCGGGTCGCGGACGTCGTCGTCACGGTCGACGGCAAGGCGCCCAGCGAGGTGGTGAAGGAGATCCTCGCCGCCCTCTGACCCGCGACGACCCTCTCTACCGCCCGACCCCCCGCCCGACCCCCAACCCCCCGCCCACACCTCCAAACCCCCTCCGTGATCATGCAATCCCGCCACCCTGCACCCTCCCGCCCGACCCCTCACCCCCTCGGTGATCATGCAATCCCGCCACCCTGCACTCGCCCGCCCGACCCGCAACCCCTCTCGGTGATCATGCAATCCCGCCACCCTCCGCGGCGCCGCGCCGTACGGTGGCGGCCGTGATCGTGATCGTCGGGTTCATGGGCGCGGGCAAGTCCACCGTCGGCCGACGGCTGGCCCAGCGGATCGACGTCCCGTTCGTGGACAGCGACGACGAGATCGTCGCCCGCTCTGGGCGTGCCATCGCGGACGTGTTTCGCCAGGACGGGGAACCGGTCTTCCGGGCGCTGGAGCAGTCGGTGATCCTCGATCTCCTCACCGGTGCGGAGGCGGTCGTCGCGCTCGGTGGCGGCGCGGTCGAGACGCCGGCGGTGCGCGAGGCTCTCACCGGGCACGACGTCGTGTACCTCGCTGTGACCCTGGAGCAGGCCCTGGTCCGCGTGGGCGGGGACGGCCAGCGGCCGGTGCTCGATGATCCCGTTCTGCCACAACGGTTCTCGGCACGAGTTCCGCTCTATGAACAGGTGGCCACCGTGACCCTGGACGCCGGCGACGCGACCCCTGACGGCCTTGTCGACCAGGTCATCGCGCGGCTGCGTCTGTAAGAACGACCGGGCGACAGGGGGCCCGGGCGGCGCTGGCCCGGGTCACAGAATGCTGGATTCGGCACAGGTTTGCCGGCGTGTCGCGCCTCCAACTCAGCATTCTGCGGGCAGGTGTGGGGCGGGCGCGGGGGGTGGCGGGATTGCATGATCACGGCGAGGGGAAGAGGGTGCGCGGGGGGTGGCGGGATTGCATGATCACCGAGAGAGGGGCGCGGAGGGGTGGGGTGGGGGGAGGGGGTGCGGGGGCGTTCCTAGACTCGCCGGGGTGACGACTGCCGCCCCGACCCGGATCACCGTCGCCGGTGAGCGCCCCTACGACGTCGTGATCGGCACCGACCTGCTCGGTGAGCTGCCCAGCATGCTCGGCGACGGCGTTCGCCGCGTGCTCGTCGTCCACCCTCGGGCCCTGCGCGCCACCGGCGAGTCGGTCCGCGACGACCTCGCCGCCCAGGGGCTGCAGGCCGTCGCCGCCGAGGTGCCGGACGCCGAGGAGGCCAAGCACGTCCAGGTCGCCGCGTTCCTGTGGCAGGTGCTCGGGCAGTCCGACTTCACGCGGTCCGACGCGATCGTCGCCGTCGGCGGCGGAGCCGTCACCGACCTCGCCGGGTTCGTCGCCGCCACCTGGCTGCGCGGCGTCCGGGTCGTCCACGTGCCGACGACCCTGCTCGGCATGGTCGACGCCGCGATCGGCGGGAAGACCGGCATCAACACCGCCGAGGGCAAGAACCTCGTCGGCGCCTTCCACCCGCCCGCCGGCGTGCTGTGCGACCTCGGCACCTTGCGCACCCTGCCCCGCCACGACCTCCTCGCCGGCATGGCCGAGGTGGTCAAGTGCGGCTTCGTCGCGGACCCGGAGATCCTCGACCTCATCGAGGCCGACCCGGACGCCGTCGGGCAGTGGGACGCCCCCGTCGTCCGCCAGCTCGTGGAACGTTCCGCGGCAGTCAAGGCGGACGTCGTCGGGCAGGACCTGCGCGAGTCCGGGCTGCGCGAGGTGCTCAACTACGGGCACACGTTTGGCCACGCCGTCGAGCACGTCGAGCGCTATCAGTGGCGGCACGGCGCCGCGGTGAGCGTCGGGATGGTCTTCGTCGCCGAGCTCGCTCGCCTCGCCGGCCGGCTGTCCGAGGACGTCGTGGAGCGGCACCGCTCGGTCCTCACCGCGCTCGGGCTGCCGGTCACCTACCGCGGGGACCGGTGGCCGCAGCTGCTCGAGGCGATGCGACGGGACAAGAAGGCCCGTGGGGACCTGCTGCGGTTCGTCGTCCTCGACGGGCTGGCCCGCCCTGCGCGGCTCGAGGGCCCGGACCCGTCGCTGCTGCTCGCGGCGTACGGGGAGATCGCCCGGGACTGACGCGTCAGGACTGACGCGTCGCAACTGACGCGTCGGTAGTGCGGCGGTCAGCTCGATGTCCACCGCAGCAGCCGGACCAGAGCGACGGCGCCGACGGCGCGGCGGAACGGGTTGACGCCACGGACGACCTCGTCCGCCGCCCACACCAGGCCGGTCACTCGGCCGAGCACGGCCGCCGCACGGGCGGCACCGGGGGAGCGGCGAGCGAGCAGCGTGGACGCCGCCAGGGCACCGGACGTCGTCAGCGCAAGTGCGTTGGGCGGGTGGACCAGCGTGATCCGACCGGTCTGGCGGCTGCGGAACGCCCAGTTCGCGGCGTCGCGGAGGGTCTTCACCATGGGCTCCATGGAACCGCGGTTCGGCGCCGCCCGCTCGGTGGGGCGTACAGTCGAGGAGTGAAGCCTGCCCGCGCCGCCACCCGGCGCCACCTGCCGAACAGTCCCTTCAACGCTCCGGTGGACCGCCCGGTGCCGGAGTTCTCGGTCGACGACCGGGTGACCCACGACCAGTACGGCCTGGGCACGGTCGTCGGCGTGGAGAAGGACCTGGCAGTGCTCGTGCAGTTCCGCGAGCAGCGAGTGCGGATCCCGTCGCCCTTCCGCAAGCTCCGCACGCTCTGAGCCCGAAGGCCCGGTGTCGATCAGTACCCTGCCGCGCATGACGCGGGTGCTGGTCCTCAACGGTCCCAACCTCGGCCGCCTCGGCTCCCGTGAGCCGGAGGTCTACGGCACCACCACGCACGCCGACCTGGCGGAGCGTTGCCGCAGCGACGGCGAGCGCCTCGGCCTGGACGTGGAGGTGCGTCAGACCGACGACGAGGCGCAGCTCGTCGGCTGGCTGCACGAGGCCGTCGACACCGGCGCCCACGTCGTCCTCAACCCAGCGGCCTTCACCCACTACTCCTACGCCACCCGCGACGCCTGTGCGCAGGTGACCGGCGCCGGGCTCGTGCTCGTCGAGGTGCACCTGTCGAACCCCGCCGCCCGCGAGGAGTTCCGGCACACGAGCGTGATCGCAGGGGTGGCGACGGGCACCGTCGCCGGTTTCGGCGGCGACTCCTACCGACTGGCGCTGCAGGCGGTCGCTGGCCGGCTTGATCCTGGACAGTCAAGCCTTTAGCCTTGTCTCGGCGACGACAAGTTGCTGGACTTGTCTGAGTGCCGGGTCACGACAGAGCCGCCGGAGAGTCGCCGGAGAGGCGGGAGACGTGTTCGCCATGACCATCGACCAGCGCGGCAGCCGACGCGGTCAGGACCTCGTCGACGCCCTCCTCGCCGACCTCGCCGACGCACCCGGCGTCGTCCGCCGGTTCGAGCGCACCGCCGGCGACGAGGTCCAGGGGCTCCTCGACGACGCCGACGCCGTCGTCGACCTCACCCTGCGCCTGGCTCGCGCCGACTCGTGGAGCACCGGGATCGGCACCGGACCGGTGCGCGAACCGGTGCCCCGTAGCGTCCGCGCCGCCGCCGGACCGGCACTGGAGAACGCCCGGGACGCCGTCCAGCGCGCCAAGACCTCCGGCCCGCACGTCGCGGTCAGCGGGCCCGACCCACAGCGGGCCCGGGACGCCGAGGTGCTGCTCGCCCTGCTCGCCAGCGTCGTCCAGCGCCGGACGACGCAGGGCTGGCAGGTCGCGGACCTGCTCGCCGCCGGGATGACCCAGAAGGAGGCCGCCGCGCGCCTGGGGATCAGCCCGCAGGCGGTGAGCCAGCGCGCCCGGGTCGCCATGTGGCAGCACGAGCAGGACGCCCGGCCGCTCGCCGCGCGGCTGCTGCGGGAGGCGGACCGGTGAACGCGGCGCGCCCTGGTCGCGGCGACGTGGTCGCGGTCGCCTTGCTCCTGCTGCTCGCGGTGGTCGCTGTCGTCGCCGCGGCCGTCGACGTCACGGCCACGGGCTGGGCGGCCGGCGCCGTGCGGGTGCTCACCGTCGCGGCCGCTGTCGCCGGCGGCGGTCCGGTGACCGCGGCCCTGCTGCGACGTGCCGGTCGGCCGCCGCAGCAGGCGATCGAGCAGCCGGACGAGGCCTCCGAGGTGCTGCGCGGCGGCGCCTGGATCGGGGTGCTGGAGCGGGCCGCGATGTCCTCGACCCTGCTCGCGGGCTGGCCTGCCGGGGTCCCGGTGGTGCTCGCCGTCAAGGGGCTCGGTCGCTACCCGGAGCTGCGCCACCCCGGTGCCTCGGAGCGCTTCATCATCGGCACCCTCGCCAGTCTGCTGTGGGCAGCTGCCGTCACCGGTACCGGGATGATGCTGCTGTAGCCAGCTGCCGGAGCGGGGCTGCTGGAGGGGGCTGCCGGGGCGGGGCCGGGCCGTAGGGCCCGGCCCCGCTCCGGATCACCGCCGGCGGGTCACTGGACTGCCCAGTACGCCCGGGACTCGTCCCAGGAGAACGACTCCTCGACGAAGATCCGGCCGCCGTCCATCGCCTCCGCGGGGACGTCGAAGCAGACCTGATAGTCCGCCGCGCCACCGTTGTTGAGGGTCGGGGCCTCCACGACCGGCGCCGGTGTCACCGCGCCGCAGGCCGACGCGTCGTACTGCCGGGCGTCCGTGCCCATGAACACGTGGCTGAGGTCGAGCCACGCGTCCCCCTCCTCCGCGCCGGTGTAGACCACCGACACGTCGGCCAGGACGTACTGGTTCGTCGCCGGCTCGTTGAACTGGTTCGCCTCGGCGAGGACGTCACCGGCGTCGAGGTTCACCGCGGTCACGGTGACGGTGTACTCGCCGACCTCGGCCGACTCGCCGAGCGCCAGCACCGTCTCGGTACCGGCGGCGCCACCGTCCGTCGCCTCGTCATCCGTGGCTGCGTCGTCCGTAGCTGCGTCGTCCGAGGCCGTGCCCTCGGTCTCGGGACCGGCGGCACCGTCGTCCACGGCGGTACCCCGGTCGGCCTCCTGGTCGGCGATCCGCTGCTCGGTGTCCTGGACCGCTTCGTCGATCGCGGTGACCGCGGCCCCGAACAGCAGGTTCGCGACGATCCCGCCGATGACGGCGAGTGCGCCGAGGACGAGGCCGGCCACGGCCAGGCCCTTGCCCGCGGCCTGCCCGGCGTTCGCCTTGCGGACCGCCAGCACGCCGAGGACGACGGCGACGATGCCGCCGACGATGGACACTGCATTGATCACCGGGATGAACGCGGTGAGGAAGCCGATGAGGCCGATGACGAAGGCGGTGACCGCCATCCCGCTGCTGAGCGGCTTCTGCCCGGTCGGGACGACCGGCTGGGTCCCGACCGGAGTCGGGTCGTTGGGGTGAGACATGGTTCCCCGTTCGTGGTTCGGAGTGCTGTGCGGGCCGGTCCGCGTCGCCGCAGTACCGACTCACGTCTGACGCCTCCGGACGCTAGGCGGGGGGTCCGACAACGGGTCGCGCGATGCACCCGAACGGGTGAACCTGCTCAGTCCTGCCGACCCTCGCCCCTCCCGTCCTGGCCCCAGCCCTCGTCGTCCCACACCTCGTCGTCCCACCTCTCGTCGTCCGGGTCGTCGTCCCAGGCCAGGTCCTCCTCGTCAGGCGCCCCGATCGCCCCACCGAGGTCCGCCTCGAGCTCCGTCATCCGGGCGGTCACCTCGTGGTAAACCGCCATCCCCGGCTCCACCGCGTCGACCACCGGCTGCACCCAGCGTTCCTCGACCCCGACCCGGGCGAGCGAGAACCGGATCCACGCCCGCAGCACGTCCGGCAGCAGGTCGCGGGCGTCGTCCTCGAGGTGCACCTGCCCAGGCAGGGCCTCCTCGAGCAGGACGGCGACGGCGAGCGGGCTCCACGCCAGCGGCTCCCGCAGAAACGTCTCGCCGAAGTCGAGGAACAGGTCGACCAGAGCCGCGGTCGCCGGGGTGTCCGGCACGTCGGCCTCGGCGACGAACGCAGCGCGCAGCCGTTCGCGCTCCTCGACGTCCAGAGCAGCCCGCTGCTGCGGCGCGGTCGCGTAGTCGATCGAGCGGGCCCAGGCCAGGGCGCGCAGCTCGGCGAACCAGTCGTCGTCCGTCGCGCCGAGCAGCTCGCTGGCGGCGAGCGCGTCGGCGAGGTCGGTCAGGGCCACCTCGACCGGCGTCTCCACCGGCTCCATCGGGACGTCGTCCGGGGCCCGGTGCCCGGCCCAGTCCTGTGCGACCCCCGGGCCCAGGGCCAGTGCGAGGGACTCGACCAGCCGTCCCCCGACGTCCAGGACCTGGGCGACGAGCGTGTGCACGGTCGGCTGCTCGAACTCCACGAAGATCAACCGCTCGGCGCCCCAGACGTCGACCGCGGTCCACGCCCGGCTCGGCACCGCAGCGGGCGCGGCGCTGAACGCCGGTTCCGGCAGGGTCGCCGACAGCTCGGCGATGGCCTCGGTGAGCGGCTCGGTCGCCTCGTCCGACGCCACCCGCCCGAAGGCGTGCAGCGCGGCCAGTCCGGCGGCGCTGGGCCGGTGCAGCACCCGCTGGACGAGCGCGGTGACCAGGGCCACCTCGGCCTCGGCGGGATCGAACCGGTCCTCGTCGTCCAGGTCTGCCCAGTACTCGGGCAGGCGGTCGTCGGGCAGACGGGTCGCGGCCTGCCACATCCGCCCGAGCCAGCCGCTCGCCCACGTCTCGGCCAGCACCGCGTCCTCCTCGTGCACGAGGGACGCCGCCTGCTGGACGATCTCGTCGACGGGGTTGACGGGGCGCTCAGGCCGCGTGCGGCTGGCACGGGCCTTTCCCTTGCGTCCTCGGCCCTTGGGACGTCCCCGGCTCTTCGGGCTCATCGGGTCCACCTCGTCGCTGTCATGCGTCTCATCCCACCACGGTCAGCACGGGCAGGGCGGCCAGCACGGGTAGCACGGGTAGCACGGGTAGCACGGGTAGCACAGGTAGCATGGACGACGATCCCCGAGGCTGACCGCGGTACGCGCGTGCCCGCAGCCGCACCGACGCGAACCGGAGACAACTCACGTGGCCACGACGAACGACCTCAAGAACGGCATGGTGCTCAACCTCGACGGCCAGCTCTGGTCGGTCGTGGAGTTCCAGCACGTCAAGCCCGGCAAGGGCGGTGCCTTCGTGCGTACCAAGCTGAAGAACGTGCTGTCCGGCAAGGTCGTCGACAAGACCTTCAACGCCGGCACGAAGGTGGACACTGCCACCGTCGACAAGCGCGACATGCAGTACCTCTACAAGGACGGCGAGGACTTCGTGTTCATGGACACGAAGGACTACGACCAGCTGCACGTGCCGGCCGCCACCGTCGGGGACGCCGCCAACTTCCTGCTGGAGAACCAGACCGCGGTCGTCGGCATCCACGAGGGCACCCCGCTGTACGTCGAGCTGCCGGCGTCCGTCGTCCTGGAGATCACTTACACCGAGCCGGGGCTGCAGGGCGACCGGTCCACCGGCGGCACGAAGCCGGCCACCCTCGAGACCGGCTACGAGATCCAGGTCCCGCTGTTCCTCGAGACGGGTACGAAGGTCAAGGTCGACACCCGGTCCGGGGACTACCTCGGTCGCGTCAACGACTGACCCGTGGCCGCCCGCAGCAAGGCCCGCAAGCGCGCGCTCGACGTCCTGTTCGAGGCCGAGCAGCGCGGAACAGACCCCCTCGCGCTGCTGCGCGACCGGGTCGGTTCACCGGGCGCGACCGTGCCCGAGTACGCGGTCACCCTCGTCGAGGGCGTTCAGGCCCACCGCGAGCGGATCGACGAGATCCTCGCCACGTACTCCCAGGGGTGGACGGTCGAGCGGATGCCGGCGGTGGACCGGGCGGTGTTGCGGATCGGCGTCCTGGAGCTGCTGTGGCACGACGACGTCCCGGACGCCGTCGCGATCGACGAGGCGGTCGAGCTGGCCAAGTCGTTGTCGACCGACGAGTCGCCGGCGTTCGTCAACGGGCTGCTCGGGCGGATCAAGTCCCTCAAGACCTCCCTGGTGGACTGACGGCCTCAGGGCTCCAGCCCCACCGCCCGCCGCGCGTCCGGGTCCAGCACGCCCCAGCTGATGAGCTCCTCGGCCAGCGGGCCGGGGGGCATGTCGTAGATCACCGCGAGGGTGCGCAGGTCGTCGGCGCGGATCGACAGCACCTTGCCGTTGTAGTCCCCGCGCTGGCTCTGGATCGTGGCCACGTAGCGCAGCAGCGGGCCCGCCTTCTCGTGCGGCACCTTCTGCAGGGCCTCCAGGTCCAGGACCAGGCGGGGCGGGGGAGCGGCCTGCCCGGACGGCGCGGCGTCCGGTAGCAGCGCCTGCACCGGTACGCCGTAGAAGTCGGCCAGCTCGGCCAGCCGCTGCACGGTCACCGCGCGGTCGCCGCGCTCGTAGGAGCCGACGACGACCGCCTTCCAGCGGCCCTTGGACTTCTGCTCCACCCCCTGGAGTGACAGGCCCTGCTGGGTGCGGATCGACCGCAGCCGCGCTCCGAGTGCCTTGGCGTACGCCGAGGTCATGTCGTCACTCCCTATCCGTCCCGGTCACGGGACCGCTGGACCTCGATCGTCACGGAGCGTGAGCATGCCGGTCAAGCCGAATCGCTGAATCGGGGGGTTTGTCCGGGCCGCCGCGACAGGTGGGGTACCGTGCGGCCAGCCCGCTCCTTTAACCACCGTCCCGTGAGGCGGGGAAGGAGGCGCCCACCATGGCGTCCGCACGTCCGGTGCTCGAGGCACCGGAGATCTCCCGGGCCCTGACCCGGATCGCCCACGAGATCCTCGAGCGCAACAAGGGTCCGCGCGACCTCGTGCTCCTCGGGATTCCCTCCCGCGGCGTCCCGCTCGCCCGCCGGCTGGCCCAGCGGATCGCCGCCGTCGAGCCCGACGTGGACGCCGACGCGGTCACCGGCACACTCGACGTCACGATGCACCGCGACGACCTGCGACGGAACCCCACCCGTGGCGTCGGCCCCACCCAGCTGCCCGCCGGCGGCGTCGACGACCGCGTCGTCGTCCTCGTCGACGACGTGCTGTTCTCCGGGCGCACGGTGCGGGCCGCGCTCGACGCGCTGTCCGACCTCGGCCGGCCCCGCGCCGTCCGGCTGGCGGTGCTCGTCGACCGCGGCCACCGCGAGCTGCCGATCCGGGCCGACCACGTCGGCAAGAACCTGCCCACCGCCGCCGACGAGCGGGTCAGCGTCCTGCTCGAGGAGATCGACGGCCGGGACGCCGTCCTCATCGAGAGCGGCGACGGCGCCGGGTCGCGGGACGGCGAGGAGGGCCTGCCCGCATGAGGCACCTCATCTCCGCCGGGGACCTGTCCCGGGACGAGGCGGTGCAGGTCCTCGACGTCGCCGAGCAGATGGCCGCCACCCAGCAGCGGGAGATCAAGAAGCTGCCCACGCTGCGCGGCCGCACCGTCGTCAACCTGTTCTTCGAGGACTCCACCCGGACCCGGATCTCCTTCGAGGCCGCCGCCAAGCGGCTGTCCGCCGACGTCATCAACTTCTCCGCCAAGGGATCCAGCGTCTCCAAGGGCGAGAGCCTCAAGGACACCGCCCTCACCCTGGAGGCGATGGGCGCCGACGCCGTCGTCGTCCGGCACGGCGCGTCCGGGGCGCCCCACCGGCTCGCCCACTCCGGCTGGGTGCGCGGGTCGGTGCTCAACGCCGGGGACGGCACCCACGAGCACCCCACCCAGGCGCTGCTCGACGCGTTCACCATGCGTCGCCACCTCGTCGGCGGCGGGGACGGCGCGGCCGCGGTCGGCGCCGACCTCACCGGCCGCCGGGTCGCCATCGTCGGGGACGTGCTGCACAGCCGGGTGGCCCGCTCCAACGTGCTGCTGCTGCACACCCTCGGCGCGCACGTCACCCTCGTCGCCCCACCGACCCTGCTGCCGGTGGGGGTGGGGACGTGGCCGTGTGCGACGTCCTACGACCTGGACGACGTGCTCGCCGGCGGGGAGGACGGCCCGGTCGACGCGGTGATGATGCTCCGGGTGCAGCGGGAGCGGATGGCCGCGGCGTTCTTCCCCTCCGCCCGCGAGTACTCCCGCCGCTACGGCCTGGACGCCCGGCGGCTGCGGGCGCTGGGCGAGCACACCATCGTCATGCACCCCGGGCCGATGAACCGCGGCCTGGAGATCTCCGCCGAGGCCGCCGACAGCGCCCGGTCCACCATCGTCGAGCAGGTCTCCAACGGCGTCGCCGTCCGGATGGCCGCCCTCTACCTCCTGCTGGCCGGGGAGGACAGCGCATGAGCACCTACCTGCTGAAGTCCGTCCGGCCGCTGGGCGGCGACCCCACCGACCTGCTGCTGCGCGACGGTCGGATCGCCGAAGTCGGGACCGGTCTGGACGCCGCCGGCGCGAGCGTCGTCGACGGCGACGGCCTGGTCGCGCTGCCCGGCCTGGTCGACCTGCACACCCATTTGCGCGAACCCGGTCGCGAGGACGCCGAGACCGTCGAGACCGGCACTCTCGCAGCGGCTCTCGGCGGATTCACCGCCGTGCACGCGATGGCCAACACCGACCCGGTCGCCGACACCGCCGGCGTCGTGGAGCAGGTGTGGCGGCTCGGCCGCCGTGCCGGCTGGGTCGACGTCCGGCCGGTCGGCGCGGTCACCGTGGGACTGGCCGGCGAGCGGCTCGCCGAGCTGGGGGCGATGGCCGACTCCGCGGCCGGCGTCCGGGTGTTCTCCGACGACGGGCACTGCGTCTGGGACGCCGTCCTCATGCGCCGGGCCCTGGAGTACGTCAAGGCGTTCGACGGGGTCGTCGCCCAGCACGCCCAGGAGCCGCGGCTGACCGCCGGCGCGCAGATGCACGAGGGCGAGCTGTCCGGCGTCCTGGGGCTGCAGGGGTGGCCCGCGGTCGCCGAGGAGGCGATCGTCGCCCGCGACGTGCTGCTCGCCGGGCACGTCGGGTCCCGGCTGCACGTGTGCCACGTCTCCACCGCCGGCAGCGTGGAGATCCTGCGCTGGGCACGCTCCCGGGGGGTCGACGTCACCGCCGAGGTCACCCCGCACCACCTGCTGCTCACCGACGAACGGGTCCGCGGCTACGACCCGGTGTTCAAGGTGAACCCGCCGCTGCGCACGGCCGACGACGTCGCCGCGCTGCGCGAGGCCCTCGCCGACGGGACGATCGACGTCGTGGCCACCGACCACGCTCCGCACACGGTCGAGGACAAGGACTGCGAGTGGGCCGCCGCCGCGATGGGGATGACCGGGCTGGAGACGGCGCTGTCCGTTGTCCAGGAGGCCATGGTCGACACCGGGCTGCTCGACTGGGCCGGCGTGGCGCGGGTCCTGTCGAGCGCTCCGGCGCGGATCGGCCGGGTCGCCGGGCAGGGCCGGCCGCTGCAGGTCGGGGAGCCCGCGAACGTCGTCCTCGTCGACCCGGCCGCCCGTCGCCGGATCGACCCCGCGACGATGGCCACCCAGGGCCGTAACAGCCCCTACGCCGGGACCGAGCTGCCCGGGCGGGTCGTGGCGACGTTCCACCGGGGGCACGCCACCGTGCTGGACGGCGCGCCGGCCTCACCCCGGCCGGTCGGAGACGAGGAGGTGGACCGGTGAGCGCGGAGACCACCATCGCCCTCGTCGTCCTGGTCGTGGCCGTGCCGCTGCTGTGGTGGCTGATGTGGCGCGGGTGGCGGGGCCGGCACGAGCGGCAGGCCGACGTGCCGGCGCCGCCGGCCGTGCCGGAGGGGTTCTCCGCCGACCTGGTCGCCGGCGCGGAGGGCACCTACGTCACCTCGACCCTCGCCGGGGAGCAGCTCGAGCGTGTCGTCCCGCACGGTCTCGGCGTGCCCAGCGCGGTCGTCGTCCGGGTCGGTCGGGCCGGCGTCCTGCTCGAGCGCCGCGGCGCCACCGACGTGTGGGTGCCGGCTGCCGACCTGCTCGGCGCCCGGGTGCAGCGCGGGCTCATCGGCAAGGTCGTCGACGCCGAGGGGCTGCTCGTGCTGACCTGGCGGCTCGGGGACGTCACTCTCGACACCGGGGTGCGGCTGCGGCGCGAGGCCGACCGGCGTCCGGTGCTCGCCGCCGTCACCGGGCTGACCGGGCAGGACACGCCGTGAGCGGCGCGGTGCTCGTCCTCGAGGACGGCCGGACGTTCCCCGGCGAGCCGTACGGCGCCGTCGGCGAGACCGTCGGCGAGGCGGTGTTCTGCACCGCGATGACCGGCTACCAGGAGACCCTCACCGACCCCTCCTACCACCGGCAGGTCGTCGTCATGACCGCCCCGCACGTCGGCAACACCGGCTGGACCGACGAGGACGACGAGTCCGCCCGGATCTGGGTGGCCGGGTTCGTCGTCCGCGACCCCGCCCGGCGGGCGTCGTCGTGGCGCTCGCGCCGCGAGCTCGCCGACGAGCTCGCCGACCAGGGCGTGGTGGGGATCCGCGGCGTCGACACCCGGGCGATCACCCGGCACCTGCGGGAGCGTGGCGCGATGCGGGTCGGGGTGTTCTCCGGCCAGGCGGCGGCGCGCCCGCACGACGAGCTGCTCGAGGTGGTTCGCTCGGCGCCCGCGATGAGCGGGGCCGACCTCGCCGACGAGGTGACGACCGACGCGGCGTACGTCGTCCCGGCGGTGGGGCCCAAGCGGTTCACGGTCGCCGCCGTCGACCTCGGCATCAAGGCGATGACCCCGCGGATGCTCGCCGAGCGCGGCGTCGAGGTCCACGTGCTGCCCGCCACCGCGACCCTGGACGACGTCCTGGTCACCCGACCGGACGGGGTGTTCTTCTCCAACGGCCCCGGGGACCCGGCCGCCGCCACCGACGAGATCGAGCTGCTGCGCGGCGTCCTGGACCGGGGGGTGCCGTTCTTCGGGATCTGCTACGGCAACCAGCTGCTCGGCCGGGCCCTCGGCCTGGGCACCTACAAGCTGCGCTACGGCCACCGCGGGGTGAACCAGCCGGTGCTCGACCGGGCCACCGGGCGGGTCGAGGTCACCGCGCACAACCACGGGTTCGCCGTCGACGCGCCGCTCGAGGGCGCGTTCGACACCCCGTTCGGGCGGGCCGAGGTCAGCCACGTCTGCCTCAACGACGACGTCGTCGAGGGGCTTCGGCTGCTGGACCGGCCGGCGTTCTCGGTGCAGTACCACCCGGAGGCCGCCGCCGGGCCGCACGACGCCGCCCACCTCTTCGACCGCTTCCTCACCCTCCTCGGTGATCATGCAGTTCCGCCACCCGGCAAGGTGGCGGGATTGCATGATCACGGGGGGGAGGGGAGTGGGGTGGCGGGATTGCATGATCACGGGGGAGAGGGGGGTGAGGGCTGATGCCGCGGCGGGAGGACCTCTCCAGCGTCCTCGTCATCGGGTCCGGGCCCATCGTCATCGGCCAGGCCGCGGAGTTCGACTACTCTGGCACCCAGGCCTGCCGGGTGCTGCGCGCGGAAGGGCTGCGCGTCATCCTCGTCAACTCCAACCCGGCCACCATCATGACCGACCCCGAGATGGCCGACGCCACCTACGTCGAGCCGATCACCCCCGAGGTGGTCGAGGCGATCATCGCCGCGGAGCGCCCGGACGCGCTGCTGGCCACCCTCGGCGGGCAGACCGCCCTCAACACCGCGATCGCGCTGCACGAGAACGGGGTGCTGGACAAGTACGGCGTCCAGCTCATCGGCGCCAACGTCGACGCCATCCGGCTCGGGGAGGACCGCGAGGCGTTCAAGGGGGTCGTCGACCGGTGCGGGGCGTCCTCGGCGCGCAGCATCACCGCGCACACCGTCGAGGAGTGCGTGGCCGCCGCTGACGAGCTCGGCTACCCCGTCGTGCTGCGACCGAGTTTCACCATGGGCGGGCTCGGCTCCGGCTTCGCCCACGACGAGGCCGAGCTGCGCCGGATGGCAGCGGCCGGCCTGCACGCCTCGCCCACCACCGAGGTGCTGCTCGAGGAGTCGATCCTCGGGTGGAAGGAGTACGAGCTCGAGCTGATGCGGGACCGCCACGACAACGTCGTGGTCGTCTGCTCGATCGAGAACCTCGACCCGATGGGTGTGCACACCGGCGACTCCATCACCGTGGCGCCGGCGCTGACGCTCACCGACCGGGAGTACCAGCGGCTGCGCGACATCGCGATCGCGGTGATCCGCGAGGTCGGCGTCGACACCGGGGGCTGCAACATCCAGTTCGCCGTCAACCCGGACGACGGCCGCGTCGTCGTCATCGAGATGAACCCGCGTGTGTCGCGCTCGTCGGCCTTGGCGTCCAAGGCGACCGGGTTCCCGATCGCGAAGATCGCCGCCCGGCTCGCCGTCGGCTACACCCTCGACGAGATCCCGAACGACATCACCCGGGAGACACCCGCGAGCTTCGAACCGACGCTGGACTACGTCGTCGTCAAGGTGCCCCGGTTCGCGTTCGAGAAGTTCCCGGCCGCCGACCGGGCGCTGACGACGACGATGAAGTCGGTCGGGGAGGCGATGGCGCTCGGCCGCAGCTTCACCGAGGCGCTGCAGAAGGCGCTGCGCTCGGTCGAGGCCCCAGGGTCGTCGTTCCACTGGCGCGGGGACCCCGGCGACCCCGAGGCGCTGCTGGAGCAGGCCCGGACGCCGACGGACGGGCGGATCGTCACCGTCCAGCAGGCGCTGCGCGCCGGCGCGGACGTCCAGCGGGTGCACGAGGTCACCGGTATCGACCCGTGGTTCCTCGACCAGATCCTCCTCATCGAGGAGGTGGCCGCCGAGGTCCGCGACGCCGACCAGCTCACCCCGGACCTGCTGCTGCGCGCCAAGCGGCACGGGTTCTCCGACGTCCAGATCGGCGAGCTGCGCGCGATGCCCGAGGACGTCGTCCGCGGGGTGCGTCACGCCCTGGGCATCCGCCCGGTCTACAAGACCGTCGACACCTGCGCCGCCGAGTTCGCCGCCCGCACGCCGTACCACTACTCGGCCTACGACCTCGAGGACGAGGTCGAGCCCTCGGACCGCCGCAAGGTCGTCATCCTGGGCTCGGGGCCCAACCGGATCGGGCAGGGTGTCGAGTTCGACTACTCCTGCGTGCACGCGTCGTTCGCGTTGCGCGACGCGGGTTTCGAGACCGTGATGGTCAACTGCAACCCCGAGACCGTGTCGACCGACTACGACACCTCCGACCGTCTGTACTTCGAGCCGCTGACGTTGGAGGACGTGCTCGAGGTCGTCGCCGCCGAGCAGCGGTCCGGGGAGGTGGTCGGCGTCGTCGTCCAGCTCGGCGGGCAGACACCGCTCGGGCTGGCGCAGCGCCTGGCCGACGCCGGCGTGCCGGTCGTCGGGACGAGCCCCGAGGCGATCCACCTCGCCGAGGACCGAGGGTCGTTCGGCCGGGTGCTCGCCGAGGCGGGCCTGCCCGCGCCCCGGCACGGGACGGCGTCCAGCTTCGCCGAGGCCAAGGCGGTGGCCGACGAGATCGGGTACCCGGTGCTGGTGCGGCCCTCGTACGTGCTCGGCGGGCGCGGCATGGAGATCGTCTACGACGAGCAGATGCTCGCCGACTACATCGGCCGGGCCACCCTGGTTACCCCGGACCACCCGGTCCTCGTCGACCGCTTCCTCGACGACGCGGTCGAGATCGACGTGGACGCGCTGTTCGACGGCGAGGAGATGTACCTGGGCGCCGTGATGGAGCACATCGAGGAGGCCGGCATCCACTCCGGCGACTCGGCGTGCGTGCTGCCGCCGGTCACGCTCGGGACGCGCCAGCTCGACCGGGTGCGTGCGTCGACCGAGGCGATCGCCCGGGGGGTCGGCGTGCGCGGGCTGCTCAACGTGCAGTTCGCCCTGGCCGCGGACGTCCTCTACGTGCTGGAGGCCAACCCGCGCGCCAGCCGCACCGTCCCCTTCGTGTCCAAGGCGACCGGGGTGCCGCTGGCGAAGGCGGCCGCCCGGGTGATGCTCGGCGCCACGATCGCCGACCTGCGCGCCGAGGGGATGCTGCCGGCGGTCGGGGACGGCGGTGACCTGCCGCCGGAGGCGCCGATCTCGGTGAAGGAGGCGGTGCTGCCGTTCAAGCGGTTCCGGACGCCGGAGGGGCAGGTCGTCGACACCGTGCTCGGCCCGGAGATGCGCTCCACCGGTGAGGTGATGGGCATCGACGTCGACTTCCCCTCCGCCTTCGCCAAGTCCCAGTCGGCCGCCTACGGCGGGCTGCCGACGTCCGGCGCGGTGTTCGTGTCCGTCGCCGACCGGGACAAGCGCGCCATGCTGTTCCCGGTCAAGCGTCTGGTCGACCTCGGTTTCGAGGTCCTCGCCACCTCGGGCACGGCAGAGGTGCTGCGGCGCAACGGGATCGCCAGCACCGTGGTCCGCAAGCACAGCGAGGGGCCGGGGCCGGACGGCGAGCCCACGATCGTGCAGCGGATCAGCGACGGCGAGGTGGCGATGGTCGTCAACACCCCCTCCGGACGCGACGCCCGCGCCGACGGGTACGAGATCCGCGCCGCCACCACCGCCGTCGACGCCCCGATCATCACGACGGTGCAGCAGCTGGCCGCTGCGGTGCAGGGGATCGAGCACGCCCGGGGCGGCGCCCTGTCCGTGCGGTCGCTGCAGGAGCACGCGCGGGCGCTCCACGCCGTCTGGGGCGACGGGTGACGCCGTACGAGGCGTTCTTCGCTGCCGTGCTGCGGCGGCTCGACGCCGAGACCGCGCACCGGCTCTCGTTCGGCGCCCTGCGTGCCGTGGCCGCCGTCCCGGGGGTTGCCCGTCTCGGCGCCGCGGTGCTCGGGCCGCGTGACCCGGCGCTGCGGGTGCAGGCCCTCGGCCTCGACCTGCCCGGCCCGCTCGGGCTGGCCGCCGGGTTCGACAAGGACGCCCGCGGCGTCGACGGCCTGGCCGCGCTCGGCTTCTCCTTCGTCGAGGTGGGCACGGTGACCGGCCAGGGGCAGCCCGGCAACCCGCGGCCCCGGCTGTTCCGGCTGGTCGCCGACCGCGGGATCGTCAACCGGATGGGGTTCAACAACGCTGGTGCGGCCGCTGCCCGCGACCGGCTGCTGCGCCGCCGGGCGCGCCGGTGGCGGGTCCCCGTCGCCGTCGGGGTCAACATCGGCAAGACCAAGGTCGTCCCGGACGCCGAGGCGGTCTCCGACTACGTGCTCAGCGCCCGCCAGGTCGCCGAGGTCGCGGACTACCTGGTGGTCAACGTCTCCTCGCCCAACACCCCGGGCCTGCGCGACCTGCAAGCGGTCGCGACGCTGCGGCCGCTGCTGACCGCCGTCCGGGAGGCCGCCGACGGCGCCGCCGGCCGGCACGTCCCGCTCCTGGTGAAGATCGCCCCCGACCTCGCGGACGACGACGTCCTGGCGGTCGCCGACCTCGCCCTCGAGCTCGGTCTGGACGGGATCGTCGCGACGAACACCACCGTCTCCCGCGAGGGGCTCGCGTCGCCGGCCGCGGACGTCGAGGCCGCGGGGGCCGGCGGGCTGTCCGGTCCGGTGCTGCGCGAGCGGTCGCTGCAGGTGCTGCGCCTGCTGCGCCACCGCGTCGGCGACCGGCTCGTCCTGGTCTCCGTCGGCGGTATCGAGGACGCCGACGACGCCTGGGAGCGGCTGCGGGCCGGTGCGACGCTGCTGCAGGGCTACACCGGACTCGTCTACGGCGGGCCGCTGTGGCCGCGACGGGTGCACCGAGGGATCGCGCAACGGTTGCGGGACAACGGGTTCGCGTCCCTGGCGGACGCCGTGGGCAGCGAGGTCTCCTCGTGAGCGCGGCCGACCAGCGGCCAGGGTTCGGGGCCCGGCTGGCGACCGCGATGGCCACGCACGGCCCGCTGTGCGTGGGCATCGACCCGCACCCCGGGTTGCTGCACGACTGGGGCCTGACGGACGACGCCACCGGGCTCGAGCGGTTCTCGCTCACCGCGGTCGAGGCGCTGGCCGGCTCCGTGGCCGCTGTCAAGCCGCAGGCCGCGTTCTTCGAGCGGCACGGGTCCGCGGGCGTCGCCGTGCTCGAGCGGGTGGTCGCCGACCTGAGGGCCGCCGGCACGCTGTGCGTCGTCGACGCCAAGCGCGGCGACATCGGCTCCACGATGCAGGCCTACGCCGACGCCTACGTCGGGGACTCCTCCCCGTTGGCCGGGGACGCCGTCACCGTCTCGCCCTACCTGGGGTTCGGGTCGCTGCGCCCGGTCCTCGACCTCGCCACGACGACCGGGCGCGGGGTGTTCGTGCTGTGCCTCACGTCCAACCCCGAGGGCGCCTCGGTGCAGCACGCCACCGACCCGGACGGCGTGCCGGTCGCCGTCCGGATCGCCCGACAGGCGGCCGCGGCGAACGCCGGCGTCGTGGCGGCGGGGGAGGCGATGGGACCGGTCGGGCTCGTGGTTGGCGCCACCACCGGGGACGCCGTCCGCCGCCTCGGAGTCGACCTGGCCGCGGTACGCGGCCCGCTGCTCGCTCCCGGGGTCGGCGCCCAGGGCGCCACCGCCGACGACCTGCGCGCCGTCTTCGGCGCCGCACGGGAGCAGGTGCTCGCGTCGACGAGCCGGGCCGTGCTGGCCGCCGGACCGACCGTGACGGGGCTGCGCGAGGCCGCCCGACGCGCCGCGGGCGAGGCGGCCGCCGCCCTCGGCCGGGGCTGACCGCCCGACGTCACGGCGACGGGGTGGGCCCGCGTTGCCGCCGCGCCGCGGGAGTCGCTAGGTTCGCCAGGCCAGAACCTGCTCGTCCGCCGACCGCCGAGGTGACTCCGTGCCGCTCCCGCCCCTGACACCCGAACAGCGAGCTGCGGCCCTGGAGAAGGCGGCGGCGGCACGGCGCGAGCGGGCCGAGGTGAAGAACCGGCTCAAGTACTCCCAGGGCTCGCTGCGGGACGTCATCGACGAGGGCCAGCAGAACGACGTCGTCGGCAAGATGAAGGTCAGCGCGCTGCTCGAGTCGCTGCCGGGCGTCGGCAAGGTCCGGGCCCGCCGGATCATGGCCGAGATCGGCATCTCCGAGTCCCGCCGGGTCCGCGGGCTGGGATCCCACCAGATCAAGGCCCTCGTCGAGCGCTTCGACCACTGACCGTGCCCGACCCTGAACCCGGCGAGCGGCCGCGGCCCAGCCGGCTGACCGTCCTGGCCGGGCCCACCGCGGTCGGCAAGGGCACCGTGTCCGCCGACGTCCGCGCCCGCTACCCGCAGGTGTGGGTGTCGGTGTCGGCGACGACCCGCCCGCCCCGGCCGGGCGAGGTGGACGGCGTCCACTACCGGTTCGTCGACGACGCCACCTTCGACCAGATGATCGCCGACGGCGGGCTGCTCGAGTGGGCCGTCGTCCACGGCCGCTACCGGTACGGCACTCCCCGCGACCCTGTGCGCAAGGCGCTCGCCAAGGGCCGCCCCGCGCTGCTCGAGATCGACCTGCAGGGGGCCCGGCAGGTCCGCCAGACCATGCCCGACGCGCTGTTCGTGTTCCTCGCGCCGCCGAGCTGGGAGGAGCTCGTCCGCCGGCTCGTCGGCCGCGGTACTGAGGACCCCGAAGAGCGTGAACGGCGCCTGGCCACCGCCCGGGTCGAGCTGGCCGCCGAGTCGGAGTTCGACGTCACCGTGGTGAACGACGACGTCCACCGGGCCACCGACGAGCTCATCTCGCACATGGGCCTGCAGCCGGTGCCCGTCGCGCCGGGCTGAGCGGCGTAGACTGCCCGGCGAGTCCGCACGTCCCCGAACCCGAGAAGCGAGACGAACCCCGTGGCCGGAACCGTGGCAGCACCCGAGGGCATCACCAACCCGCCCATCGACGACCTGCTCGAGAAGTCCGACTCCAAGTACGCGCTGGTGCTGTACGCCGCCAAGCGCGCCCGCCAGATCAACGCCTACTACTCCCAGCTCGGCGAGGGCCTGCTGGAGTACGTCGGCCCCCTGGTGGAGACCCACGCCCAGGAGAAGCCGCTGTCGGTCGCGCTCCGTGAGATCAACGAGGGTCTGCTCACCGTCGAGCCCGCCGACAGCTGACCGGCCCCGCCGCCATGCCCCCGTCGCCACGCGTCGTCCTCGGCGTGTCCGGGGGCATCGCCGCGTACAAGGCCTGCTCGCTGCTGCGCGGCCTCACCGAGACCGGTCACCGGGTCCGGGTCGTGCCGACCCGCGGGGCGCTCGAGTTCGTCGGCGCAGCCACCTGGGCCGCGCTGTCCGGTGAGCCGGTGACCACCGAGGTGTGGGACGACGTCCACGCCGTCCCGCACGTGCGCCTGGGCCAGGAGGCCGACCTCGTCGTCGTCGCCCCGGCCACCGCGGACCTGCTCGCCCGTGCCGCGCACGGACGTGCCGACGACCTGCTGACCGCCACGCTGCTCACCGCCCGCTGTCCGGTGCTGATGGCACCGGCCATGCACACCGAGATGTGGGAGCACCCGGCCACCCAGGCCAACGTCGCCACCCTGCGCGAGCGCGGCGTCGTCGTCCTGGAGCCTGCCGCGGGGCGACTCACCGGGGCCGACTCCGGAGCCGGCAGGCTGCCCGAGCCCGAGGCGATCCTCGCCGCTGCCCGCCGGTTGCTGACCCGCCCGGACGCCGGAGCCGACCTCGCCGGGCGGCACGTGGTCGTCTCCGCCGGCGGCACCCGCGAACCGCTCGACCCGGTCCGCTACCTGGGCAACCGGTCCTCGGGCCGCCAGGGGTACGCGCTGGCCGCCACCGCCGCCGCACGTGGCGCCCGGGTCACGCTCGTCGCCGCCAACACCGATCTGCCCGACCCGGCCGGCGTGCACGTCGTCCGGGTGGGCACCGCCCGTCAGCTCGGCGACGCCGTCCGCCGGGCCGCGGCGGACGCCGACGTCGTCGTCATGGCCGCGGCCGTCGCCGACTTCCGCCCCGCCCGGCCCGCCACCACGAAGATCAAGAAGTCCGCGGACGACGATGGCGCCCCGGTGGTCGAGCTGGTGCGCAACCCGGACGTGCTCGCCGGTCTGGTCGCCGACCCGCCACGGCCCGGGCAGCTCGTCGTCGGGTTCGCCGCCGAGACCGGGGACGAGACGGGCGACGTGCTGGAGCACGCGCGCGCCAAGCTCGCCCGCAAGGGCTGCGACCTGCTCGTCGTCAACGAGGTCGGCGACGGGCGGGCGTTCGGCACGGCCGACAACACCGTCGTCCTGCTTGACCGCGACGGCGGGCAGCAGACCGTCGGCCCGGCCACCAAGGAGGACGTCGCCGACGCGGTCTGGGACGCCGTCCTGCGGCTCGCCGGCCCACGGCCTGTCGGGGGCACCCCCTAGGCTGGGCGGCGCCACTGGTACCCCGGCCGACATGTGCTGCGGCTCGTGCCCAGCGGCAGTCAGCAGCCGCTGCAACCTTTGGAGTGACGTGACCAGTCCTGACCGCCCCGTGCGACTCTTCACCTCCGAGTCGGTGACCGAGGGCCACCCTGACAAGATCTGTGACCAGATCAGCGACCGGATCCTGGACAGCCTGCTCGAGCAGGACCCGAGCAGCCGGGTCGCCGTCGAGACCCTCGTGACGACCGGCCTCGTGCACGTCGCCGGGGAGGTGGACACCCGCGGCTACGCCGACATCCCTGCGCTCGTGCGCTCGACCGTGCTCGACGTCGGGTACGACTCCTCGACCAAGGGGTTCGACGGCCGGTCGTGCGGGGTAGAGGTGTCGATCGGCGGGCAGAGCACGGACATCGCCGCCGGCGTCGACAGCTCGCTGGAGGACCGGCTGCGCGCCGGGGAGGACCCGCTGGACCGACAGGGTGCCGGCGACCAGGGCCTGATGTTCGGCTACGCGTGCACCGACACCCCTGAGCTGATGCCGGTGCCGATCTGGCTGGCGCACCGCCTCGCCGAGCGGCTGTCGGAGGTCCGCAAGGACGGCACGCTCGCCTACCTGCGCCCGGACGGCAAGACCCAGGTCACCATCGGCTACGACGGCGACCAGGCGGTCAGCATCGAGACCGTCGTCGTGTCCACCCAGCACGCCCGGGACGTGTCGCTGGAGTCCATGCTGACCCCGGACGTGCGCGACCACGTCGTCAAGCCGGTGCTGGACCGGGTCGACCTGGACTCCTCGTCGTTCCGGCTGCTGGTCAACCCCACCGGGCGGTTCGAGATCGGCGGGCCGATGGGTGACGCCGGGCTGACCGGTCGCAAGATCATCGTCGACACCTACGGCGGGATGGCCCGCCACGGCGGCGGCGCGTTCAGCGGCAAGGACCCCTCGAAGGTCGACCGGTCCGCGGCGTACGCGATGCGCTGGGTGGCCAAGAACGTCGTGGCCGCCGGGCTCGCGACCCGCTGCGAGGTGCAGGTCGCCTACGCCATCGGCCGGGCCCACCCGGTTGGGCTGTACGTCGAGTGCTTCGGTACCGAGACCGTCCCGCTGCCCCGCATCGTCGAGGCGATCAAGGAGGTCTTCGACCTGCGGCCGGCCGCTATCGTCCGCGACCTGGACCTGCTGCGGCCGATCTACCGGCGCACCGCCACCTACGGCCACTTCGGCCGCGAGCTGCCCGAGTTCACCTGGGAGCGGACCGACCGGGTCGAGGACCTGCGCTCAGCGGTCGGCTGACGTCGCGTCGTCGGACGCCGCTGTGCCGGACGCCGCTGTGCCGCCGGCCGGGCGGACGGTCGCCAGCGCCCGGCGCAGGTTGGCGACCACCCCGCCGATGACGGCGAGGTCGACCGGGTCGAGGTCCCGCCGCCGGGCGAACGCGTCGGTGACCGCCTGGATCCGCTCCTCGACGGCGACCACGCGCTCGTCGTCCGGGTCCATCGGGCTGAGGTAGTCCCGGACGACGGCCGCCAGGTCCTCGAGGGTCTCGGCCGTCGTCGCGGCGAGGTCGTCGTCCAGCGGGGACGTCGGCAGGTCGCCGCGGTGGTACTCGCCGAACGCGGCGACGAGGTCCTGAACGAGCACGGCGACCTGCTCCAGCCCGTGGGCGGCGCGTTGCTGGCGCTCGGTCTCCCTGGCGTGCCAGCGGGCCCGGGGGTTGCCACGGCGGGCCTGGAGCATCTCGGCCACCGCCGACCGCATCGTGTCGACCGCCGGGTCGATGTCCCGCTGCCGCCTGGCCCACTCCTGCCGCGACGGGGCCGGGTGCTGCCGCAGGCCCGCTGCCAGGTCGGTCAGCTGGTCGGCGAGCAGGTCCTGGGCGCGGATGAGCGCGGTGCGGCCCTGGGACAGCCGCAGCGCCGGGAGGGCGAGGTTGACGCCGACCGCCACGACCGCGCCGACCAGCGCCAGCAGCACGTAGGCCAGGGTGTAGGTCCACGGGTCCTGTCCGCCGATGAGCAGGACGAACAGGGCCACGACGGGCACCCAGCTGCGGGAGGCTCCCAGCCACGGCAGGCCGCCGGCCAGCACGCCGGCGAAGACGCCGACCGCGAGGGCCCCGAGGCCGGGGTCCAGGACGCCGTGCACCGCCAGGCCGATCGCCCCACCGGTGGCGATGGACAGCACCGCCTCCACCGAGCTGCGCAGTGAGGCGGCCACCGTCGGCTGGACCGCCACGAGTGCGCCGAGTGGGGCGTAGTACTGGTAGCTCTCCAGCTCGCTCCCGCTGGTGAGGACCTCGGCGGCGAACCACGCCAGCGCCGCCGCGACGGCGGCCTTGGCGGCCATCTGGCTGCGTTCGTGCAGCAGCAGTCGGCGCAGCAGCGGTACGGCTCCTTGGTGGCGCATTGCTCCCGGTCCCGTTCGTCGGCCCCCGTCGTCGTCCTACGTCGTTGCTCTACCCCAGGGACGCGAGTCCTACCACCCGGTGACCGACCCGACCGGACGGCGTTGTCCGTAGCGTCTGGTGGGATGCGGCCATGACGACGGCAGACGGCGCCGAGGCGGTGGACGGCAGGCAGCTGCCGCTCGCCGGGCTGGCGCGCCGTCCAGCGCGCCGCGCCGTCCCGGCGGGCGAGCTTGCCGCCAGCGACCCCGTCGCCGAGGTGGCCGTCGACGTCTCCCTGCCGCACCTGGACCGGCCCTTCGAGTACGCGGTGCCGGCGTCGATGGCGGACGACGCCCGGCCCGGTGTCCGGGTCCGGGTCCGGTTCGCCGGCCAGGACGTCGAGGGCTACCTGCTGGCGCGCAAGCCCGCCGCCGAGCATCCCGGCCAACTGGCCCCGCTGCGCCGGGTGGTCTCCCGGGAGCCGGTGCTCACCCCCGGCCTGCTGGACCTGTGCCGGGCGGTCGCCGACCGGTGGGCCGGCGTCCTGCCCGACGTGCTGCGGCTCGCCGTCCCGCGTCGGCACGCGGGGACCGAGAAGCGTGAGCAGCCCGAGTCGGCCGCTGCGCCGCCCCGGCCCGGTGCCGGACGGTGGGCGGCGTACCGAGCGGGGCCGGCGTTCCTCGAGCACGTCCACGCCGGCCAGGCCCCGCGGGCGGCGTGGACGGCGCTGCCGGGGGAGGACTGGCCCGCCGCCCTGGCGACCGCGGTGGCCACAGCCCTGTCCGCGGACCGCGGCGCGCTCGTCGTCGTCCCCGACCACCGGGACGTCGACCGGGTGGACGCCGCCCTGACGGCGCTCATGGGCACCGGGCGGCACGTCCGGCTCACCGCTGACCAGGGCGCCGCGGCCCGGTACCGGGCGTGGCTGGCGCTGCAGCGCGGCGCCGTGCGCGCGGTCGTCGGGACCAGAGCGGCCGCCTACGCCCCGGTGCACGACCTCGGCCTGGTCGTCGTCTGGGACGACGGTGACGACCTGCACGCTGAGCCGCACGCGCCGTACCCGCACGTTCGCGAGCTGCTTGCGCTGCGCAGCGAACGGGAGGGCGCTGCCCTGATCGTCGGTGGGTTCACCCGCACCGCGGAGGTTCAGGCGTGGCTGGACGCCGGGTTCGCCCGGCCGGTCGAGGCGGACCGCGCCGCCGTCCGGGCTGCCGCGCCGCAGGTGCTGCTACCCGGCGAGGGCCCCGAGCCGGAGCGGGACCCGGCCGCCCGCAGCGCCCGGCTCCCCTCGGTGGCCTGGCGTACCGCCCGGACGGCGCTCGAGCACGGACCGGTCCTGGTCCAGGTCCCTCGCCGGGGGTACCGGCTGGCCCTGCAGTGCGCCCGGTGCCGCTCGCGGGCTCGCTGCTCGGCGTGCGCCGGCCCGCTCGCCCAGTCCTCCGGTCACGCCGTGCCGGCCTGTCGGTGGTGCGGCCGGCCCGCGGGCACCTGGGCCTGCCCGACCTGCGGGGGGACGGCGCTGCGCTCGGCCGTACTCGGACAGCGGCGTACCGCCGAGGAGCTCGGCCGGGCCTTCCCCGGGGTCCCGGTGCGCACCTCCGGCGGCGGGGAGGTGCTGGCCGGCGTCCCGGACCGGCCGGCGCTCGTCGTCGCCACGCCGGGGGCTGAGCCGATCGCGGACGGCGGGTACGCGGCCGCGCTCCTGCTCGACGGGTGGGTGCTGCTCGACCGGGCGGACCTGCGGGCGGGGGAGGAGGCGCTGCGGCGGTGGGCGAACGCGGCCGCCCTGGTCCGCCCCGCGGCGCAGGGCGGCACGGTCGTGCTACTTGCCCCCGCCGGCCTGCCGCCGGTGGAGGCGCTGGTGCGCTGGAACCCGGCCTGGCACGCCGCCCGCGAGCTCGCCGAGCGGATCGAGCTCGCCTTTCCCCCCGCGGTGGCGCTGGCGACCCTCACCGGCCCGGCCGACGCGGTAGGTGCGCTGCTCGGGCACGCCCGGCTGCCGGCGTCCGCAGACGTCCTGGGCCCGGTCCCGGTCGCGCAGGACCCGCGCGCCGCAGCCGGGCAGGACGCGCCGGCCCCGGTGGTCCGTGCGCTCGTCCGGGTGCCGGTCGTCGACCGGGCCACGCTGTCGCGTGCGTTGCGGGAGGCCGCAGCCGTCCGCAGCGCGCGCAAGGAGCCGGGCGCGGTGCGAGTGCAGATCGACCCGCTGGAAGTGCTCTGACGACCTGGCCGAAGACCAGACCCCTCGACCACAGAATGCTGTGCTCAGCGCGGTGCGGCCGGCGTGTCGCGCCAACAACCCAGCATTCTGTGAGGGGACTGGAGGGGAGGGGACTGGAGGGGAGGGTGGCGGGATTGCATGATCACGGGGAGGGAGAAGGGTGGGGGTGGCGGGATTGCATGATCACCGAGGGGTGCGGCGGTTACCGAGGGGTGGGGTCGGGGGCTGGGTCGAGGTCTGAGCGGCGGTCCGGTGCCGGGGCGGGCCGGCCGAGCAGGTAGCCCTGCACGCCCGGGCACCCGGCGACCTGAAGGGCGGCGAGCTGCTCGGACGTCTCCACGCCCTCGGCGATGACGTCGAGCCGCATCTCCTCGGCCAGTGCCAGGACCCCGCGGACGAGCTTCTCGGCGTCCCGGGCCTCGTCGCCGTCTCCGCCGAGCGCGCGGACGAACGAGCGGTCGATCTTCAGCTGGTCCACCGGCAGCCGCTGCAGCCAGGCCAGGGTCGAGTAGCCGGTGCCGAAGTCGTCGAGGGCCACGCGGACGCCGAGACGGCGGAGCTCGACGAGCCGGCCCTGGACGCGGGCCAGGTCGAACAGCGACCGGCTCTCGACCACCTCGACGTGCAGCCGCTCGGGGCGCAGTCCGTGCCGGGTCAGGGACGCCCGGACGGTCGGGAGCAGCCGGTCGTCGACCAGGGACGCCGCGCTGAGGTTGACGGCGACGTACGCGGGCGTCGGGCCCCCGGGGTCCCAGGCGGCGAGTGTCCGGCACGCCTCGTCGATGGCCCACATGTCGAGGTCGGCGACCAGGCCGACCTCCTCGGCGACCGGCAGGAACGCTCCTGGGAGGAGCTCCCCGAGCCGGGGGTGCCGCCAGCGCATCAGCGCCTCCACGCCCAGCAGGGGCATCCCCTCGTGGAGCCCGATGATGGGCTGCACGTGCAGGATCAGCTGTCCCTCGGCGGCGGCGCGGGCGATTTCCGCCTCGAGCCCGCCGGTGCCGGGGTGCACGAGCTGGGTGGCGCTGGCCAGGCCGACCTGGTTGCGGCCCCGGCGCTTGGCCTCCTGCATCGCGGCGTCGGCGGAGTGCAGCAGCAGGTCCCCCCGTCCGCCGGTGCCCTCGTGGACGGCCACGCCGACGCTGCACGTCACCGCCACGTCGCTGCCATCGACCCGGAACCCGGGCCCGAACGACTCGACGAGCCGGTGAGCGACCGCGACGGCGGACTCGTCGTCGACCAGGTCGGTGAGCAGGACGGCGAACTCGTCGCCGCTGAGCCGGCCGAGCAGGTCCGAGGGCCGCAGGCAGCCAGCGAGCCGGGCGGCGACCTGGCGCAGGACCTCGTCGCCGGCGGCGTGACCGAACCGGTCGTTGATCCGCTTGAACCCGTCGAGGTCGCAGAACAGTACGGCGGTCCTGCGGGCCGGGTCCGCGGTGAGCAGGGCGGTCTCCATCCGGCGGGTGAACAGCTCGCGGTTCGCCAGCCCGGTCAGCGTGTCGTGCGCGGCCTGGTGGCGCACCGTGCCGAGCAGCTGGGCGTTCTGCAGCGCAGTGGCGGCCTGGTCGGAGACCGCGGTGAGCCGGGCCGTGGTCTCGGCAGGATCGACCAGGGCGCCCTCCTCGGCCCAGGCCGACGTGATCACGCCGAGCAGCTCGTCGTGGACGACCAGCGGGGCGACCACGACGGTGCCGGTGCCGGTTTCCTGCAGCAGGCGGGTCAGCACCGGGGTCGTCTGTGACACCCGCAGCAGCACTGGTTGCTGGTTGGTGAGCATGTCGACGAGCTCCGGGGTGTCACCGGCGGGGAGCACGGTGTCGAACAGCGCCCGCTCCTCATCGGCGTCCAGTCCGTAGGACGCGATGCCCTGCAGCGCTCCAGCCTCGGCCGACCACAGCAGTACCGCGGCCTTCTGCGCGCCGGTGATGCGGGGCATCGCCTGGACGACGACGTCGGCGACCTCCTCGAGCTCACGGGCAGCGGCGAGCCGGCGAGCGAGGTCGAGCAGGGCGGCGGCCCGGCTGCCCTCTCGCCGGCTGGCGTCCAGGGCGGTGACCAGGTCGAGCGCCGCCGCGGCGTGCCGGGCGTACGCGGCGAGCACCTGTCCCTCGTCCTCCAGACCGCGGTGCCCCTCGGGGTACAGGGCGGCCAGCCGGCCGTGCCGGTGGCGGGTCGAGGCGACGTCGACGACGACGGCCCCTGGTCCCAGGTCGTCCCCGGCGAGCAGCCGGGCCGCCACCTCCTCCGCCTGCTCGGGACTCAGCCCCGCCGACTGCACCGTCGGCCGCTCGTGGCCGTGCGGGTACAGGGCCAGCACGTGAGCGGGGGCCAGCACGGCGGAGGCCGCCCGCTCGGTGATCCGGCGCAGGGTCGTCGGCAGGTCCTCGTCGCCGACGAGGTCGGCCGCGGTGGACTGGAGCGCGGTCAGCTGCCTGCGCAGTGCGTCGAGCTCCTGCTCGGCGGCCCGTTCGGCGTACCGGCGGCGGCGCCACGGCAACCGGGACCACGGCTGCCAGCGCACCTCGTAGACGCAGGCACCCGCTCCGTCCGCCTGGCAGTCATGGTGCTCGACCCGGGCCCGGGGCAGCCCGAACACCGCCGGGACCGCGGCCAGGAGCCCCTCGGCGAACAGGCAGTTGAGCCGGGAGGGCCGGTACCCGGGCCGCAGCCCGGAGGTCACGGTGACGCGGTCCTGCGCCGGTCGCGGGGTCTCCATCACCGACGTCGTGGTGAGCTTCGGCAGCACCCGTGGCAGCTGCCGGTACACCTCCTGCGGGGAGCCGAGCGAGCGCAGCAGCAGCACGAGCCCGGGGCTGATGCCGTGCTCGAGGGCGGTGGCCCCGACGTGGAACATGGTCCGCGGGTCCCCGACGACCGCGGTCGCCGCCTCGAACAGCCGGATCCGTTCGTCGTAGCCGAACCAGCCGGCGTCGTCCGCCCGCACGGCGAGGTCGTCCGGGAGCCCGGCGCGACGCAGCACCTCGGCGACCCCTTGCGGGCCGCGACGGTCCTGCACGTAGCGCAGGGTGAGACGGATCGTCGTCGCCGACGTCTCTCTCGTCCCGGGCCGGTCCGGTTCGATCGCCACACGCCACCTCCATCGGCCCTATCGACCGAGCAGCGGCGAACCTGAAGCCGCCCGTACCCTTGTGACGTGGCTATCAAGGACATCCGCTTGTTCGGCGACCCCGTGCTGCGTACCCCCGCGGCACCGGTGACGGACTTCGACAAGGAGCTGCGCACCCTGGTCAAGGATCTCGAGGAGACGATGCTCGACGCTCCGGGCGCCGGTCTCGCCGCGCCGCAGATCGGGGTGCTGCTGCGGGTGTTCACGTACTACGTCGACGGCGAGCTCGGCCACCTGGTCAACCCCGACCTCGACCTGTCCGAGGAGATGCAGGACGGCGAGGAGGGCTGTCTGTCCTTCCCCGGCATCTACGCCGACACCCCGCGCGCGCTGCGCGTCGTCGCCAAGGGCTGGAACATGCACGGCGAGCCGGTGACGATCGAGGGCAGCGAGCTCAAGGCCCGGGCCATCCAGCACGAGACCGACCACCTCGACGGGATCCTGTTCATCGACCGGATGGACCGTGCCCAGCGCAAGCTCGCGATGAAGGCGATCCGCGAGGCCCAGTGGGCGGGGGAGCCCGTGCCGCAGGTCCGGGTCAGTCCGCACTCGACGTTCGGCCGGGCGCTGTAGGTGCGTCTCGTCGTCGCCGGCACCCCGCAGGCCGCCGTCCCGTCCCTGCTCGCCCTGCTCGCCTCCCGGCACGAGGTCGTCGCGGTCCTCACCCGACCGGACGCACGCGCCGGCCGGGGGCGCCGGCAGGTCGCCAGCCCGGTCAAGCAGGTCGCGCTCGAGCACGGCGTCCCGGTGCTGCAGCCGCGCACCCTGCGCGACGACGAGGCCGTCGCCCGGCTGGCCGAGCTGTCCCCGGACGCCTGCCCGGTCGTCGGCTACGGGCTGCTCGTCCCGCCGGCCGCGCTCGCCGTCCCGCGCCTGGGCTGGGTGAACCTGCACTTCTCCCTGCTGCCGGCCTGGCGGGGCGCCGCGCCCGTCCAGCACGCGATCATGGCGGGGGACGACGTCACCGGGGCCACGACGTTCCTGCTCGACGAGGGCCTCGACACCGGGCCGGTGCTCGGCCGGCTCACCGAGACGGTCCGGCCCCGGGACACCGCCGGGGACCTGCTCGACCGCCTCGCGCAGGCCGGCGCCGGGCTGCTCGTCGCGACGCTGGACGCCCTCGAGGACGGCACCATCGTGCCCGAGCCGCAACCCGCGGACGACGTCAGCCTGGCACCGAAGATCACCGTCGAGGACGCGCGGGTGGACTGGACGCTGCCGGCCACCGCCGTCGACCGCCGGGTCCGTGGGTGCACCCCCGTCCCCGGGGCCTGGACGACGTTCCGCGGCGAGCGCCTCAAGCTCGCCCCCCTCACCCCCCTGCCCCCCACCCCCCTGCCCCCCACCCCCCTGCCCCCCACCCCTCTACCCCTCACCCGTGATCATGCAGTTCCGCCACCCTCGGACCCGGGGGCCCTCGCCCCCGGCGAGCTGCGGGCCGACCGGGACGCCGTCCTCGTGGGGACCGGGACCGGTCCGGTCGTCCTCGGCGACGTCCAGCCCGCCGGCAGACGGCCGATGCCGGCGGCGGACTGGGCCCGCGGGGTGCGCCCCGAGCCGGGGGAGCGGCTGACGTGACCGGCCCTGGCCAGGGCCCCGGCCAGCGTCGCGGTCAGCGCCCCGGCAACCGTCCCGGCGCCAGCCCGGCCCGCCGCTCGGTGCAGCGACCCGCCGAGCGCGCCAGGGGCACCGACCCGGCCCGCCGCGCCGCCTACGACGTGCTGCGGGCCGTGGCCGAGGACGACGCCTACGCCAACCTCGTGCTGCCGGCCACGCTCAGCCGGCGCCGGGTCCGCGGCCGGGACGCCGCGTTCGCCACCGAGCTGGCCTACGGCGCGCTGCGTGGCCAGGGCCTCTACGACGCCGTGCTGGCCCGCTGCGTCGACCGGCCGCTGGACCGCCTCGACCCGCCGGTGCTCGACGTGCTGCGCCTGGGTGCCCACCAGCTGCTCGGCATGCGGGTCCCCACGCACGCCGCCGTCAGCGAGTCCGTCGCCCTGGCCCGCTCCGCGGTCGGCGCGGGGGCCGGTGGCCTCGTCAACGCCGTCCTGCGCCGGGTCGCCGAGCAGGACCTCGACGCGTGGGTGGCGCAGGTCGCACCCGACCCGGCCACCGACCGGGTGGGCCACCTCGCCGTGGCGCACTCCCACCCCGCGTGGGTGGTCCGGGCGCTGCGGGAGTCCCTCGCCGTCCACGGCCGGGACGTCGCGGAGCTGCCCGACCTGCTCGCCGCCGACAACGCCCGCCCCGTCGTCACCCTCGCCGCCCGCCCCGGTCTGGCCAGCGTCGAGGACCTCGTCGCGCTCGGTGCCCGGCCCGGCCGGTGGTCCCCGCTGGCCGCCGTCCTCCCGGCCGGGGACCCCGGCGCGCTGGCGCCCGTCCGCCGCGGCGAGGCCCGGGTCCAGGACGAGGGCAGCCAGCTCGCCGCCCTCGCGCTGCTCGCCGCCGACGTCGACGGACGGGACGCCGCGTGGGCGGACCTGTGCGCCGGTCCCGGCGGCAAGGCGGCGCTGCTCGCCGCGCAGGGCGCCCGGCGCGGCGCCACCCTGACCGCCGTCGAGGTCGCCCCGCACCGGGCCCGGCTCGTCGAGCAGGCTCTGGCCGGCACCCCCGGCCGCTACGAGGTCCGCACCGGTGACGGCCGCGAGGTCGGCGCCGACGAGCCCGGCCGCTACGACCGGGTGCTCGTCGACGCCCCGTGCACCGGCCTGGGCGCGCTGCGGCGCCGGCCGGAGGCCCGCTGGCGCCGTCAGCCCTCCGACCTGGCCACCCTCGGCCCGCTGCAGCGGGCCCTGCTGACCAGCGCCCTGGACGCCGTCCGGCCGGGCGGGGTGGTCGCCTACGTCACCTGCACGCCGCACCCGGCCGAGACGGTCACGGTCCTGGACGACGTCCTGCGCGGCCGGGACGACGTCACCCCGGAGGACACCCCGGCCCTCGTCCGGCTCGCCGCCGGACGCGACGTCCCGGACCTCGGGAACGGGCCGTCGGCCCAGCTGTGGCCGCACCTGCACGGCACCGACGCGATGTTCGTCGCCGTCCTGCGCCGCCGGTAGGGTTCGCCGCCGTGGGCGTCCAGATCTCCCCGAGCATCCTGTCGGCCGACTTCGCCAACCTGGAGTCCGAGCTGGCCCGCGTCGCCGGAGCCGACTGGGCCCACGTCGACGTCATGGACGGGCACTTCGTGCCGAACCTCACCCTCGGCCTGCCGGTCGTCGAGCGCCTCGTGCAGGTGAGCCCGGTCCCGGTCGACGTCCACCTCATGATCGAGGAGCCGGACCGGTGGGCGCCCGGGTACGCCGAGGCCGGCGCCCAGAACGTCACCTTCCACGCCGAGTCGGCTGCCGCGCCGGTCCGGCTGGCCCGCGAGCTGCGCCGGGCCGGTGCCCGCGCCGGCCTGGCGCTCAAGCCCGCGACTCCGGTCGAGCCGTTCGTGGACCTGCTGCCCGAGGTCGACATGCTGCTCGTGATGACCGTCGAGCCGGGTTTCGGCGGCCAGCCCTTCCTCGACGTGTGCCTGCCGAAGGTCCGCCGCGCGCGCGAGGCCGTGCGCGCCGCCGGGCTCGACGTGTGGGTGCAGGTGGACGGCGGGATCTCCCCGGCCACGATCGAGCGAGCCGCCGAGGCCGGCGCCGACGTGTTCGTCGCCGGCAGTGCTGTGTACGGGGCACCGGACGCCGCCGCCGCGGTCGAGGAGCTGCGGGCGCTGGCCGCCGCTGCCTGCTGACCGTGGGCCGCTTACCCTTGCCCGTCGTGAAGACCTTCGACGACCTGTTCGCCGAGCTGGCCGACAAGGCGCAGCGGCGACCGGCCGGGTCGGGCACCGTCGCCGCGCTGGACGCCGGCGTGCACGCCATCGGCAAGAAGGTCGTCGAGGAGGCTGCCGAGGTGTGGATGGCCGCTGAGCACGAGAGCGCCGAGCGCACCGCCGAGGAGATCTCCCAGCTGCTGTACCACCTGCAGGTGCTCATGCTGGCCCGCGGGCTCAGCACCACCGACGTCTACCGCCACCTGTGAGGACCCAGCCCGTGCTCCGGATCGCCGTGCCCAACAAGGGATCCCTGTCCGAGGAGGCGGCCGGCATCCTGCGGGAGGCCGGCTACGCCGGCCGCCGCGACACCCGCGAGCTCGTCCTGCTCGACGCCGACAACGGCGTCGAGTTCTTCTTCCTGCGTCCGCGGGACATCGCCGTCTACGTGGGGTCGGGCACCCTGGACGTCGGCATCACCGGCCGGGACCTGCTGCTGGACTCCCGGGCGGACGCCGAGGAGGTCATGCCGCTGGCGTTCGGGGCCTCGACGTTCCGGTTCGCCGCCCGGCCGGGGACCGTGGAGTCCGTCGAGCAGATCGACGGTCACCGGGTGGCGACGAGCTACCCGGGCCTGCTCGAGGACCACCTGGAGCGGCTCGGGGTCGACGCCGAGGTCGTCCACCTCGACGGGGCCGTCGAGACCGCCGTCCAGCTCGGCGTCGCCGACGTCATCGCCGACGTCGTGTCGACCGGGACGACGCTGCGCACCGCCGGCCTGCAGGTGTTCGGCGACCCGATCCTGGAGTCCGAGGCGGTCCTGGTCCGGCGCCGGGACGCCGCCTCGACCCCCGAGCTGGACGTCCTCGTCCGCCGGCTGCAAGGGGTCCTCGTCGCCCGCCAGTACGTGATGCTCGACTACGACGTGCGCGTCGAGCTCGTGGAGCAGGCGTGCGCGATCACGCCCGGTCTGGAGTCCCCGACCGTGTCCCCGTTGCATGACCGTGAGTGGGTCGCGGTGCGGGCGATGGTGCCGAGGGCGCGGACGAACCAGGTGATGGACGAGCTGTACGAGATGGGCGCCCGCGCCATCCTCGTCACGACGATCCACGCATGCAGGATCTGATGGCCGAGGACCTGTACCGCCCGTTCCGCCCGTACCGGGCCCCACGCGTCGCCTACCCGGTGGGCGTGGCCTGGCTGGCGCTCATGCTCGTCCTGGCGCTGTTCCCGCCGGCGCCGCTCGGCTGGCTGGACCGGGTCGGCTTCGTCCTCGTCGGCGTCGTGGTGATGTGGTTCCTGCACCGCCAGGCCAGCGTGGCCGCCGTCCCCAGCCACGACGGCCTGCGGGTGCGCAACCTCTTCCTCACCCGGGAGCTGCGCTGGGCCGAGATCGTGTCGGTGCACTTCGGTGGCGGCGCGCCGTGGGCCACGCTCGACCTCGCCGACACCGACACGCTGTCGGTGATGGCGGTCCAGCGCGCGGACGGCGAGCGCAGCGTCGCCGAGGCCCGGCGGCTGGCGACCCTGGTCGCCCGGCACACCGCCACTGACCGCGACGACTGACCCGGCCCGAGGGACCGACGGCCAGCGGCCCCGTCGCGCCTGGAGAGCGGTCCTGCTCAGACGCGGTCGAAGACGCAGGTCGTGGCGCCGTCGTCGCGGATCCGCGCTGACGGCGGCAGCCTCGTGAACGCGTGGGCCTGCACCGCGTCCCCGGAGGAACCGGCGAGATTGAGCACCACGACGACGAAGACGGTGAGGACGAAGTCCGCCGGCACGAACAGCGCCAGGACGGGCAGCACCACGCCCCACAGCGTGACGGGTGCCAGGGCGACGGTGATCGCCTGCCTGCGGGTCAACAGGGCCGTGCTGCCGGTGGCGAGGTACGGCAGCCGCACCCGGACCGTCGGTTTCACCCCGGTGAGCAGCCGCAGCGCCAGTGCGTGAGTGAGCTCGTGCACCAGCATGTAGCCCAGGCATGCCGTGACGGTCACGGCCGCCGCGACGGCGGTGGACCAGCCGGTGTCCAGCGGCACGCCCAGGGCCAGGGCCGACACGACGAGCACCCCGGCGACGACGAGGAAGCCGCCCTGGATCAGGGCCGCCGTTCGACGATCTGCCCGGAGATCGAGGCTCGAGACCAACCGGTAGCCCGGCGGGGTGTCGGGCAGGTGCGTGTCGGTCGGCATGGTGACCATCGAGGGCTCCTCCATCAGGATTGCCCTCACCCTCCACGCCGGCGGGCTGCGCCGGCAGAGGACGAGGTCCTCCGGCACCCGTGACCGGCGTGCTCAGGCCTGCGGCCGGGCCCGCTCGGCCAGGGCGGCTGTGGCCTTGGCCGTTATGTGGCGGGGTTCTGTCGCCGCTTCGTGAGTTCCCTGATGATCGGGCGAATCGTCCCGTGGGTCGATCCCCAACTGACACAGCCTCGTTCGCACGCTTAGCGACTCCGGGCTGCGTAAAACCACTTCAGTCCTCGCTGTATAGTTCAGCGCATGCTGACCATTGCTTCTCGCCTGGACGTGATGAACCGGTTGGGCCGCGCGCTGGCCGACCCGACCAGGTCCCGGATCATCCTGACGCTGCTCGACCGGCCGGCCTACCCGGCAGAGCTGGCCCGCGATCTGGACCTCACACGCTCCAACGTGTCCAATCATCTGGCGTGCCTGCGCGACTGCGGCATCGTTGCTGCCGAACCCGAGGGCCGCAAGACGCGCTACGAGATCGCCGATCCCCACCTGACGCAGGCGCTGACCGCCCTGGTTGACGTCACCCTCGCGGTTGACGAGAACGCCCCGTGCATCGATCCTGCCTGCTCGGTGCACGGATGCGACGCAGCAGAGGCGGGCGCGTGATCCTGGCTGCGGTCCTGCAGGCAATCGGCCTGTTCATCGCGACCAACATCGACGACATCATCGTGCTCTCCTTGTTCTTCGCCCGCGGCGCGGGCCAACGCGGGACGACCACCCGCATCTTGGTCGGCCAGTACGTGGGGTTCGCCTGCATCCTCGGTGCCGCTGTGCTGGTGACTATCGGAGCCGGAGCATTCCTGCCCTCAGCAGCTATCCCGTACTTCGGGCTCATCCCCCTGGCCCTCGGTCTCTGGGCTGCATGGCAAGCCTGGCGCGGAGACGATGACGACGACGACGCCAAGGTCACGGGCACGAAGGTCAGCGCGTGGACCGTCGCAGGAGTCACCTTCGCCAACGGCGGAGACAACATCGGCGTCTATGTCCCCGTCTTCCTCAGCGTGGAACCCATCGCAGTGGTCGCCTACTGCCTCGTTTTCCTCGCGCTCGTCGCGGTCCTGGTCGTAGTCGCCAAGTTCGTTGCCACCCGGCCGCCGATCGCTGAAGTCCTCGAGCGCTGGGAACACATCCTGTTCCCCATCGTCCTGATCGGCCTCGGCATCGTCATCCTCGTCAGCGGAGGAGCGTTCGGTCTCTGACGGAGCCAAAGCGAACGAGAGAGGTCGCCAGGCTCGACGCTCCGGTATAGGGATCCCTGTGCGGGTTCATGCTGCGCAGCAGGAGAGTTTGGTGATGTCGGTGGTGAAGGTTTGGGCGGTGAGTTTGAGGCCTTCGGCCATGGTCAGGTAGGGGCTCCAGAGGTTGGCGACCTGGTCGGTGGTCATGCCGGCCTCGAGGATGTAGACGCCGGCGGCGGCGAGGTCACCGGCGTCCTGGGCGAGGGCGGTGATGCCGATGATGCGGCCGGTGTCGGCGTCGGTGACGATCTTGATGAGCCCGCGGGTGTCACGGTTGACGATGGCGCGCGGGACGTGCGCCAGGGGCAGGACGCGGCTGTCGCAGCGGATCCCGGCAGTGCGGGCCTGCTGATCGGTCATTCCGACGGAGGCCAGGGCGGGGCTGGTGAACACGACCCGGGGCAGGTGGCGGTAGTCGACCTCCCGGCCGGCTCCGGTGAGGGCGTTGTCGGCGACCAGGGCGCCGTGGGCCGCGGCGACGTACACGAACTGCGGGTGGGCGGTGACGTCACCCGCGGCCCAGATCCGCGGGTTCGTGGTGCGCAGGTGGCTGTCGATGATGACCTCGCCGCGCTTGCCGGCGCGCACGCCGATGGTGTCGAGGCCGAGCGTGCCGGTGACCGGGCGGCGGCCGGTGGCAACGAGGAGCTCGGCCGCGCGGAGCTCGTGTGAGCCGTCGGCGGTGGTGGCGGTGACCGTGACCTCGCCGGTGGCCGGGTCGCGGCGCACCGCGGTGGGCACCGCGCCGCGGATGATCTCGATGCCTTCGTCGGCGAGGATTTCTTCCAGGGCGGTGGCGGCCTCGGGTTCCTCGTGGGAGGCCAGCCGTGAGCGGACGAGCATGGTGACCTGGGCACCGAGGCGGGAGAAGAGCTGGGCCTGCTCCATGGCGACGTAGCCGCCGCCGATGACCAGCAGCGACTCCGGGACGTGGTCCAGCTCCATCGCGGTCGTCGAGGTCAGATAACCGGCCTCCTGCAGGCCGGGGACCGGCGGCGCCCAGGGCGTGGAGCCGGTAGCGATGAGGTGGTGCGCGGCCCGGACGGTTTCCGCCGTGCCGTCCGGGCCGGTCACGCGGAGTGCCGGCTCAGTCGGTGTGCCGACGAAGGTGGCCTCGCCGGGGTGGAGGGCCCACCCGTACTCGGCGGCCAGGGCCGCGTACTTCTCGCTGCGCAGCGATCCGACGAGCTTGTCCTTGCCGGCGACCATGGCGGGCATGTCGACCGGTGGGGCGTCGGGGAGTGGCAGACCGGGGAACCGGGCGGCGTCGAGTGTGACGTGGCGGGCCTCGGCGGCCGCGAGCAGGGCTTTGGAGGGCACACACCCGGTGTTCACGCAGGTACCGCCGATGGTGCCGCGCTCGATCATCACCACCCGCTTGCCCAGGGTGGTGGCGCGGATCGCGGCCGCGAACGCCGCCCCACCGGACCCGATCACTGCCAGGTCATACGACCTGCCCTTGTCCGTTGCCGTCATAAGTCCTCCCTTGTTGCCGCGCCTCAGGACCAGGATCGACCTTCCAGTGCACTGGAAGGTCAAGGCAGAATGAGTGGCATGCGGATCGGTGAGGTGGCTCAGGCGTCGGGCACGACAGCTAAGACCCTGCGGTACTACGAGGACGTCGGACTCCTCCCCGACCCCGACCGCAGCCCGGCGGGGTACCGGGACTACGGCCCCGAGGTGCTCGACCGGCTGCACTTCATCCGCCGGGGCCAAGCCGCCGGGCTGACCCTGGCCCAGATCGGCCAGGTGCTGGCCATCCGAGACCGGGGCCAGGCCCCCTGCCAGCACGTCACCGACCTGCTCGACACCCGCCTCGCGGTCATCGACCGGCAGCTCGCCGAGCTCGCGCAGCTACGCACCACGATCGCCATCCTGCGCGAGCACGCCACCACCGGCGACCCGGCCACATGCTCCCCCGAGGACGTCTGCCGCTACCTGTGACCCGCGAAGGTCACCGGCCCGTGGCACCATCGCGACATGGCCGATGACACCCAGCAACGATGCTCGTGCTGCGGCCGCCAGCGGCCACGAAGGTCGCTCCACGCACTCGGGAGCGAACCGGCCTACATCTGCCGAAGGTGCGCGCTCTGGGTCGCCCTTCACATCGCTCGCGACTGAACGACTCCGCCCGCAACGCGGGCACGCCGCCGGCCGCGGCGAACATCGTCGGATGGTGCGCGAAGGAACCAAAGGGCGCGAATGACGACCAATCATCACGCCGCCAGCGCGATCGCGGGCGCCCGTTGCCGCACTCCTCATCCGACGGTCTGAGCTCCACCGCCTGGCAGCGGTCCGAAGCCTGGAGAGGGCATCGGAGCCGGACGGGACCCCCTAACGCTCAGCCCTGATCCACCGCGTTGATTCGGCTGGGGTGACTTCGGTGGCCTGATGAGGTCGGTCGGTGTCGTGGGCGTGGCTGGTCCGCCGGCCTGCACCGGCTCTTCCACGTCGGGTTCCTCGAGTCGCGCCCTGCTGGGGCTGGATGGTCAGGTCGTTGCCAGGGTGGGTGGGCCGGTCGCGGCCGTCCACAGCGACTCCCATCCGGGTGCCCAGGGCCAGTCGGCGGGCATGTGGAGGTCGAGCCTGCGGGCGGTCGAGGCGATCCGGGCGGGGACGTCGATGATCTTCTTGCGCAGGCTGGCCCATCTGGCCTTGGCCATGTCTGCTGCGACGGCGGTCGCACGGGCCAGGTTGAACGCGATCACCGCCAGGGCGACCCAGGCGGCGTTCGCCGCGTATCGCCCGCTGGGCAGGTGGGCCAGCGCGTTGTCTTTGAGCTCGGCGATGACCTGCTCGACGATCGCGTGGTCGCGGTGACGTTCGTCGGCCTCGATGGTCGAGAACGTGCTGTTGGTGATGAAGGCGTGGTGGCGGTAGGTGGCGAACAGCTCACCCTGCTCGGTCCCATCGCAGGCGAACGGCTGGAGGCGTTTCACGCGGCGGACGATGAGCCGGCAGGTGACGTGCTCGCCCCTGCGGCGGGAGGTGAACGCGGTGAACGGGATCTCGGCGACCTCGGCGTGGGAGACCCACCGCTGCTCGGCCTCGTCGTAGATCGCGTCCGGGTAGGAGATCGGCTGCCACGCGTCGGCGGGGATGCTGGCGATCGCTGCGGTGACGGTCTTGGTCATCCGGGCGGTGACCGAGAACCACGCCTGGTGCCTGATCGCGGTGCCGACGAACGCCCACCCGTAGTAGGCCGAGTCCGCCCGGGCCAGGATCCGGCCCGCCACGCCAGCGGCGCGGGCGGTGGTGATGGCCTGGGCCAGCAGCCGCCCCGCGCCCTTGGCCGAGGCGGTGTTCCCCGACCGGAGCCTCGCGCCGGCGATCACCGGCGCGGCCAGCGGGGTCGAGACCGTGGCGAGCTGGATGTTCAGGCCACGCTGCTTGGTGTACCCGAACGCGGCGCCCTGCTTGGCGTAGCCGTGGACCTCCCGCACCGTGTCATCGACATCGACCGTGGCGATCCCGCCGGCGTCCGCGCCGGCCAGCAGGCCCGGGACCCGCACCGCCAGGCCCGCCACCAGGTTGGCGTTGACCTTGTCGAGCTGCTGGACGTGCCCGTGGGTGAACGACCGCAGGAACGTGCCCAGCGTGGACGGTGCGCGGACCCCACCGAACACCTTCATCATCCCACCGTGCCGCAGCAGGTCCATGTCATCGATGCAGTCCGCACCGGCCAGCATCCCGCCGACCACACACGCCGCCTTCACCGCCGCGTTCGGCGAAGGCACCGTCACCTCCTCCAGCAGGCCGTACAGGCCGGCGGTCTCGGCCAGCCGCAACGCAGGGACCAGGCCCGCCGACGACACCAGGTTCGGGTCATCGAAGACCGGCCGGATCATGTGAGAAGGTTTCACTTGCGAGGTGCTCCTCTTGAGCGGTTGGACGTAGACGTCGCAATCGACATCCTCCCAGCTCAAGAGGGCATTCTCGCCCTACGCCACGCTCACACCGCCGAACCCAGTCGGTGGATCAGGGCTCAGTGGTCCGCCCTCGCAGCGGTTGCGGTCGGTCCAGTTGTCCGTCCCGTAGGAGGAACCCGTTGCGGAGGCGGTGCAGGTCATCGGCGGAAACCCACGCCCGAATGTTCGCAAGACCGCCCGAGAAGGGTTGTCCGGTGACGGTGCGTCATATGGGACGGCCTGTCGTCCCGTAAACGAACGATTCCGCTACAGCGATGACGAGGGTGCGTTGCCCTGTCCAGGATGCTTGACGCTTCGCGGCTCTCAACCCACGGCGTTTGTAGCGGAACTCAGTGCCGGATTCTATGGCTCGATACTTCCAGTGCTGGATGAGTATCGCTACAGTCAGTACCGTGGGGCATCTGCTGGGTTATGCGCGTGTGTCGACGACTGATCAGGACGCTGCGCTGCAGGTCGATGCGCTGACTGCCGCGGGGTGTTACCGGGTCTTCGTCGACACGATCTCTGGCTCCCTGGATCACCGTCCCGAGCTGACGAAGCTGATGGACCAGTTGCGCCCGGGGGACACGCTGGTGGTGTGGCGGCTGGACCGGTTGGGTCGCTCGATCCGGCATCTTATCGACCAGCTGCAGATCTTGTCCGAGGAGGGCGTGGGGTTCCGCTCCTTGCAGGAGACGATCGACACGACCTCCTCGGGCGGGCGGCTGGTGTTCCACGTCTTCGCCGCGCTGGCCGAGTTCGAACGTGACCTGATCCGTGAGCGCACCAACGCAGGACTGGCCGCCGCCCGGGCCCGTGGCCGCAAAGGCGGGCGACCGCCCGCACTGTCGCCGGACCAGGTCAAGGCGGCCCGTCGGATGTATGAGCAGAATGAGATGACGGTGGCGAAGATCGGTGCGGTCCTGGGCGTCAGCCGCGCCACCATCTACCGCGCGCTCAACCGCCAAAGTGTCCCAGTGGTCGAACCACGACAGTCGAGAAGCGCCGTGTAGGTCATGGACGCGGCCGGGCGCTGGCAGATCCTCAGGCTTCACGTCGAGGACCAGATCCCGCTCGCCGCCCTGGCCCGGGACACCGGTGTCGGGCTGCGCACCCTGGAGCGCTGGCACGCCCGCTACCGCACCGAGGGGTACACGGGCCTCGGTACGCGAAGACGCGCTGATGCCGGCAGCCATCACCTGCCTGAGGTGTGGGGGTCTCGACGGACAGTGGCCCGATAGGGAGAATGTCTCCTGGAAGGGGAGGGCCGTTATGGCAAAGTACAGGAAGTTCACGCCTGAGTACCGCGAGGAGGCGGTGAAGCAGGTGGTGGAGTCGAGCAGGCCGATTGCGGAAGTCGCCCGGGATCTTGGTATCAATGCGGGGACGTTGGGTAACTGGGTCGCGAAGTACCGTGAACAGCATCCTGTGAGTGAGGAGTTGTCGGTGCCGGAGCGGGCGCGGCTACGCGAGCTGGAGAGGGAGGCCCGTGAGTTGCGGCTGGAAGTGGCCTTCCTAAAAAAAGCCGCGGCCTACTTCGCGAGGGAGGAGCAGTGAGCGAGCGTTACGCGTTCATTGCCGCGGAGCAGGACTACTACGCCTCCCAGGCTCGTGCCGGCGCACCGGTGGAGCAGCTGCCGCTGACCCGGATGTGCACCGTGTTGGAGGTGTCCCGCTCGGGCTACTACGACTGGTGCAAGGCCCTGCCCTCGGCGCGGGCGCTGCGCCGGGCCAAGGTCACCGAGCACGTGCACGCCGCGTTCGCTGCCGGCCGCGGCACGTACGGAGCGCGGCGGGTGCACGCGGTGCTGTCCCGCAGCGAGGACCCCGAGGTCGCCAGCGCCGGGCTGGACCTGGTCAGGGACATCATGCGCACCGAGAACCTGGTGGCCTGCCAGCCGCGGGCCTACCGGAGGACCACGGTGCGCGACGGCCAGGACCACGGCAGGGTCGCCGACCACCTGCGGCGGGACTTCACCGCCAAGGCGCCGGGGTGCAAGCTCGTCGGCGACATCAGCTTCGTGCGCACCTGGGAGGGCTGGCTATACCTGGCGACCGTGATCGACTGCTACTCCAAGGCCGTCGTCGGGTGGTCGATGGCCGAGCACATGCGCACCGACCTCATCTGTGACGCCCTGGATATGGCCGCCACAAACGTGACGTTCTCCGAGGGCGCGGTCTTTCACTCCGACCGGGGAAGCCAGTATACGAGCGAGCAGTTCGCGAAGCACTTGGATAGGCACGGCCTGACGCCGTCGATGGGCAGGACCGGGGTGTGCTGGGACAATGCCCTGGCGGAAAGCTTCTTCGGCGCCGCGAAGAACGAGCTGGTGTACCGCACTGTGTTCCCGACCCGGAAAAGGGCCCGCGCAGCTATTGCCGAGTACATCGAAGTGTTCTACAATCGTCGACGTCTTCACTCGGGTCTGGGCTACAAGACTCCGTCCGAGGTCGTCGACGAGTACAAGCAAAACCACTCAGCCGCCGCATGAAACAGCAAATGTCACCGTCCGCTTAAGATCCACCAGCCCAGAACACCGCCTTGGCGCTGCGCCAGGCGATCTGGCACAAGGCCGTCCTCTCCTGGCCGATGTGCGGCCTGCCCGATGTGCTCTACGTCGATCACGGCAGCGACTTCATCAGCAACCAACTCACCGGCACGGCCGTGGACCTGCATATCCGGCTCATCCACTCTGCTGTCGCTCGTCCTCAGGGTCGCGGCAAGGTGGAGAGGATCTTCGGGACCGTGAACACCGAGCTGCTGGCTGGTCTGCCTGGGTACATCGCCGAGGGCCACCCCTGGCCAACGCCAAAGCTGTCCCTGGCTGAGCTCGACGCTGCGCTGGAGGAGTTCGTGATCACCTACAACGACCGGACTCACAGCGAGCTCGGCACCTCCCCGCGCGCTGCCTGGATCGCCGATGGCTGGCTACCGCGCATGCCGGAGAGCCTGGAGGACCTCGACGGGCTGCTGCTCACCGTCGCCCAGACCAGGGTGGTGCGCCGCGATGGCATCCACTTCCAGGGCCTGCGCTACATCTCCCCGACCCTGGCTGGCTATGTCGGCCGGGCGGTCGTGATCCGTTACGACCCCAGGGACATCACCGAGATCCGCGTGTTCGACCACGAGGAGTTCGTCTGTAAGGCCATCAACCAGGACCACCACGACCAGAAGGTCAGCCTCAAGGAGGTCCAGGCCTCCCGCAACGCCCGGCGCCGGGCGTTGCGGGAGGGCATCAACGAGCGGATCGCCGTCGTGGCCACCCACACCACCGAAACGCCACCAGCGACCGAGGCGCCGCCACCGGCGCCACGGCGGAAGTTGAAGGTTTACAGAGAGGACCTAAGGTGAGTCAGCGCTTCATCGTGACCAAAGAACACCGCCGCTTCACCGAGTTCGCCGACGCCGTGCGGCGCGGGCACACCATCGGCCTGTGCTTTGGCCCAGCCGGCGTGGGCAAGACGCTCTCCGCGCGCCGCTACGCCCGCTGGGACAAGGTCCACGACCTGCTGACCTACTGGGGACCGCGCTCCGACAGTGACGCGCAGGTCTACGCTGCGCTGGCCAAGAGCCGCACCGTGCTCTACACCCCCAGCGTGCTGACCACGCCACGAGCCTTGAAGGACGAACTCGACCAGGTCATCACCCGCACCAACATCTGCATCGAGCAGCACCTCGCGCCGGCCGGGCAGGTCACGCCAGAGACGCGCGGATGGCGCCACAGCAGGAACTACGTGGAGCTGGTCATCGTCGATGAGTCCGAACGCCTCCGCCCCACCGCAATGGAACTGCTGCGCGATCGCTACGACCGAGAAAACCTTGCCCTCATCCTGATCGGCATGCCCGGTCTGGAGAAGCAGTTCAGCCACTATCCCCAGTTCTACAGCCGCGTCGGCTTCGCCCACCAGTACCGGCCCCTGGGCAAGGAGGAACTGCTCTTCGTCCTGCAACGGCATTGGCGCGCCCTCGGTAAGATCCTCGACCCAGAGGACTTCACCGACGCCCAAGCCATCGCCGCCATCGCCCGGATCACCCGAGGTAACTTCCGGCTTCTGGAACGACTCTCCCCCCAGATCGAGCGCGTCCTGAAGATCAACGAACTCGACACCATCACCAACGACGTCATCGAAGCCGCCGCCAGCACTCTCGTCATCGGCGTCAGTTGACCGGGGCCCGCCACATATCACCTACAGAACCCCGCCATTTAACGGCGCAAGCCACAGGCCACCGCCGCCGTGAAGCACTGTGCCGGCGGGTTCACCAGCCCCGCGCCGACCTGCCCGGTACCGGGCACCTTGCCGGCGATGCCGGTGTTGATCTGCGGCAGGATGCCGGTCCGCGCCACCGCGGTCACGTCGATCCCGACCGGGGTGCCGCGGAAGCCGAGGATCGGCACCTGGAAGGCGGGGTGCTCGGCGAGGGTGATGTCGTACATCCGCCGGGTGGTGGCGAGGGCGAAGTCCGCGTCGCCGCCCACGAACGCGGTGATCGCCGGGGCGGCGGCCATCGCGAACCCGCCGATGCCCGCGGTCTCGGTGATCGCCGAGTCGCCGATGTCGGGGTTGGCGTCCTCCTCGGTGTAGTCGCCGAGGAACAGCCCGTCGGGCACCTCCGCCGGGCCGGTGAACCACTGGTCGCCGGTGCCGGAGACCTGGATGCCGAACTCCGTGCCGTTGCGGGCCATCGCCACGACCAGCGTCGAGCCGGGCACATCCCGGCCGGCGTCCAGGGCCAGCTTGCAGGCGGGCATGACGAGGTTGAGGAAGAAGTGGTCGTTGCCGTTGCAGAACCGGACGACGTCCGCGACGTCGCCGGGGTCGGCGCCGAGCTCGAGGAGCTCGGGGACCAGCTCGCGGACCAGCATCATCGTGCCGGCCCGGTTGCGGTTGTGGCCCTCGTCGCCCATCTGCAGCATCTGGGCGATGATCGCCCGGACGTCGAGCGGCCCGGCGTCCGAGGCGGCCCGCCGCCGGACGGCCTGCTGCAGCAACGGCCCGAGCACGCCGGACATCCACCGCAGCCGCTCGGTGACCTCCTCGCCGTAGGCGCCGTAGCGCAGCACCTTGCCGAGGCCCTCGTTGAGGGAGCAGTAGGCGGTGCGCCCGCTGGCGGGGTCGGTCAGCTCGAACACCCACATGCCCGGACTGATGACGCCGGCCATCGGGCCGACCGCGGCGTGGTGGTGGCAGGGGTCCAGGACGACGTCGGTGCCGTCGGCGAGCCGGCCGGCGGACAGCTGGGCCTGCGCGTCCTCGGGGCTGTCGGCGAGGCCCTCGAAGAGCATCGCGCCGATGAGGGCGCCGCGCATCGGACCGCTGGCGGTGTCCCACGTCAGCGGGGGGCCGGCGTGGAAGAACGTGCCGCGCGGCAGCGGCAGCGCCTGGTCGGCGGGCAGCACGTCGGTGAGTACCGCGCCGGAGGCCAGCACGCGCTCGATCGCCGTCCGGTTCGCCTCCTCGACCCGGGGGTCGGTCAGGACGGCGCGCAGGGCGTCGGCGTCCGCGATCGGCGGCCGCCAGTCGACCCGGTCGGCGGTGACGGCCTGCGCCTCCAGGGCGTCGGCGAACAGGTCGACGCCGGTGGTGACGACCCGTTGCGGGCCGGCGAGCAGTGCCTCGACGGAGGGGGCGAGGGGGGACGGGGCGAGGGGGGACGGCGTGGTCATCGCTGGGCTCCAGAGGCGAGGTCGACCGCGAGCTCGGTGGCGGCGGCGTTGGACAGCAGGACGGCGGCGCCGGCGGCGGCGAGCGCCTCGGCCTGGGCGTCGCGACCCTGCGGGTCACCGGCGGTGCCGGTGAGGGACACCACGACGTCCAGCGCATGGCCGGCGGCCCGGGCGGAGGACAGCACGTCCCGGATCACCGGGGCGTGCTCGGCGGCCGGGTCGGCGTGGGCGCCGTGCCCGAGGACGACGTCGAGCAGCACGACCCGGACCCGCTCGTCCGCGGCCGTCTCGCGCAGCGCCTCCAGCCGCAGCGACGGGTCGATCATCGGGTGCGCCCGCCCCTGGGTGAGGGCGTCGTCGCCGAGGTCGACCATGGCGTGCCCGGCCCCGCGCAGGGCGGCCGCCAGCGCGGAGGGGCCGTCCACCGCGAGCGCCGGCCACCCCGCCAGCGGGATGTTCGAGGCGATCGGTCCGAGCCGGCGGCCGGCGACGGCCATCGCCTCGTCGCACAGCGTCCCGCCGGCGAACAGGCCACGCACCAGGCCCTCGGCGCGGTCGGCCGTGGCGCGGTCGACGTCGCCCCACGTCGGCCACGTCGGCACCTGACGGCCAAGAGCCGCGCAGACCCGTTCGGCGGCCGCGGTGAGATGGGGCTGGTCGGCGCCCAGGGTGGCCCACTCGACGCGCAGACCGAGGTCGGCGGCGACGTCCTCGAGGCGGCCGACGACCTGCGGGTCGGCCGGTTTGGAGACCAGGACGACCATCTCGGTGGCCTCGTCGGCGGCGAGCACCCGCAGGGCCTGCTCGGCGCCGAGCCCACCGACCTCGGCGCCGAGGTCGCGCCCGCCCAGCCCCAGACAGTGCCGGACGCCGATCCCGGCGGCGTCCAGCAGCGCCATCAGGTGCTGGGCACCGGTGCCGCTGGCGGCGACGAGGGACACCGGGCCGGGGCGTACGACGTTGGCGAACCCGAGGCCGACCCCGCCGACGACGGCCGTGCCGCAGTCGGGGCCCATGACGAGCACGCCGCGCCGCGCGGCCTCCCGCTTGAGCAGCACCTCGTCGGCGACCGGGACGTTGTCGCTGAACACCATGACCGACGAGCCGGCGCGCACGGCGTCGAGCGCCTCGACGGTCGCGTGCCGGCCGGGGACGGAGACCACGGCGACGGGTGCCGGCTGCCGGGCCAGGGCGATCCCGGTCGTACGGGCAGGTTCGGCCGCAGCGCCGGTGGGGCCGGCCTCCTTGGTCGACAGGGCGTCGGCGAGGACGGCGAGCGCGGCCTGCACGGCGGCGTCCGGGTCCTCGGCGTCGTCGGCGACCCGGACGGCGACGACGAGGTCCTCCGGGGCGCTCGGCGGGACCTCGAAGCCCATCCCGGTGAGCACGTCGAGGTTGAGCTCGGTGGCCATCGCCACCTGGGCGGCGGCGATGCCCTCGACGGCGGCCACGGTCCGGCTGACCGACAGCAGGGTCACCGAGTCGTGGTACTGGCCCTTGCGGACCTCGACGTGCTGCTTCATGCGCTTCTCCTCAGCGAGGCGGACAGGTCCTGGGGCGGCCGGGGGCGGGTGCGCCGGACGGCCGCGGCGACGGTGGCGACCAGGCCGGTGGCCAGATCGGTGCCGGACGTCGACCCCACCGCCAGCAGGCGGCGCACGGCCGGTTCCACCGGGGCGGCACCGAGCAGGGCCCGCAGCGCGCCGACGACCGGCGGGACGGCACGGCCGGCGGCCGCCTCGGCGAGCAGCCCCATCGACACCGGCGTGGTACGTCCGGTGGCGGCGCGCAGGACGGCGTCGGCGGTGCGGTCCAGGCGGGGAGCACCGACCGCGCGGCCGGCGAGCAGGACGGCGGCCGCGACGTCGTCCCCCGACGGGGTCGAGCCGGGACCCAGGCCGATCACCCGGGTCAGCGCGGTGACGGCGCCGGTGACGTCCCCGGCCAGGACGGCCTCGGCCGCGGGCGCTGCGGCCAGCAGGGCCCGGGAGCGGGCGTCGTCGGGCCCACCGAGGACCGGCAGCTCGCCGAGCAGTGCGGCGGCGACGCGGGCCGAGGCCCGGTCGGGGGTGCCGGTCGGCAGTCGCGGCGGTGTCCACCACCTGCGGACGGCGAGCACCCCCGCCGGGGTGCGCAGGCCGCCGCCGCCGACGGTCACCTCGTCGCCGACGGCGACGAGGTCGGCCGGGGTCAGGCCGGCGCGCAGCACGACGGCGCACGGCGGGACGACGGCGTCCGGGGTGGCGATCACGAGCACTCGGTCCGGTCGGCCGGCTGCGGCGGGTGGGGCGAGGAGGTAGGCGGCCCAGCGACCGGTGACGGCGACACGGGCCGGCAGGGGAGGGCCGTCGAGCAGTGGGGCGAGCGGGGCGGCCGCGGCCACCGGCAGCGCTGCGGGCACGCCGTCCTCCTCCTGCGGTCGCCGGGCGTCCTCGGTCCTCGGCCCTCGAGCCGGTCGGCGTCCGACGCTACGGGCTGCGGCTACCCTGCCGGGATGGCCGAAGTTGCCAACGAACTGGCCTCGACTCGTCCGACTCTGCCGAGCCCCGGTCGTCCGACCCTGCCGAGCGTCCGGGAGACCGGGCTCGGCCTGTCCGTGCGGCGGGTGCTGAACACCGACGTGCTGGCCGGTACCGAGGTGCTGGCCGGCGCCGACGGCCTGGACCGGGTGGTGACCCGGCTCAACGTCATGGAGGTGCCCGACATCGCCCGGTGGGTGCGCGCGGGGGAGCTGCTGCTCACCACCGGCTACCCGCTGCGGGAGGAGCCCGAGCGGCTCGCCGGTCTGGTGGTCGAGCTCGACGCGGCCGGGGTGAGCGCCCTGGGGATCAAGCTGGGTCGCTACCTGGAGCACCTGCCCGAGTCCGTCGTCGAGGTCGCCGACCGGCTCGGCCTGCCCGTGCTGGCCCTGCCCGAGCACGTGTCGTTCGACGACGTTCTCACCGAGGTGCTCAGCGACCTCGTCAACCGGCAGGCACGCACGCTGGCCCGCGCCGAGGAGGTGCACCGGCACCTGGTCGGGATCGTCCTGGGCGGCGGCGGCCTGCCCGAGCTCGCCGCCGGCACCGCCGACGCCCTCGGGGTCACCGTGCTCGTCACCGCCCCCGACGGCCGCCCGGTCGCCTCCGCCGGCGACCCCGGCGAGCTGGCCGCCGAGCCCTGCGCCCGCCTGCTCGACGCGGCCGGGCGGCTGCGGGTGGAGGACCCCGGCTGCGCGCTGGGGCTGCACGAGCACCCCGACGGCGGCGGGCACGCCGTCGTCACCGTCGCCGCCGGCAGCCTGGACCACGGCCGGATCGCCGCGTTCTCCCGGCACCGCCGCCTCGGCGAGGACGACCTGCAGGCGCTGGAGCGAGCCGCGACGGCGGCCGCGCTCGTCGTCACCCGAGAGCTGGCGGTCGCCGCAGTGGAGGGCAAGTACCGCTCGGACTTCCTGCGGGACGTGCTGCTCGGCCGCTCCGGCGACCCGGCGCTCGCCGCCCGGCACGCCGCCGGGCTCGGGTGGGACCTCGACCGGCCGCTCGTCGTCCTCGTGCTCGAACCCGACGACGACCCCCGGGACACCCGCGGCCCGGGCACGTCCACCGCGCTGCGCCCGCTCGTCGAGCGGCAGGCGACCGCGCTCGGCATCGCCGTCGGCGCCCGGGACCCGGGCGCGGCGACGGCCGCGTTCAGCACCGAGGCGGTCGCCCTGATCGGGGTGCCGTCCGACGGTGACGTGCCCCGCGCCGTCCGTGAGCTCGTCGCCGCCATCCGCGGGGAGGGTGGGGGAGGCCGGCGGTCCTTCTCCCTGGGGGTGAGCCGGGTGTGCACCGGGCTGGCCGAGGTGCCGGCCGGGTACGAGCAGGCGCGCACCGCCGTCCGGGTCGGTCGCCAGGTGGACGGCGCCGGCACCGTCAGCCACTTCGACTCCCTCGGCGTCTACCGGCTGCTCAGCCTGGTGCCGGACGGAGCGGAGCTGCGGTCGTTCGCGACCGAGACGCTGCGGGAGCTCGCCGGCCCCGGCGCCGAGCAGGAGGACCTGCGTCGCACGCTCGAGGTGCTGCTGGAGACCAACCTCAACGTCGCCGAGACGGCTCGGCGACTGCACTTCCACTACAACACCCTGCGCTACCGGATCACGAAGCTCGAGCGGATCCTCGGACCGTTCACCACCGACGCCAACCTGCGCCTCGACGTCGCCCTCGCCCTGCGCGTCGTCGCGATGCGGGGGCTGTGACCCTGCCGGTGAGAGACCCGTGTCCGGGTCCGTCCCGGTATGCCGGGACACGCGCGGAAGGCGCCGGACGCCGTCCGCGGCCGCGAGCGCACAGCGTGACAAGGATCGAGGGGGCCGCTGGGCGAAAGTCGCCGGTGTGACCTCCCACACGTCTGCCTAGCGTTCCCCCATCCTGATCACCACTCGGCCGTCCACCCGGGGCCGCAGGGATCGCACAGTTGCCGGACGTCCGTCCGGTGGGAGGAGTTCCACATGGCAATCGGCTGGAAGCTGCACGGCGACGGCAAGTCGCCCGCTCCGGGGGAGGTCGTCGCCCCCGACGAACGCCTGTCCTGGGGTCGCACCGTCGGTCTGGGTGCCCAGCACGTCGTCGCGATGTTCGGCGCCACCTTCGTCTTCCCCATCATCATGGGGCTCAACCCTCAGCTCGCCATCATGATGAGCGGCATCGCGACGATCATCTTCCTGCTGATCGTCAAGGGCCAGGTGCCCAGCTACCTCGGCACCTCTGCCGCCTTCGTCGGCGCCGTCGTCGCCATCCGAGCCCAGGGCGGCACGACGCAGGAGGTCACCGGCTCCATCCTCATCGCCGGCCTGATCCTCGCCCTGGCCGGTATCGGCATCCACTTCGCGGGCTCCCGCGCCCTGCACGCGGTGCTGCCGCCGGTCGTCACGGGTGCGGTGGTCATGCTCATCGGGTTCAACCTGGCGCCGGTGGTGGCCAACGTCTACTGGCCGCAGGACCAGTGGATCGCCCTCATCGTCATGACCGCCGTCATCGCGATGAGCGTGGGGCTGCGCGGTTTCCTCGGGCGCATCTCGATCTTCCTCGGCCTGGTCTTCGGGTACCTGCTGTCGTGGGTGTTCGACCGGGTCTTCGGGCAGATCACCTCCTACGACGCCGGTGCCGGTGAGGTCACCACCCACTGGCGGGTCAACTGGGACGGCGTCCGCGAGGCCGCCTGGTTCGGCTTCCCGCCGCAGACCTCGACCGGTCCGGACGGCGCCGAGATCGTCGGCTGGCACCTGCCGAGCTTCAACACGACCTTCATCCTGCTCGTCATCCCGGCGGTCATCGCCCTCATCGCCGAGAACGCGGGGCACGTCAAGGCCGTCGCGGAGATGACCGGCAAGGACCTCGACCCGCTGATGGGCCGCGCGATCGCAGCGGACGGCGTCGGCACCATGGTCGCCACCTCCGTCGGCGGCTCGCCGACCACCACGTACGCCGAGAACATCGGCGTGATGGCGGCGACCCGGGTGTACTCCACCGCCGCCTACTTCGCCGCCGCCGGCTTCGCGATCCTGTTCGGCTTCTCCCCGAAGTTCGGAGCCCTGGTCTCGGCCACACCCGGCGGCGTCCTCGGCGGGATCACCGTCGTCCTCTACGGCATGATCGGCCTGCTCGGTGCCAAGATCTGGCGCGAGAACAACGTCGACTTCGGCAACCCGCTCAACCTCGTCCCGGTGGCCGCCGGCGTCATCATCGCCATCGGCGACACCAGCCTGCAGGTCACCGACGACTTCGTGCTCTCCGGCATCGCCCTGGGCACCATCGTCACCATCCTCGGCTACCACCTGGCGTTCGCCCTGGCCCCGGAGCACCTCAAGCACCGTGGCCGCGGCACGACGATCATCTTCGACGCGCCGGGGGGATACACCGGTGGGGACCCGGAGGCCTACAGCCGGCAGGCGCCGGACGAGTCGCACCCGGACGTCGACCCGCACCGCCCCGGCGGCGGGAGCCACCGGGCGCACTGAGGGCGGGACCCGTGCGGCGGTCGCCGGTGCGCCCAGTGCACCGGCGACCGCTCACTTTCGCGCCGGGCAGGACTCGGCACTATTCGACGAGGCGACGCTCACAACCGCGGGAGAGGATCGGTTCATGAAGCCCGCGCCCTTCACCTACCACCGGCCGCGGAGCGTGCCCGAGGCGCTGCAGGTCCTCGCCGACGTCGGCGCCGACGGCAAGGTCCTGGCCGGCGGCCAGAGCCTCCTCCCGCTGATGTCGATGCGGCTCGCCTCCCCGGCCCACCTCGTCGACGTCAACGAGGTGCCCGACCTGGCCGACGTCACCGTCACCGACGACGCCGTCCGGGTCGGGGCCCTCGTGCGGCACGCCGCCCTGGAGCGGCACGACGCCGCGGCCGCCGCGATCCCGCTGCTGCGCCAGGGCCTGCGCCACGTCGCCCACGCCACCATCCGTAACCGGGGGACCACCGTCGGCTCGATCGCCCACGCCGACCCGTCCGGGGAGATGCCCGCCGTGCTCACGCTGCTCGACGGGACGGTCACCGCGGCCTCGGTCCGCGGAGAGCGCGAGATCGGCGTCCGGGACCTGTTCCTGGGTGCGCTGGAGACCTCGCTGGAGCCCGACGAGCTCGTCGTCGCCGCCACCTTCCCCCGGCCGGCGGCGGGCACCGGGACCGCCGTCCTGGAGGTCGCTCGCCGGCACGGCGACTACGCCGTCGTCGGGGTGGTCGCCGCCGTCCGGCTGGACGACGCCGGCGCCGTCGCCCAGGCCCGGGCCAGCTTCGTCACCGCCGGTGAGCTCGGCACCGTCGTCGACCTCACCGACGCCGTCCGCGGCGTGCACCCCGATGCCCCGCCGCCGGACTGGGCGGCCGCCGGCGACCTCGCCGACGGACTGGTCGACGTGGACGCCGACATCCACGCCACCGTCGAGTACCGCCGCCAGCTCGTCCGGGTGCTCACCGCCCGGGCCCTGCAGCAGGCCGCCCGTGAGGCGGCCGACGCCATCGGGAGGGATGCCGCATGACCGCACAGCCGGAGAGCGCGCCGGAGCAGACGATCGACGTCCGGGTCCGCGTCAACGGTGTGCTGCGCGAGGTGACCGTGCCATCGCGGCGGCTGCTGTCCGACGTCCTGCGCCACGACCTGCGGCTGACCGGCACCCACGTCGGCTGCGAGCACGGGGTGTGCGGCGCGTGCACCGTCCTGCTCGACGGGGAGCCGGTGCGCTCGTGCCTCACCCTGGCTGCCACCGCCGACGGCCACGAGGTGACGACCGTCGAGGGGCTAGCCGCCGCGGACGGCACACTGCACCCCGTGCAGCAGGCGTTCGTCGAGACCCACGGCCTGCAGTGCGGCTTCTGCACCCCCGGCTTCGTCACCACCGTGGCCGCCTACCTCGAGCAGAACCCGGACCCGACCGAGGAGGAGGCCACTGAGGCGATCTCCGGCAACCTGTGCCGCTGCACCGGGTACCAGGGGATCCGGGCCGCCGTGCTGCGGGCCGCCGAGCTGCGCAAGGAGGCCGCCCGGTGAGCACCCGACAGTTCGGCGAGCCCGTCGCCCGGCTCGAGGACCCGCGGCTGCTGCGCGGCGACGGCCGGTACCTCGACGACCTCGGGCACGACGCGCTCGCTGTCGCCTTCGTCCGCAGCCCGCACGCCCACGCACGGGTCCTCGACGTCGACGCCACCGAGGCACTCGCCGTGGACGGGGTCGTCGCCGTGTACACCTGGGAGGACCTCGCGGCCGATGACGAGGCCGGCGGCGAGAGCGCCCCGACGACGCTGTCCGAGCCGCTGCCGGTGCTCATCCCGCACCCGGCGCTGTACGCGCCGCGCACCGGGTACGCCCTGGCCAAGGACGAGGTCAACCATGTCGGCGAGGCCGTCGTCATGGTCGTCGCCCGGGACCGGTACGTCGCCGAGGACGCCGCCGGCCGGATCGTCGTCAGCTACGACCCGCTGCCCCCCGTCGTCGGCATCGAGGCGGCCCGGGACGCCGACCGCACGGTGCACCCCGACGTCCCCGACAACGTCGCCGCGCACCTCGTCCAGGAGGTCGGGGACGTCCAGGCCGCGCTCGCCGCCGCGCCGCACACCCTCGAGATCGACCTCGAGATCGAGCGCAGCGCGTCGATGCCGATGGAGGGCAAGGGCGTCTACGCCCGCTGGGACGGCGACGAGCAGTCACTTCGCGTCTACACCTCGACCCAGGCGTCGACGTCCGTGCGGGCCGCCGTCGCCGCGCGCCTCGGGATGCCGCTGGTCAAGGTCGAGTGCGTCGCCCCGGACGTCGGCGGCGGCTTCGGCGTCAAGATCGTCCACCCGTGGCCGGAGGAGATCCTCGTGCCGTGGGCGGCGCGCAAGCTCGGCCGGGCCGGGATCGCCCGCGAGGTCAAGTGGGTGGAGGACCGCCGGGAGCACTTCGTCTCCAGCGCCCACGAGCGTGGCCAGCTGCAGAAGGTCACCGTCGGCTTCGACGACGACGGCCGGCTGCTCGCGTTCGACTTCCGGTTCTGGCACGACAACGGCGCCTACACGCCGTACGGGATCATCGTCCCGATCATCACCTCGACCCAGGTGCTCGGGCCGTACAAGCCGGAGGCGTTCCGGGCCGAGTTCTGGTCCCTGTACACGAACACCGTCATCGTCACCCCTTACCGCGGCGCCGGCCGTCCCCAGGGCGTCTTCGCGATGGAGCGGACGATGGACGCGATCGCCGCCTACCTCGGCAAGGACCGGGCCGACGTCCGGGCGGTCAACTTCATCCAGCCCGAGGAGATGCCCTACGACCACCACCTGACGTTCCAGGACGGGCGGCCGCTGATCTACGACTCCGGGGACTACCCGCGCTCGCTGGACAAGCTCAAGGAGCTCGTCGGCTGGGACGACTTCGAGGCCTACCGGGAGCGGGCCCGCGCCGAGGGACGACGGGTCGGCATCGGCCTGGCCTGCTACGTCGAGGGCACCGGCGTCGGCCCGTACGAGGGAGGCCACGTCCTCGTCGAGACGTCCGGCAAGGTGAAGGTCGCCACCGGCCTGACCACCCAGGGGCAGGGCCACCAGACGGTGTTCGCGCAGATCGTCGCCGACCGCCTCGGCGTCCCGCTCGAGGACGTCGAGGTCGTCACCGGCGACACCCGACGGTTCCGGTACGCCGTCGGCACGTTCGCCTCCCGGGCCGCGGTGATGAGCGGGTCGGCCATCTCGGTGGCGGCTGACCAGGTCCGCCAGAAGGCGTTGCGGATCGCCGCGGACGCCCTCGAGGTGGACGAGGCCGACCTCGAGCTCGTGGACGGCGCCGCCCGGGTCAAGGGCGCCGGTGACAGCGGGCCCGCGCTGCCGCTCGGCACCATCGCCGTGCTGTCCAACCCGCTGCGGTACGCCTTCGACGAGGCGGCCAAGGCCGCCACCCAGTTCGCGGTCGGGGACACCTCGAAACCCCCCGTGCCCGAGGGCGAGGAACCCGGTCTGGAGGCCACCGGCTACTACTCCCCGCCGCACTCGACGTTCGCCTCGGGCATGCACGCGGTCGTCGTGGAGACCGACCCGGACACTGCCGAGGTCCGGATCCTGCGGTACTGCGTCGTCCACGACTGCGGCAACCTGATCAACCCGCGCATCGTGGAGGGCCAGATCAACGGCGGCGTCGCCCAGGGCGTCGGTGGTGCCCTGTACGAGCGGATGGAGTACGACGAGCACGGCCAGCTGCTCAACGCCTCGTTCATGGACTTCCTCATGCCGTACGCCACCGAGGTGCCCGCCCGGATCGAGGTGGACCACCTCGAGACGCCGTCCCCGCTCAACCCGCTCGGCGTCAAGGGCGCGGGGGAGGCCGGCGTGATCCCCGGCGCCGCGGCGTTCGCCGCGGCCATCGAGGACGCCGAGGGCATTCCCATCACCAGGATGCCGATCTCCCCGAGCGAGCTGTTCGCGCTGCGCGCGGCCGCTGCGACGACCCTCCCCACGAACCAAGGAGCCACCTCCCGATGAAGATCAGCGGCACGGCCACCCTCAGCGCCCCGCCGGCGAAGGTCTACGAGGCCCTCAACGACCCGAACGTGCTCGTTCGCACCATCCCGGGCGTGGAGTCCCTCGAGCAGACCGGCGAGGACCGCTACCGGATGTCCATCACCGCCGGGGTCGCCTCCATCAAGGGCACCTACGACGGCGAGGTCGCGCTGACCGACCGCAACCCGCCGAACGCGTTCACCCTCAAGGGCAAGGGTGCTGGCGCTCCGGGCACCGTGGACGCCTCAGTGCGGGTGACGCTCGCCGAGCAGGGCGAGGGCACGCTGCTCAGCTACGACGCCGACGCCGTCGTCGGCGGCATGGTCGGCGGCGTCGGCCAGCGGATGATCACCGGGGTGGCGAAGAAGATGGCCGGGCAGTTTTTCGGCAACGTCGACGCCCTGCTGACCGGCGCGGTGCCGGCGCCCGAGCCGGTGGGGGTGCAGGGCGCTCCCGCGCCGGAGGCCGCTGCACCGACGGCCGGTGTGCCGGCGGCTGCTGCGCCGGGTGCCGCTGCGCCGGGTGCCGCTGCGCCCACGGTCGGTGCACCGACGGCCGCCGGGCCCAGCGCACCTGCGGGTGCCGTCTTCCGCGCCCCGGCGCCTGCCGTGCCGTCGTCGACGGAGGCCATGCGCGTGCCGTTCTGGATCGTGCTGGCCGGGGTGGGTGCCGGCGCCTTCTGGGCGCTGGCCGGCGTCCTCGTCGGCTGGCGCATCGCCCGCCGACGCTAACCCCTTTCGTGATCATGCAATCCCGCCACCCTCTCGCGCCCTTTCGTGATCATGCAATCCCGCCACCCTCTCGCCCCCGTTGGTGATCATGCAATTCCGCCACCTCCAGTTCTCACGTCTGCTCGCAGGATGCTGGGTTGGTGGCGCGACACGCCGCCATGGCTGGACTGGGGGCAACATTCTGTAGGGCGCGCCCATGACCCGATGCGGACCTCTAGAACCTGGGGGTCCCAGGGTGCTATGTCATGTTCTGGGGTTGCTCCCTCCTGGGGGTCATGAGCGTTCGCCGCGCCTCGGCTGCTTGTCCACAGGCCGGCGGCTGAGGGGTACCTCGTCAGGGTTCGTGGTGGTTATGGTTCGGGACCGTGGACCGGTTCTGCGTGATTGGGGTCGTGCTGGCGCTTGCGGCCGGTGGGTGCTCGGCCGGTGCGACCGAGGAGCCGTCGCCGACGACGTCCCGGTCGGTGGTAACTGAGCAGCCGACCGCGACGGCGAGTGAGACGGTGCCTGCGCCGCCGGAGATGCCGGCGGAGGCGAAGCAGATGACCGCAGAAGGAGCAGCAGCTTTTGCTGTCTACTGGTTCGAAGCTGTTGAGTTTGCCTACGCCACCGGAGAGACAGATCAGTTGTCGGAGCTAGCGACGGAGAACTGCGAGTTCTGCAAGGCCACGATCGCGAAGATCGCTGACCAGTATGCGTCTGGTGGACGATTCGAGGGCGTAGACATATCGATCTCATCACCAGCTGCATCATCCCCGGATGAACGGGGTTCGGTCGTGTCGATGCTGTACAGCGAGAGCGCTTCGCAAGCCATTGGTCCAGACGGGGTGGTCGAGGACGAGACCAACGCGGTCGAAGGTAAGGCGATTGACTTCTACGCCGCTCTGACGCCGACTGGTTGGAGGGTCTTCGGCATTGCAGGTGTGGAGTGACCTACATGCGCGTGCAGATACTTGCCGTAGTCACGATCGCGCTCTCCGCGGTGCAGGCACCTGCTGTCGCCGAACATCTAGGCAACCCTGCCTCCGGCCGGGTAGAGGTTGATTTCGGGGACAGTGACGCGCTCGCTCGAGCGTGGGAGTCAGTGCGGCCCGATCAGTCAGGCCAGTCAGCGGATGCCGTGTCGAACAGCGGCCCCGCCTACCTCTACAAGCACGTACCGGCATGCAGCGGGAACGCGCCAGACGGGGAGAACGCGGATGTGGGATGTGCACAGGCAGACGCCCTCTGTGCAGGCGATACCGTGCGCTACTGGCTCTACCGGGCAGAACAGGGCGTAACTCCGCCGGTGTGGCGATTCATCGACTCTCGATGCCTGGGGCCCGAGCAGGCTGGGGGAGCAACCCCCGTCATCCCCGGTTTCACGCTGGCCGACTTTCAGCGTCTGCCGTTGCCGGCGGGGACCCCGAACGTGGAACCGGACAACGGCTACACGGTGGTGGGGATCCCGACGAACGTGTACGCCACCGCTGAGCCGGTCACCCTCGACACCGAGCTGCTGGGGTTCCCGGTGCGGGTGCGGGCCACGCCGTCCCGGTACGCGTGGGACTTCGGTGACGGCACCGGTCACGGTCCCACCAGCGAGCCGGGATCCCCGTACCCGGCGTTGACGATCACCCACACCTACGAGCGGGCCGACCGCTACTCGATCACGCTGACCACGTACTACACCGGGGAGTACTCGGTGGCCGGGGGGCCGTGGCTACCGATCGCTGGAGAGGCCCAGGTCACCTCCGCGCCGGTGGACGTCGAGGCCCTCGCCGGCCGCAACCTTCTGGTCGCCGACCCCCAGGACTGACCGCCGCGTTGAGGCCACGGCCGATTCGCGGGATCACGTGTACTGGCGGGCCAGGTGAACGGGGTGGCGGGATTGCATGATCACGAACAGGGTGATGGCTGGTCACGATGGCTGAGGGTGGCTGCGGGCCGCCGGGACGGCGGCTAGCGCCTCCTCGTCTGGCAGGCCGGCCACGTTGAGCAGGTCGACGATGGTGGACCGCACCTGCCCGAGGACGACGTCCCCGGACAAGGTGCTACGAGGCACCTCGGCCGACGCCGCGCCCACCCGCCGCAGCCGTGCCACGGCGATGCTTACGTCCCCTTCCGCGGCAATCTGTTCGGCCAGGGTCCCGGCGGCGTCCGCGAGCTCGTCGACGAGCACGAGCAGCTCTCGGGGCAGCGGTTCGGCCATCCGGGCCGCGGTGGCTAGCCGGCGGACGAGCACGCGCACATTTCGCACCGCTCGGTCCAGCGGCACGGCCTGGCGGGAGACGGACCGGATGCGGTCGCGGTGGCGTCGGCGGAACGGTGACACCCGGACGACGTCCAGCCCGGCGGAGGCGGCGTCGCGCAGCTCTACGAGTCGGACCTCCGTCTGACGCGCGCGTTCCAGGGTGCGTGCGGCGCCGTCCGGGTCGCCGCCGCGCACCGCGGTCGTCGCCGCGTGCAGCAGGTCCGCGACTTCGACCAAGGTTGACGCGACGAGCTCGCGGGGGCGCCGCAACGGCGACCCGGGGGCCACCGCGGCGACTGCCAGTGCCACCGCTCCGCCGACCACGGCGTCCAGCCACCGCCCGAGCCCCGCCTCCGGGACCGGCAGCAACGTCGTGACGATGACCGCCTGTACGCCCGCCTGGGTGACGAGCACGTTGCCGGCGTCGAGCAGCACCGCGATCGACATAGCGGTCGCAACGACCACCACGATCTGCCACACCCCCGTCCCGACGAGGGCGACGAACGCGTCGGCCACCCCGACGCCCACGGCGACACCGACGACGATCTCGATCGTCCGTCGGAAGCGTGCGCCGTAGGAGATGCCCAGAGCCACGACCGCGGCTACCGGGGCAAAGAAGGGGTCCGGGTGGCCGAGCAGGTGGAGCGCCACGAACCACGCCAGTCCTGCGCCGACTGCGCACTGAAGGATCTGCCAGCCGGCGCGCTGCCACCGGCGCAGCCGTGCGCGGGGGCCGACTCGGAGAGCGGGAGCGAGCCGGCGGCCAGCCCAGATCACCTCCGTCACGCTAGCGGCCGGGTCAACCTGGACCTGAGCCCGCGGCGGACGGCGGACGGCGATCGGCGTCCTGGAGGTGTCGGCTTGGGACCGGGTCGACGTCCGCGGTCAGGTCACCGTCAAGGGGGGCTCGGCGTCCGGAACTCTCCTCCTGGCGCCCTTCCTGTTCGTGATCATGCAATCCCGCCACCCACCGGCCACCGGCCCGCTCGCAGAATGCGGCTCTCCTGCTGCTTCCGTGGGTGGGTGGGCGTGCCTGGATGGGCGCACGCCGTTCTCTGCGTAGGTTTCTGAGCTGTCAAGGGCCAGGAACCAGTGAGCGGAGAACGGCGTGCAGAACAGCACCTTATGGCGGGCCCTGCTGGGGGTCGAGAAGACGGTCGTCGAGGACGTTGAGTTCGAGGAGGACGACCAGCGGTTGGTCGCCCATGTGCGGCCGCGTGCCCGGGCCCGTGCGCGGTGTGGGCGGTGCCAGCGCAGAGCTCCTTCCTACGACCGCGGGCAGGGACGACGGCGGTGGCGTGCCCTGGACCTGGGCACGGTCCAGGTGTTCTTGGAGGCCGACGCCCCGCGGGTGAACTGCGCGGTGCATGGTCCGACGGTGGCGGCGGTGCCGTGGGCGCGGCACGACGCCGGACACACCCTCGCCTTCGACGAGCAGGTCGCCTGGCTGGCCACCCAGTGCTCCAAGACCGCGATCACCGAGTTGATGCGGATCGCGTGGCGCACTGTCGGGTCGATCGTGAGCCGGGTCTGGGCCGACGTCGAGGCGGTGAACGACCGGTTCGCCGGGTTGCGGCGCATCGGGATCGACGAGATCTCCTACAAGCGCGGTTACAAGTACCTCACCGTGGTCGTCGACCACGACACCGGCCGCCTGGTGTGGGCCGCGCCGGGACGGGACCGGCGCACCGTCGCGGCGTTCTTCGATGCCCTCGGCGAGGACCGCTGCGCGTTGATCACTCACGTCAGCGCCGATGGCGCTGACTGGATCGAGGACGTGGTCACCCAGCGCTGCCCGAACGCGGTGCGCTGCGCGGACTCCTTCCACGTCGTGCGCTGGGCCACCGACGCCCTGGACGCCGTGCGCCGGCAGGCCTGGAACACCGCCCGCCGAGCACCGGGCGGGACCACCGGCAACGGCCGCTCCCACGGACGACCCCAACGCATCGCCACCGGCCACGCCAAGACCCTCAAACGCGCCCGCTGGGCACTGTGGAAGAACCCCGAGAACCTGACCCCACGACAGGCAGCCAAACTGGACTGGATCGCCAAGAACGACCCGAAGCTGTACCGCGCGTACCTGCTCAAGGAGGGCCTGCGGCTGGTCTTCCAGCTCCCCTACCAGGAAGCCGTCGAGGCGCTCGAGGCCTGGATCGCCTGGGCGCGACGCTGCCGCATCGACGCCTTCGTCGCGCTCCAGCGCCGCATCGTCAAACACAAGGCCGCGATCCTCGCCGCGATCGCCCACGGACTGTCCAACGGCCGCATCGAATCGGTCAACACCAAGATCCGGCTCATCACGAGAATCGCGTTCGGCTTCGCCTCACCACAGGCCCTCATCGCCCTCGCCATGCTCAACCTCGGCGGCCACCGCCCCACCCTCCCCGGCCGCAGATGACCCACGGATCAGTCAGGAGAGCCCAGAATGCTGGGTTGGTGGCGGGACACGCCGCGAGAGCTGCGTCGGGCGCAGCATTCTGTAGCCGCGCAGCATTCTGTAGCAGAGGGCCCATGACCCGATGCGGACCTCTAGAACCTGGGGGTCCCAGGGTGCTATGTCATGTTCTGGGGTTGCTCCCTCCTGGGGGTCATGAGCGTTCGCCGCGCCTCGGCTGCTTGTCCACAGGCCGGCGGCTGAGGGGTACCTCGTCAGGGTTCGTGGTGGTTATGGTTCGGGACCGTGGGCCGGTTCTGCGTGATTGGGTTCGTGCTGGTGCTTGCGGCCGGTGGGTGCTCGGCCGGTGCGACCGAGGAGCCGTCGCCGACGACGTCCCGGTCGGTGGTAACTGAGCAGCCGACCGCGACGGCGAGTGAGACGGTGCCTGCGCCGCCGGAGATGCCGGCGGAGGCGAAGGAGATGACCGAGGCGGGTGCGGATGCTTTTGCCCGTCATTGGTTCGACGTCGTCGAGTACGCCTACGCCACCGGAAACGCCGAGCCGCTAAGAGCTCTGGCCGATCCAGAGTGCGAGATCTGCAACGCCTCCATCGCAGAGATCGAGAGCAAGACTCGCGAAGGTCTGCATTTCGAAGGCGTGGCTATCGAGGTGCTGACAAGCGCGCCCGCGCCAAAGGACAGCCGAGGGGTTATCGTCACAATGTCCGTTCAAGAGGTATCCTCGCAGGTAGTAACGGCCGACGGTGAGGTCGTGGAGGACGTGCCGGGCATCGAGGCCGCACCCATAAACGTGTACGTTGCCGAGAGTGACGGTGGCTGGCGGATCTTCGGTATAGGGAAGATCTGATGCTGAGCCAGTTGCTGGCCGCTGTACTAGTTGTGGCTACGGTCGCCACGACGGCACAGGAAGCAGGGCAACTCCCTGGAGGGAGCGGTCAGGTCCTGGCCGACGCAGACGCTGACGCACTGCTTCTCGATGCATGGCGCTCGGTAGAGTCTGAAGTCGGTTCGGCCTCTCCGGCCCGGGGGAGTACGGCAAGGAGGCCGTCCTTCGAGTTCACTCATGTGCCGGCATGTCCGGGTAACACTCCCAATGTCGAGGGCGCCGATGTGGGTTGCGCACAGGCAGAAGCCTCGTGCCCGGATGAGCGAGTGATGTACTGGCTATTCCGTCGGCCAGTGGGTGGGATGACGGACTGGGAGTTCGCGGGGGCTCGCTGCCTTTCGCCGGGGGAGGCGACCAGGGCGGGCGCCGCCATTCCCGGTTTCACGCTGGCTGATTTCCAGCGTCTGTCGTTGCCGGCGGGTACGCCGAACGTGGAGCCGGACAACGGCTACACGATGGTGGGGATCCCGACGAACGTGTACGCCACCGCTGAGCCGGTCACCCTTGACACCGAGCTGCTCGGCTTCCCGGTGCAGGTGCGGGCCACGCCGTCCCGCTACGCGTGGGACTTCGGTGACGGCACCGGTCACGGCCCCACCAGCGAGCCGGGATCCCCGTACCCGGCGTTGACCATCACCCACGCCTACGAGCGGGCCGACCGCTACCCGATCACGTTGACGACGTACTACACCGGGGAGTACTCGGTGGCCGGGGGGCCGTGGCTGCCGATCGCCGGAGAGGCCCAGGTCACCTCTGCGCCGGTGGACGTCGAGGCCCTCGCCGGCCGCAACCTTCTGGTCGCCGATCCCCAGGACTGACCGCCGTCCCCAAAGGTCACGGCAGATCGCCAGCATCACTTTGGGGTGCACGGTCATGTCTGGATGCATGTGTAACAGGCCAGCGGGGTGGCGGGATTGCATGATCACGAACGGGGTTCGTGACCCACGCCGGTGGGTTGAGCAGGGTGGCAGGACTGCATGAACGCGGCATGGCCCTCGCGGCCCACCTTGGAAGCACCCCCGCGGCCCACCCGGGAACATGAGAAGCGCCCTGCGGCCCTCGGACGCCGCGCCGCCCAAGGGGGCCTCCAGCACAGAATGCTGCCTCTCGCACAGCTTGGCCGGCGTGTCGTGCCACCAACCCAGCATCCTCTGAGTCGGACGGTGGCCGGTGGGTGGCGGGATTGCATGATCACGAACAGGGTGGTCGGCTCACACCGGCGGGGCGGGTGAGCGGGGGTGGCGGGATTGCATGATCACGAACAGGGGGTTCAGCCAAGGGTTACGGGGACGCCTTGGCAACGCTTGACGACGTCCGCGCCCGTGTGGGCGAGTGCAATACCTGACGTGACCAGCGTGAGCAGGCAGATCAGGATCGGCATCGACACCGGCGGCACCTTCACCGACGTCGTCGCGGTCGACGAGGCGACCGGCGAGGTCGCCACGACCAAGACGCCGTCGACCCCCGCCGACCCAGCGGAGGGCTTCCTCGCCGGGGTGGACAAGGTGCTGGGTCAGCTCGGTCTGGGCGGCGACTCGATCAGCGCCGTCAGCCACGGCACCACCGTCGCCACGAACAAGCTGCTCGAGGGCAAGGTGGAGAACCTCGGGTTCATCACCACCGCCGGGTACCGGCACATCCTGGAGATCGCCCGGCAGTCGGTGCCGGACGGCTACGGCAACTCCTACTTCTGGGTGAAGCCGCCGCGGATCGTGCCTGCCGACAAGGTCCGCACCGTCACCGAGCGGATCGCCGTCGACGGCCGGGAGCTGACGCCTTTCAACGACGACGAGGCGGTCGCCGCGGCCAGGTTCTTCCGCGACCACGGGATCTCCACCATTGCGGTCTGCTTCCTGCACTCCTACGTCAACCCCGGCCACGAGCAGCGGATGCGTGAGGTGCTGCTTCGCGAGCACCCCGAGGCCACCGTCTCGATCTCCAGCGAGGTGCTTCGCGAGTACCGGGAGTACGAGCGCTCCATGACGACGCTCGTCGACGCCGCGGTCAAGCCGAGCATCCGCCGGTACATCGCGAACATCTCCCGCCGGCTGGACGAGTTCGTCGCCCTGGAGGACGGCACCTCGCGCCGGGTGCCGTTCTACGTCATGAAGTCCAACGGCGGCGTGCTCAGCGCCGAGGAGGTGGTCCACCAGCCGATCACCACGGTCCTGTCCGGTCCGGCCGCCGGCGCCCTCGGCGCGGCCATGGTCGCCGGCGCCGCCGGGTTCCCCAGTGTGCTGACTTGCGACGGCGGCGGCACGTCCACCGACGTCACCGTCGTCGTCGAGGGTCACCCCGCGCTCACCACCGAGGGCTCGGTCGGCGTGTACCCGAGCAAGATCCCGATGATCGACGTGGTCACCGTCGGCGCCGGCGGAGGCTCCATCGCCTGGGTCAGCCCCGAGGGCACGCTCAAGGTCGGGCCGCAGTCGGCCGGCGCCGACCCCGGTCCGATCTGCTACGGACAGGGCGGTGTGGAGGTCACCGTCACCGACGCCCACGTGACGATGGGACGCATCCCGCCGCACCTGCTGGGGGGCGAGATCCCACTGGACGTCGACGCGGCCCGGGCCGGCCTGGAGCAGCTCGCCGAGCGCCTGGGTCTGAGCCTGGAGCGGACGGCGACCGGCGTCCTGGAGGTGTCCGCCTGGAACCAGGCCAACGCCCTGCGGCAGATCACCGTCAAGCGGGGCCTCGACGTCCGGGACTTCATGATGGTGACGTTCGGCGGCTCGGGGTCCCTGCTGGCCTGCCGGCTCGTCGACGTCCTGGGTCTCAAGGGGGTTCTCGTCCCGCTCAACCCGGGCAACCTGTCGGCGTTCGGGCTGCTCACCGTCGACGTCCGCAACGACTACGTCCGCACCGCGGTGGCCCGCCACGACCGGCTCGACCTCGCCGAGGTGAGCCGGGTGCTCGACGAGCTGGCCGCAGAGGCGGACGGCGCACTCGAGCGGGAGGGCTTCGAGCCGTCCCGTCGCCGGTACGTGCGCACCGCGGACCTGCGCTACTTCGGCCAGGCCTTCGAGGTCCGCGTCGAGATCGGCGACGGGCCCGTCACCCGGGAGCTGGTCGACGCGGTCGCCGAGCGGTTCCACGCCGAGCACCGGCGGCTCTACGGGTACGACTTCACCGACGACGACCGCCAGCAGGTCGAGTGGGTGAACCTGCGGGTCACCGGGGTCGGCCCGATCCGGCGTCCCGAGCTCGTCGAGGTCGCCGCCGGCACCGGCGCCGCCAGTGCCCGCACCGGCAGCCGGCAGGTGCACTTCGGCGAGGAGTGGACGCAGGCTGCCATCTACGACCGCGAACGGCTGGGAGCGGGCGACGTCGTCACCGGGCCGGCGGTGATCGAGGAGTTCGGCTCCACGGTCCCGCTGCACCCCGGGTTCCGCGCCGAGGTCGACCGCTTCGGCAACCTGCTGATCACCCGCGCCACCGAGGAGACGACCCGATGAGCGACAAGCCGTACCGCCTCACCGACCCGGGGACCGAGGCCGACCCGGTGCTCGTCGAGATCGTCGAGGGCTACCTCGCCAGCGTCGAGATGGAGGTGGAGACGGCGATCGCCAGGACGTCGCGCTCGCCGATGATCCGCGACGCCCACGACTTCCGCGCCGGCATCCACGACCGCCACCTGCGCAAGCTCACCGGCCGCTCCTACTCGGCGCTCGTCCACCCGGTCGCCCGTGACTTCCCGCTGGCGTCGATGCGTCCCGGAGACGTGTTCTTCCACAACGACGTCTACCTGTCCGAGGGCGGGATCGGGCACCTGCCCGACCTCTGCGTGACCGTCCCGGTGTTCCACGACGCCGGCGACGGGCCGGAGGTGGTGGCCTTCGTCCAGGCGTTCGGGCACCACGACGACATCGGGGGCGCCGTCCCCGGGTCGATGCCCTCGCACGCACGGAGCGTGTTCGAGGAGGGCCTCATGGTCCCGCCGATCCGGCTGTGGGACCAGGGCGTCCCCAACGAGGCCGCGCTGAGGATCATGACGCGCAACTCGCGGATGCCCGAGTCGCTCGCCGCGGACCTGGACGCCGAGTGCTCCGCCTGCCTCATGGGCGCCCGGCGTCTCGGCGAGCTGTTCGACCGGTACGGCCGCGAGCAGGTCGAGGCTGCCTTCGACGCGTTGCTGGACAAGACGACGCAGACGTACCGGCGGGAGATCCTCGCCAAGATCCCCGACGGCACGTACGTCTGGGAGGACTACGCCGAGCACGACGGGGTGGAGGAGCCCAAGCTGCACCGGCAGCGGATCACCCTGACGAAGGTCCCCGAGACCGACCCCGCAGGGCCCAAGCTCGTCATCGACTTCACCGGCACCGGCCCGCAGGCCAAGGGGCCGATCAACCACTGCGGCGACTACGCGGACGGCAACTTCCTCGCCAAGTGGTTGGCGCCGATCCTGCGCAACCTGGCCGACACCCCGGAGCGGATGGCCGAGCTCGACGTCAACGAGGGCGTCGTCCCGCTGCTGGAGATGCGCTTCCCGGAGAAGGGGACGCTGCTCACCCCGGTGTTCCCGGCCCCGACGAACGCCCGGACGTTCGTCATCCTGCGGCTGCTCGGCGTCCTGGCCGGCGCGGTGGCCAAGGCGGTCGACGGCAACATGCCCGCCGACCAGGAGACCATCCGGTACACCGGTGTCTACGGCGAGGACCTCGACGGCCAGCCCTACCTCATGCGGGAGGTGCTCGGCGGCGGCTCCGGGGGCCGGTACTACGCGGACGGCGAGGACACCATCCACGTCGTCCCGGACTCCCGCAACCTTCCGAGCGAGTTCAGCGAGTCACGTTTCCCGTTCGTCGTCGAGAGCCTCGGCCTGGCCGTGGACTCCGGCGGCCCGGGCCGCTACCGCGGTGGCCTCGGCTACGACAAGCGGATCCGGATGCTCAAGGACGCGAGCTTCATGTCCATCGCCGACCGGTCGATCCTGGCCTGCTGGGGGGTCAAGGGTGGCAAGGCCGGCCGGCCCTTCGACGTCACGATCGACCCGGGCGGGCCGAACGAGCGCACCGTCGACGCTCTCGCTGACGACGAGCCGGTGCGCGCCGGCGAGGTGATCCGGATCCGGACCACCGGCGGTGGTGGTTGGGGCGACCCGCTGGAGCGACCGCACGAGGAGGTGGTCCGCGACGTCCGGTGGGGCAAGGTGTCGCTGGACGGCGCACGCCGTGACTACGGCGTCGTGCTGACCGGGACGCCGGAGGAGCCGGTCCTCGACGCGGCCGCCACCGAGGCGCTGCGCCAGCAGCTCCGCGGCGCGCGGCCCGCGGAGCGGCCGTTCTTCGACCGCGGCCCGGGGTACGCCCGGCTCGCCGGGGGTGCGACGGCCGCGGAGCTCGACTGGGTCTGAGAGCACCCGTAGGGTCGGTTCCGTGGCGAGGAAAAAGCCTGGTCGAGGCCACCGACGACAGCCGCAACGGCGCCACCCGTCCCCACGCGCCGTGCGGCGGACCGGCGGCGTGCACGACCAGGAGCTGTTCCAGCGTCTGCGGGCCGCTCTGCGCTCGGACGGGCCGATGGAGATGCTGGCCATCGCCAGCAGCCTGGTGGAGGTCACGGACCCTCGGAGCAAGGACCCGTTCGCGCCGGGAGAGCAGCAGACCAGCCTGGTAGAGCTGGTGGAGTCGTTGGTCGGGACGCCGTACGCCGAGACCACGGCCGCGCTGACCGCCGTCCGGAACCTGGTGCCCGACGACGTGATGGCCGCGCGGATCGGCCGCGAGCTGGCGGTGCGGCACCATCCGATGCCCGACTGGCTGGCCGCGCTCGGACACGCCCGCCTGGAGCCAGACGTCTGGCTCGTGACCCACACGCTCGGCGACGGGGACGACTACCTCCTGGGGGTCACGCTTCCCTCCGGGCACGCACTGTCGGCTCTGGTGTACGTCGACCACAACCTCGGCACGGTGGTCAAGGACGCCTTCATCGTCCCTGAGCTGCTGGAGGACCTGGTGCTCGCGGTGGGCAGGCTGGCCGACGACCCGGACCAGTCGCTCACGCGAACCGACCCGGCCACGGCCCGTGCCGTGATCGAGGCCGCCATCGACGCCGGGTCCCGCGTCTACCCGCCGCTCACCTCGGACACCTGGCCGATGTGCCGTCCGCTCGTCGAGTGGATGGTGCGGATGCTGCCGGCCGGTGGCGTCGCCCCCCGGCGCAAGGAGTGGTCGCAGCAGGAGATCGCGACGATCGCCGAGGACTTCTTCGCCTCGCCGTTCGGGGCACCTGTGGACCGGGACGACGAACGCGACCTGCTGGGCAGCGTGCTGTGGTTCGGCACCAGCTACGCGACCGGTGACCCGTGGCGGTGGAGCCCCGTCACGGTCGAGCTGATCCTGACCCACTGGTTCCCGCACAAGGTGATCGACGAGCCGTCCTATCTCGCGAAGCTGCCGTCCCTGCTGCGTGCCTGGATCCGTTACTGCCACGACCGCAACGGCATCCGCGCGGACCTGACCGCCGAGACGCTGGCCGCCGTCGACCGGTACGAGCCTCAGTACCAGGCGCTGATCCGCGGCGACCACCAGAAGGTGATGGCCGGGTTGGGGGAGGCGCTCCTGGCGGCGGACCGGCTCGAGCAGCTCAGTGACGAGGAGATCCACATCGAGTACATCGCGGACGAGGTCGGCGGCGTCGACGCGCTGATGGCACTCGACGTCGACCCGCTGCCCGACGAGCAGTTCGACTGGACCGGCATCCCCGACGAGGTCCACCCGGTGGTTCAGGACATCCTGGACGCGTGCGACGCCTGCGCCGATGCACGGCTGGACGTCGAGCACCGCACCGCGATGCGCCGCTTCCTGGCCCGCGCCGCGCGGGGCGACCCGAAGCTGTTCCGGCGCAAGGCGTCGCCGGCCCGTGGAGCGGCAGCCGTCGCCTGGGTGGTCGCTACTGCGAACCGCACCGTCGGCTCCCACCGCTCAGCGGTCACCGGCGCCGACCTGCTCGCCCACTTCGGCATCTCCGGGTCGGTCTCCGACCGGGCGCGGTCGCTCCTCCGCGCCGCGGGGATCGACCTGTCCCTGACCTACGGGTCCCTGCGGCTCGGCGACCCCTCCCTGCTGGTCTCTCGCCGGCGCCGTGAGCTCGTGGACGACCGTGACCGGACCCTCAGCAGGTGACGAGCATGGACGACGCGGACGCTATGACGCGGTGGCGGTCGCTCGTCGCCCGCCGGGACGGCCAGGACCTGGTGGTCGCGCTGAGCCACGAGCCGTGGCCGGAGAACGCGCTGCAGCTGATCGGGGACGGTCTGCTGGCTGCGGTCCGGGACGGCGTCGAGGGCGCCGCCCAGGTCGCTGCTCGCTGCGTCGCCGCGCTGCGGGAGAGGCACTGGGACGGCGACGAGGAGCTTGCCGACGCGCTGGAGGCTGCACTCGGGTCTGGGCCTGCCCCGATGCTGCGACCGCTGCCGGTCGACCTCGAGGAGCTCGCCATGATCCTCGAGGGTGACCCGCTCCACGGGGGTGGCGGGGTCGACCTGTCCACGGGGGAGGTGTGGGCCCGGCCGGCCCTCGAGTACGCCGCGGAGGTCGGGGAGATCGACGAGGACGAGGACGAGGACGACGAGGACGACGAGGACGAGCGGTGGTTGTGGGTGGAGTGCCAAGGGTCTCGGGGCGGGTACCGCGACATGGTCGAGTTCATCGACAGGCTCGATGACCCGGTGCTCGCCGATCGGCTGACTCACGCGATCGGTGGTCGCGGCGCGTTCCGCCGGTTCAAGGGCGTGCTCTCGGAGCGGCCGGAGCTCCTGACGCGGTGGTACGACTTCTCGAACGAGCGCCAGCGTGGACGGGCCCGTCGCTGGTTGGCTGCCGAGGGCTACACCCCGACACGGGTCACGTAGCCATCTGCGCTGGTGGCACAGGCGGGGAAGAACAGGGCAGTCGCGGGACTACGCGGGAGTCGCAGGACGACGACGAGGACACCTGGCACTCCGGGTCCGAGCTGCCGGTGCGCTCGCGGTATGAAGGAGCATGCGAATCTTCTTCACCGGCGGCAGCGGCAAGGCCGGCAAGTACGTCGCGCCGTACCTGGCCGAGCAGGGCCACCAGGTCACCAACGCCGACCTCGTCCCGCTGCGGCACCCTGGGGTCGCCGACCTTCGCGTCGACCTGACCGACGCGGGCCAGACCTACTCGGCGCTCGCCGGGCTGGCGACGTCCGAGGAGCTGGACCTGCCGACGAAGCCGACCTACGACGCCGTCGTGCACTTCGCGGCCGTACCGGCGATCCTGCTCGCCTCGGACGCGGTGACGTACGCGACGAACGTCCTCAGCACCTACAACGTGCTCGAGGCCGCGACACGTCTGGGCGTGCGCAAGATCGTGTTCGCCTCCTCGGAGACGACCTACGGGATCTGCTTCGCCCAGGGGGAGCGGCGACCGCTCTACGTCCCTGTCGACGAGGACCACCCGACGGTGCCGGAGGACTCCTACGCGATGTCGAAGGTGGCCAACGAGGTCACCGCGCGGTCGTTCCAGGCCCGTACCGGAGCGGACATCTACGGGCTGCGGATCAACAACGTCATCGAGCCGCACGAGTACGCCGAGACGTTCCCCGCCTACCTCGCCGACCCGTCCCTGCGGCGCCGCAACCTGTTCGCCTACATCGACGTCCGGGACCTCGGTCAGATGGTGCAACGCTGCCTGCAGGTCGACGGACTGGGCTACCAGGTCTTCAACGTCGCCAACGCCGACATGTCCGTGGCTGCCACGACCCAGGAGGTCCGGCAGCGCTTCTACGACGGCGTGCCGGTGCGGCGAGACCTCGGCCCGCACGAGACCTTCTACGCCATCGACAAGGCGCGCGACCTGCTCGGCTTCACCCCGCAGCACTCCTGGCGCGAGGTGCTGGCGGACCCGGGGGCCGGCGCGCAGTGACCTCAGTGTCACTCGACGGGCCGACAGGAGGGCCGACAGGGAGGGACGACGTGGCGACGGTGGCGGTGACCGGTGCGTCCGGCAAGACCGGGCGTGCCCTGACCGCCGCGCTGCGCGCCCGCGGGGTCGCCGTCAGGGGACTGCACCGCCCGGGCACCGACCTCGACACCGGTCGGGGACTCGACGCCCTGGCCGGCTGCGACGCGGTCGCCGTCATCGTGCCGAACGTGCACCCGGACGAGCCGGGCGTGGTGGCACGGGTGCTGGCCGCGGCGCGCCGGCACGGCGTCCGGCGGGTGGTCTACCACTCGGTCGCCCAGCCGTACGCGCCGGCGATGCCGCACCACGTCGACAAGGCCGTCGCCGAGGACCTGGTTCGCCGCAGCGGGACCGACTGGACGGTGCTGCAGCCGTGCGCCTACACCCAGAACCTGCTGCCGGGCCTCGCCGCCGCCGAGCCCGAGCTCGCGGTGCCGTACTCGACGCTGACCCCGTTCGCGTTCGTCGACCTCGCCGACGTCGCCGAGGCGACCGCGACGGTGCTGCGTGAGGACGGCCACGTCGGTGCCACCTACGAGCTCGGCGGGCCGGGTGCGGTGAGTGTCGCGGACGTCGCCGCGGCCGCCTCCGAGGTCCTGGGACGCCCGGTGCGTGCACGGCGCACCGACCCGCGGGAGTGGGCGGCCGGGCCAGGCGCCGCACTGCCTGCCGAGGCCCGGCGCCGGCTGCTCGCCATGTTCGCCTCCTACGACGAGCACGGCCTGCTCGCCGGGTCGCTGGTCCTACGAGCCCTCCTGGGACGCCCGTCCGCCGACGTCCGCGCCGTCCTCACCCGCCACCTCGTCCGGTGACCCGCCGACGTCCCCCTCCCCGTGATCATGCAGTCCCGCCACCCCGCACGACCCCCCCGTGGTCATGCAGTTCCGCCACCCCGCACGACCCCCCCGTGGTCATGCAGTTCCGCCACCCCGCACGACCCCCCCGTGGTCATGCAGTTCCGCCACCCCGCACGACCCCCCCGTGGTCATGCAGTTCCGCCACCCCGCACGACCCCCCCGTGATCATGCAGTTCCGCCACCCAACCTGCCAACGAGAACCGCCGCCGACCGGCAGGTGCTGCCGTCACGGCCGGTGATCGGGATGGCCTAGCGTCGCGGGTATGCGAGTCCTGGTCGCCCTCGGGGGCAACGCGATGACGGCCGCGGACGGCTCCGCCACACCTGCCGCGCAGATCGCCGCGGTGACCACTGCCGCCCGGCACATCGCAACCCTCGTCACGGCCGGGCACGACGTCGTCCTCACTCACGGCAACGGCCCGCAGGTAGGCAACCTGCTCGTGAAGAACGAGATCGCCGCCAGCGTCGTCCCGCCCGTGCCGCTCGACTGGTGCGGCGCCCAGACCCAGGGCACGATCGGCTTCATCCTGCTCAACGCCCTCGACCGCGCCCTCACCGCGGCCGGCTCCGACCGGCGACCCGCGGCGATCGTCACGCGCACGCTCGTCGACCGCGACGACCCCGGCTTCACCCGGCCGACCAAGCCCGTCGGACGCTACCTGCCCGCCGACGAGGCGCAGACCCTCATCGCCCACGGCCAGACCTGGGAGGACCGCGGTGAGCGGGGATGGCGGCGGGTCGTCGCCAGCCCCGAGCCGCTCGAGGTCCTCGACGCCCCCGTGGTGCGGGCCCTGCTCGACGCCGGCATGATCGTCGTGGCCAACGGCGGAGGCGGGATTCCCGTCGTCCGCGAGCCGGACGGGTCGCTGCGCGGCGTCGAGGCCGTCATCGACAAGGACCTCGGCGCGGTCGTGCTGGCCGAGGCGGTCGGCGCCGAGACCCTCGTCATCGCCACGGACGTCGAGAACGCCGTCGTGGGCTGGGGCACCGCGCAGGCCCGGCCGCTGGGTGAGGTCGGCGTCGGCGAGCTGCGCGAGCTGGCCGGCCAGGGGCACTTCGCCTCCGGCTCCATGGGGCCGAAGGTGGAGGCCGCCTGCCGGTTCGTCGAGGCGTCCGGCCACCGTTCGGTCATCACGTCCCTGGAACGGATCGCCGACGCCCTCGACGGCAACGCCGGCACCGTCGTCCGGCCGGACTGAGCCGGACCCTGACCTGACCACCACCCGACCACCGCACCCGACCACCGCACCCAACCCCTAACCGAGGAGGACACGTGCCACAGCCCATCGAGGTCCGCAAGGTTCCGATCCTGAGCGTCGCCGACGCCTCCGGTCTCGCCGAGCTCATCGACACCGGCGTCATGGACGCCGACCGGGTCATCGCGGTCATCGGCAAGACCGAGGGCAACGGCGGGGTCAACGACTACACCCGGATCATCGCCGACCGCGCGTTCCGTGAGGTGCTCGCCGAGAAGGGCACCCGCTCGATGGACGAGGTGAAGCAGATTCCCATCGTGTGGTCGGGCGGTACCGACGGCGTCATCTCCCCGCACGCGACGGTCTTCGCCACCCTTCCGGAGGACCAGGCCGAGCAGACCGACGAGCCGCGGCTCACCGTCGGCTTCGCGATGAGCGAGACGCTGCTGCCCGAGGACATCGGCCGGACGCCGATGATCACCAAGGTCGCGGACGCCGTCAAGGTCGCCATGGAGCGGGCGGGCATCACCGACCCGGCCGACGTCCACTACGTGCAGACCAAGACCCCGCTGCTCACCATCCACACGATCCGCGACGCCAAGTCCCGCGGCAAGACGGTGTGGACCGAGCACACCCACGAGTCGATGGACCTGTCGAACGGCACCACCGCGCTCGGCATCGCCGTCGCCCTCGGCGAGATCGACATGCCGACTGACGAGGACGTCATGCACAACCGCGACCTGTACTCCGCCGTCGCGTCGTGCTCCTCCGGCGTGGAGCTGGACCGGGCCCAGGTCGTCGTGGTCGGCAACGCCCGGGGCGTCGGTGGCCGGTACCGGATCGGGCACTCGGTGATGCGCGACGCGCTGGACGCCGACGGGATCTGGGAGGCCATCCGGGACGCCGGCCTGGACCTGCCCGAGCGGCCGCACCCCAGCGACATCGGTGGCCGGCTCGTCAACGTGTTTCTCAAGTGCGAGGCCAGCCAGGACGGGACCGTTCGTGGCCGGCGCAACGCCATGCTGGACGACTCCGACGTCCACTGGCACCGGCAGATCAAGGCGGCCGTGGGCGGCGTGACCGCCGCGGTGACCGGCGACCCCGCCGTGTTCGTCTCGGTCTCGGCGGCGCACCAGGGCCCCGACGGTGGAGGCCCCGTCGCGGCCATCGTGGACCTGGGCGCAGGCGAGCCGACCGGGTACCGGGCGCCGAGCGCTCCCTCCGCCTGACCCCTCCTCGGTGATCATGCAATCCCGCCACCCTCGTGGGAGGGTGGCGGGATTGCATGATCACGAACAGGGGTTCTCGGGTGGTCGGGGGCGGGTCACGAACGGGGGGTCGGGTGGTTGGGGGTGGGTCGTGCGGGGTGGCGGGATTGCATGATCACGAAGGTGGGTCAGGTGGGTAGGTGGACGTCGGCGCGGTCGCGGGTGCCCTCAGCGGCGAAGTGTGCCGTCTCCTGCTCGGCCCACTGCTGCCAGTGCGGACGGAAGGCGTCCCCGTCGCGGGCCATCCCCCGGGCGAACCGGACGGCGCGCGGCGCCTCCACCCAGACGAGCAGGGAGAGGTACGGCGCGCACGCCCGGGCGCCGCTGCCGACACCCTCGACGACGAGCACGTCACCGGCCGGGACGTCGTGCGCCTCGGCGTACCGCCCGGCTGCCCAGTCGAACCGCCGGTAGCAACCGGGCTCGCCCCGGGAGAGCGGCTCGAGCACCCCCTCGACCAGGAGCGGGACGGCGTCCGCCAGGCCGTCCCAGCCCGGGTACAGGTCGTCCATCCGGACCACCGGCACCGGACCGGCGGCGCCGCCGAGCGCCCCGGCGAGCGCGTCGGCCAGCGTCGACTTGCCCGACCCGCTCGGCCCGTCGACCGCGACCACCCGGGTCCGGCCGGCCCGCGGCGGGCTGCGGCGGACCCGCGCCGCGAGCGCGGCGACGTCTGCGGCTGGCACCGGCACAGGGTAGGCAGCCACCCGCGGCGCCGACCGTAGGCTGACCGCATGACTCTGGCGGTCCGCGTCATCCCCTGCCTGGACGTCGACGCCGGCCGGGTGGTCAAGGGCGTGCGGTTCACCGGTCTGCGCGACGCCGGGGACCCCGTCGAGCTGGCCCGCCGCTACGACGCCGAGGGCGCCGACGAGCTGACCTTCCTCGACGTCACCGCCTCCTCCGCGGACCGGGAGACCACCTACGACGTCGTCCGGCGCACCGCCGAGCAGGTGTTCATCCCGCTGACCGTCGGCGGCGGGGTGCGCACGGTGGCGGACGTCGACCGGCTGCTGCGGGCCGGCGCCGACAAGGTCGGGGTGAACACCGCCGCTGTCGCCCGGCCCGACCTGGTCGCCGGGATCGCCGACCGGTTCGGCTCCCAGGTGCTCGTCGTCTCCCTCGACGTCCGGCGGCGCACCGACGGCGGCGCCGGGTTCGAGGTGACGACCCACGGCGGGCGCACCGGGACCGGGATCGACGCCGTCGAGTGGGCCGCTCGCGTCGCCGAGCTCGGCGCCGGGGAGATCCTGCTCAACTCGATGGACGCCGACGGCACCCAGGAGGGCTTCGACCTCGAGCTGGTGCGGGCGGTGCGGGCGGCGGTCCGGGTCCCGGTGATCGCCAGCGGTGGCGCCGGCGCCGCCGGGCACTTCCCCCCGGCCGTCCAGGCGGGCGCGGACGCCGTGCTGGCCGCCAGCGTGTTCCACTTCCGGCAGCTGAGCGTCGGGGACGTCAAGGACGCGCTGCGGGCCGCCGGCCACCCCGTGCGCTGACCCCGGATCCTGCGCAGACCTCAGATCCCCAGCGGCGTCCCGCGGAACCGGTCGACCGCGTCGTCCGGGCCGGTCACCTCGACGAGCGCGTGCCCGGTCCGCCCGAACGCGTGCAGCAGCAGCTCCTCCGGCTGGCCGGTGACCGCCACGGAGACGTCACCTCGGCGCACCCGGCGGCGCGGGCCGTCCGGGACGACGAGGACGACGCCGACGGGGGAGTGCCGGTACAGCATCGGCCCCTGCCGGCTCACGATCCGCCACAGCACGCTCCGGTCGGCCTCGGACAGCTCCCGCGGCCGCCAGTCCGGCGCCGCGCGGCGCACGTCCTCGAGGTGGACGACGAACTCGCCGGTGTTCGCCGCGTCCCGCAGGCCGGGCAGGGCGAACGGGCTCCACGCCGGCGGACCGGTGCGCACCTCCTCGACGAGCTCGGTGAACGGGCGGGCCGCGGCCTCACGCCGCACCCGCTCGGTCCAGCCGGCCAGCGGTGGCACGACGACGCCCACCATGCTGTCGGGGCGACGTTCCCGGACGACGAGGTGCGCGGCCAGGTCGCGCGCGTTCCACCCCTCGCAGAGGGTGGGGGCGTCGGGGCCGACGTCGAGCAGGGCGTCGGCCAGGGCGGCACGGCTGTCGCTGGCAAGGCTCACCGGGACATCGTGCCGTCCCCGGCACCGGCCGGCGAGTCGTCCCATGACTGTGCGAGGATGGGGACCCTCTTCCACTCTCCCCACCCCCGTCGGCCCGACGGAGAAGGACTGCCGCGTGCCCGAGACCACCACCGCCGACCCGCCCCGCCCCGGCAGCCGCCCGCGGCGGCGCGGGGTGCTGCGTCGCGGGGTCCGGGTGCTGTGGCGCGGTATCCGGGACGAGCCGCTGCTGTTCTCGGTCGCCGTGGCCGGGTCGGCCGTCTACGGCGCGGCGACCGCCGCCACCGGGTGGGCGCTCGGCCGGGTCACCGAGGAGGTCATCACCCCCGCCCTCACCGGCGAGGCCACGGTCACCGCCGCGGACGCCTGGCGGGCAGGCGGCGTCCTCGCGCTCATCGCCGTGGTCACCGCGGTCGGCGTCGTCGTCCGGCGGGCTGGTGCGGGCACGACGATGTACGCGCTGCAGGCCCGCTACCGGCGCCGGATCACCCGCCAGTACCTGCGCCTCCCGCTGTCCTGGCACCACCGGCACCCGGCCGGCCGGCTGCTGAGCAACGCCAACGCTGACGTCGAGGCGACCTGGCAGGTGTTCGCGCCGCTGCCGTTCGCCCTCGGCGTGCTCGTCATGCTGCTCGTCGCCGGGGCGGCCATGGTCGCCGCCGACTGGGTGCTCGCGGTCATCGGGCTGCTCGTCCTGCCGGCCATCCTGCTGGCCAACCTCGTCTACCAGCGGTACATGTCGCCGCGGGTCATGCTCGCCCAGCAGCTGCGGGCCGAGGTCTCCGGCGTCGCCCACGAGAGCTTCGACGGCGCCCTGGTGGTCAAGGCCCTCGGCCGTGAGACCGAGGAGACCGAACGGTTCCGCACCGAGGCCGACCGGCTCCGGCACGCCAACGTCGCGGTCGGGCGGATGCGGGGCGTCTTCGACCCGCTCATCGAGTCCCTGCCCACCCTCGGCACGCTCGCCGTCCTGCTCGTCGGCACGATCCGGATCCGCTCGGGTGCGGCCGGCCCGGGGGACGTCGTCCAGGTCGCCTTCCTGCTCACCCTGCTGGCGTTCCCGGTGCGGGCGATCGGCTGGGTGCTCGGCGAGCTGCCGCGCACCGTCGTCGGCTGGGAACGGCTCTCGGAGGTGCTGCAGGCCCAGGGGAGCCTGCCGTTCGGGCAGCGGCGGGTGCCGGCGCACGGCCCGGCCGAGGTGCGGCTGCGGAAGGTGGACTACGCCTACACCGGTCCGGACGGCGAGGAGGCGGCCGTCCTGCACGACGTCACCGTCGACGTCGCAGCCGGGTCGACGGTCGCCGTCGTCGGGTCGACCGGCTCGGGCAAGTCCACCCTCGCGGGCCTGCTGGTGCGCCTCGTCGACCCCCGTGACGGCCGGGTGCTGCTCGACGGCGTGGACCTCGCCGACCTGGCCCGCGGCGAGGTGGCCGGTGCCGCCGCGCTCGTGCCGCAGGGCACGTTCCTGTTCGAGGACACGGTCCGCGGCAACATCACTCTCGGCCTCGAGGAGCAGGGGACCGTCACCGACGAGGACGTGTGGGCGGCGCTGCGGCTCGCCCAAGGCGACGGGTTCGTCGCCGCCCTGCCCGGCGGGCTGGACACCCAGGTGGGGGAGCGTGGCGCGACCCTCTCCGGCGGGCAGCGGCAGCGCATCGCGCTGGCCCGGGCCCTGGTGCGCCGCCCGCGGCTGCTCGTCCTGGACGACGCCACCTCCGCGGTCGACCCGCGGGTCGAGGCCGCCATCCTGGCCGGGCTGCGCACCTCCGGGCTCGGCACCACGGTCGTCGTCGTGGCCTACCGCCGGGCCACGATCTCCCTGGCCGATGAGGTGATCTACGTGGAGCAGGGCCGGGTCGCCGCCCGCGGGCCGCACGAGGAGCTGGCCCGCACCAGTCCCGGTTACGCCCGGCTCGTCACCGCCTACCAGCGGGACGCGCAGGAGCGGGCCGCCCAGCGCGACGCCGCCCGGGCCGCCGCGACGCAGGAGCCGGCATGAGCGCCGTCACGTCGCCGTCCGACGGCAGCCGGATCGGCACCGCCGCCGTCCCCGGGATGATCGCCACCGTCCGTCGCGGCCTGCAGCTGTCCCCGGAGATGACCCGCGGCCTGAGCTGGACCCTCGCCTTGGCCGCGGTGAGCACGGTCGGTCGCGTCGTCGTCCCGCTGGCCGTCCAGCAGACCATCGACACCGGGGTGCTCGCCGACGGTGGCCCGGACGTCGCCCGGGTCGCCTGGCTGACCGGGGCCGCCGCACTCGTCGTCGTGCTCGCCGGGGTCACCTCGTACCTGACGAACGTCCGGCTGTTCACCGCCACCGAGGCGGGGCTGGCCGGGCTGCGCACCCGCGCCTTCCGGCACGTCCACGACCTGGCCGTGCTGACCCAGAACACCGAGCGGCGCGGGTCGCTGGTGTCCCGGGTGACCAGCGACGTCGACACGATCTCGATGTTCCTGCAGTTCGGCGGCCTCATCCTGCTGCTGTCGGTGGGGCAGATCGTGCTCGCGAGCGTCGTCATGCTCGTGTACTCCTGGCAGCTGACCGTGCTGGTCTGGCTGACGCTCGTGCCGTTCCTGCTCGCCGTGCGGCCGATGCAGCAGGTCGTCAGCCGCGCCTACGGCCGGGTCCGGGAGCGGGTCGGGGACATGCTCGGCGCGATCTCGGAGTCGGTCGTCGGCGCCGACACCATCCGCGCGTACGCCGTGGAGGAGCGCACCCAGCGCCGCGTCGACGCCGCGGTCGAGGCGCACCGCAAGGACGCCGTCCGCGCCCAGATCGTCACCGCCCTGACCTTCTCCAGCGGCGTGCTCGTCTCCGGTCTGGCGATCGCGGTCGTCGTCGTCGGCGGCACCCTGCTGGGGATGGCCGGGCAGGTCACCCTCGGGGAGCTGCTGGCGTTCCTGTTCCTCGCCCAGCTGTTCACCCAGCCGCTGGTGTCGGCCACCGAGGTGCTCAACGAGATGCAGAACGCGATCGCCGGCTGGCGGCGGGTGCTCGCGGTCATGGACACCCCGGCGGACGTCGCCGACCCCGGCCCGGACGGCGAGGTGCTGGCCCGCGGGGAGATCACCGTCCGTTTCGAGGGCGTCGGGTACCGGTACCCGGGCGGCGCGGTCGCGCTGCGTGACGTCGACCTGACCATCCCGCCGCGCACGAAGGTGGCCGTGGTCGGGGAGACGGGGTCGGGCAAGACGACGTTCGCCAAGCTGCTCACCCGGCTGATGGACCCGACGACCGGGCGGGTCCTCCTCGACGGCACCGACCTGCGCCGGGTGCGGTTCTCCTCGCTGCGGGAGCGGGTCGTCATGGTGCCCCAGGAGGGGTTCCTGTTCGACGCCAGTCTCGCGGCGAACATCCGGTACGGCCGCCCGACCGCGACCGACACGGACATCCAGACGGCCCTCACCGAGCTCGGCCTGTGGGACTGGGTCGAGGGGCTTCCGCACGGCCTGCGCACCCCGGTCGGCCAGCGCGGGGAGTCCCTGTCGGCCGGGGAGCGCCAGCTCGTCGCCCTCGCCCGCGCCTACCTCGCCGACCCCGACCTGCTCGTCCTCGACGAGGCCACCTCGGCGGTCGACCCGGCGACCGAGGTCCGCATCGCGCGCGCCCTGGACGGCGTGACCGCCGGACGCACGTCGGTGACCATCGCGCACCGGTTGTCCACGGCCGAGGCCGCCGACCTCGTCGTCGTCGTCGACGCCGGCCGGATCGTGGAGACCGGACGGCACGAGGACCTCGTTGCCGCCGGCGGGGTCTACGCCCGGCTGCACGAGTCGTGGGCGGCGCAGCAGCGGACGGGCTGAGCGGTTCGGCGCCGTGCAGGGCGGTTCCGGGTGTGGCCGCGGTCAGGGACGTGGTCACGAATCGCTACCTTGTTGTGCAAGGTACCTGCTACGGTTTCTCCGGTGGCCGCCGCGACCGATGTGCTCGTTCACCTGCGCAAGGGTGTGCTGCAGTACTGCGTCCTGGCGTGTCTGGTGCCGGGCCCGATGTACGGGCGCGAACTTGCAGCCCGACTCGCGGCACAGGGACAGCTGCTCGAGAGCGAGGGGACCCTTTACCCGTTGCTGTCCAGACTCCGGGTGCAAGGACTGGTCGAGACGACGTGGCAGGAGTCTCGTGCAGGTCCTCCGCGCCGCTACTACGAGCTGACCGAGGACGGTCTGGCGGCACTGGAGACCTTCGCGAGAGTCTGGGGTCCGTTCCGCGACGCCGTCGATGGCGTGCTGGAGGAGCTGGCATGAGGAGCACGGTGCTGAACGGCTCGCGGCCCGGGGCGCGGCTCGCCCTGGCGTACCTGGCCGACCTGGAGCGCGCACTGGCCGACGCTGACCCGCGCCAGCGGGCGGAGACGCTCGCTGCCGTTCAGGAACGGCTCGAGGACGCGGTCGCCGGTGACAACGGGGCCGAGGACGTACGCCGGGCCCTGGACGAGCTCGGTCCGGTGGAGGCGATCGCAGCAGAGGCTGATTCAGGCTCGCCGCAGCGGTCGTCTCGCTGGCCGGCTGTCGCTGCCGCGCTCAGCGCGGGCGTGGCGCTCGTCCTGCTGGTCGTGATGCCGTACGTCGCCATCCCTCTCGCCCTGGCGACCTTGGTCATCGGACTTGTCCATCTCAAGCACGGCACCGAGAGTCGGCCGCTTGCCATCGCTACCGTCGCCCTCAGCGCAACCGCCTTGGTGCTCGCGGTGCTGCTCAGCCTGACTCTCCTCTCCCTCTCCTCCGACTCCGGTCCCTCAACCACAGGTCCTGAGCCAACCGGGGTGGAGAGCCTCCAGGAGTAGCTCGAACACCGAGAGCTGGCGCGGAACGCCACCCCGCCGGCCGGATCGTGGAGACCGGAACGGACGCCCCGCGCCCTCGGTGGGAGGATGACCGCCGTGAGCCCGGCACCCTCCTCCGCCCTGGACCCCGCGGTCGCGGCACGTCTGCGGCGCACCCCGGACGGCCTGGTCTGCGCCGTCGTCCAGCAGCACGACACCGGCGAGGTGCTCATGGTCGCGTGGATGGACGACGAGGCCCTGCACCGCACCCTGACCACCGGGCGGACCTGGTTCTGGAGCCGCAGCCGCCAGCAGTACTGGCGCAAGGGGGACACCTCCGGCGCCGTCCAGCACGTGCGATCGGTGCACCTGGACTGCGACGGGGACGCGGTGCTCGTGCGGGTCGAGCAGGTCGGCGCGGCCTGCCACACCGGCACCCGGAGCTGCTTCGACGGCCGGCGTCTCGACGCCCCCGGCCCGGACGACGCCGCCGGAGGCGACCGGTGACCGGGCCGGGCGACGTCCCACTGGGCCAGGTGTGGCCGGACCTGCCCACGTTCCGGGAGCTGGCCACCGACCGGCGGGTGATCCCGGTCGTGCGCCGGCTGCTCGCCGACGCCGAGACCCCGGTCGGCCTGTACCGCAAGCTGGCCGCGGACGGCCCGGGCACGTTCCTGCTGGAGTCCGCCGAGCACGGCGGGGTGTGGTCGCGGTACTCGATCGTCGGCGTGCGGGCCGGGGCGGTGCTCACCGCCCGGGACGGGCAGGCGGTGTGGCTCGGTGAGCCGCCGGTCGGCGTTCCCGTCGGCGGGCCCGTGCTCGACGCTCTCGCAGGCACCCTCGAGGCCCTCGCGACCCCACGGCTGGCCGGCCTGCCGCCGCTGACCGGGGGGATGGTCGGCGCCGTCGCCTACGACGCCGTGCGGCACTGGGAGCGGATCGGGGACGACGCCCCGGACGAGCTCGACCTGCCCGACCTGTGCATGTCGCTGGCCACCGACGTCGCGGTGCTCGACCACGCCGACGGGACCGTGCTGCTCGTCGCCAACGCGGTCAACCACGACGACACGGACGAGCGCGTCGACGAGGCCTGGCAGGACGCCGTCGCCCGGCTGCAGGCGATGACCCGCCGGCTCGCCGAACCGGCGCCCTCGACGGTCACCGGGTACGACCAGGCCGCGGAGCCGCGGCCGCGGCGGCGGACCTCCCGGGAGGACTACCTGGCCGCCGTCCGCACCGCCCAGCAGGCGATCCGGGACGGCGAGGCCTTCCAGGTCGTGGTCTCCCAGCGGTTCGACGTCGACTGCCCGGCCGACGCCCTGGACGTCTACCGCTGCCTGCGCGCGTCCAACCCCAGCCCGTACATGTACCTCTACCGGGGACGCACCGCCGACGGCGAGGCGTTCGACGTCGTCGGCTCCAGCCCCGAGGCACTCGTCAAGGTCACCGGCGGCCAGCTGCTGGCCCACCCCATCGCCGGTACCCGGCCCCGCGGCGAGCACCCGGAGGAGGACGCCCGGCTGGCCGAGGACCTGCTCGGCGACGCCAAGGAGCGCGCCGAGCACCTCATGCTCGTCGACCTCGCCCGCAACGACCTGTCCCGGGTCGGCCAGCCGGGCAGTGTCGACGTCGTCGACTTCATGTCGGTGGAGCGGTACAGCCACGTCATGCACCTGGTGTCCACGGTGACCGCACGGCTGGAGCCCGGGTGCTCGGCGGTCGACGTGCTGCGGGCCGCGTTCCCCGCCGGGACCCTGTCCGGGGCGCCGAAGCCGCGGGCGATGCAGCTCATCGAGCAGCTCGAGCCGGTGCGACGTGGCGTCTACGGCGGGGTCGTCGGCTACCTCGACCTGGCCGGCGACGTCGACCTGGCCATCGCGATCCGCACGGCGGTGATCCGCCACGGTGTCGCCCACGTCCAGGCCGGGGCCGGCGTGGTCGCGGACTCGGTGCCCGAGCTCGAGGAGGCCGAGTGCCGGCACAAGGCCGCCGCCGTGCTGGCCGCGGTCGCCAGGGCGGCGACGATGGCACCGCCCGCGCCGTTGCCCGAACCGATGGCGGTGCCGGCCGGCGGGGCGCTCGGCGGGGCGGTCGGCGCCCCCGGGGACTCCAGGTGAACGCGCCGGTCCGGACGCTGACCCGGGGCCGCGTCGTCCTGCTCGCCCTGCTGCTGGGCCTGGCCCTGCTGCTGGCGGCCGGCCGCCCGTGGCTGCACGCCGACCTCACCGGTCTGCTGGCCGGCACGCCCTCGGTCGCGGTCCCCGGGACGCAGGCCGCTCCGACGGTGCCCGCAGTCGCGCTGGTCGCGCTCGCCGCGGCCGCCGCCCTGAGCATCGCCGGGCGCGTCGGCCGGGTCGCGGCCGCGGTGGCGCTCAGCGCCGGCGGGGTGGCCGCTTCCGCCGCAGCCCTCGCCGCGGCGAACGACCCGGTCGCCCTGGCCTCCGCGGCCGTCGCCACCCGGACGGCCGGGGTACCACTGGCCGCCGAGCAGGTCACCGTGACGGCCTGGCCCGCCGTCGCGGCCGTCCTCGGGGCCCTGCTCGCCGTCCTCGGAGCGGTGGCGGCCGTCGCCGGCCGCGGGTGGGGCGGGGGACGCCGCTACGAGCCGGCCCAGCGGGCCCAGCCGGCCCAGGCGGCCCAGCCGGCCCAGTCCAGCGAGTCGCCCGAGCGGACGGCACCGGACGAGCGGAGCGGCGAGCCGGTCGACGACTGGGACGCCCTCACCCGCGGCGAGGACCCGACCTGACTGACACAATGCCAGTCATGACGACGGACCCACAGTCTCCCCTTCGCCGGCAGACCACGCTCAGCAGCCACCAGGACAAGCCCGCCGGCGGCGGGCACGGCGGCCACGGCCACAGCCTGGCCGCGTGGGTCGCGGTGGCCGTCATGCTCGTCGGGTTCGCGGTGATGTCCTTCGCCGTCGTCGGGACGTCGGTGGGCTGGTTCGTCGGCGGTGTGGTCGTCACCGTCATCGGCGCGGTGCTCGGCAAGGTCCTCTCGGCGATGGGCTTCGGCGCCGGCGGGCGCGACGAGGGCGGCGGCGTGCGCTGACCTCCGAGCGCACTGCCACAGGCCGGACTGCCAGAGGCCGGAGCGTCAGGGGCGGGACCGTCAGGGGTTGCCGAGCCGGTCCTCGATGCAGGCCTGCTGCTCCTCGCTGCTGAGGCTCGGGTCGGCGCAGTCCGCGATGCCCTGCCAGGTGTCGGACTGGAAGAACGTCAGCGCCACGACGGTCACCACGATCGACAGGACCAGCGCGATCGCCGACAGGACGATGCCGGTCAGGGCGACCCCGCCGTTGGTCGCCTCGCCGCGGCGGGCCTTGCCGCGGCCGACGACGCCCAGGACGATGCCGACGACCGCGAGCACCATCGCCACCACGTTCGCGAACGGGATCCAGAACCCGAGCAGGGCCAGGATCCCGAGCACGAGCGCGGCCACGCCGGTGCCGTTGCTCGGTCCCGGCCCTGACCCGGTGTAGCCGCCCGGGCCCAGCGGGTACTGCTGGCCGTACTGCGACTGGCCGTACTGCGGGGGTGCCGGCTGGCCGTACTGCGGGGGCGCCCCGTACTGCGGCTGGCCGTACTGCGGCCCCCCGTACTGGCCCGGCTGGTACTGCGGCGGCTGGTCCGGCGCGGGCTGGTCCGGTGGCGGCCGGTACGGCTGCGGGTTGTCCGGCTGCTGGCCGTCCGGCTGCGGACCGTTCGGGGTGCTCATCCCCCCACGCTAGCCGCCGAGGGCCCCGGGCGGCCGGGAACGACGCGGTGACGGCGTCTAGCATCGGTGCCGTGACCGTCCTCGACGACATCATCGCCGGCGTCCGGGAGGACCTCGCCGACCGCGAGCGGGCCGTCGACCTCGACCGGCTCAAGGAGCTCGCCCGCCGCGCCCCGGAGGCCCGGGACGCCGTGGCAGCCCTGCGGCCGGTGGACGACGACGGCGCCGGGCGGGTCGCGGTCATCGCCGAGGTCAAGCGGTCCAGTCCGAGCAAGGGTGCGCTGGCCGCCATCGGCGACCCGGCGGGGCTGGCCCGGGACTACGAGGCCGGCGGCGCCTCGGTGATCTCCGTGCTCACCGAGCGGCGACGGTTCGGCGGCACCCTGCAGGACCTCACCGACGTGCGGGCCGCGGTCGACGTGCCGGTGCTGCGCAAGGACTTCGTCGTCACCCCCTACCAGGTGTGGGAGGCCCGGGCCCACGGCGCGGACCTCGTCCTGCTCATCGTCGCGGCCCTCGACCAGCCCACGCTGGTGTCCCTCGTCGAGCGCGTGCACTCACTCGGCATGACCGCCCTGGTCGAGGTGCACGACGCGCACGAGGTGCGGCGTGCCCTCGACGCCGGCGCCCGGGTCATCGGCGTTAACGCCCGCGACCTGCGCACCCTGGAGGTCGACCGGTCGACGTTCGGCCGGCTCGCCGACCTCGTCCCGGACGACGTCGTCAAGGTGGCCGAGTCCGGCGTCCGGGGCCCGCACGACGTCCTGGAGTACGCCCGGGCCGGCGCCCACGCCGTCCTCGTCGGGGAGTGCCTCGTCACCGGCGGTGACCCGCGCGAGGCCGTCGCCGACCTCGTCGCCGCGGGCGCCCACCCCGCGCTGCGGACGGCGCGGCGGTGAGCGCCGGGCTGTCCGGCGAGCGCGGACCGTACTTCGGCCAGTTCGGCGGCCGGTTCGTCCCCGAGGCGCTCATCGGCCCGCTGGCCGACCTCGAGCAGGCCTACGCCGAGGCCGTCGCCGACCCGGCGTTCACCGCCGAGCTCGACCGGCTGCACCGCACCTACACCGGGCGCCCGAGCATCCTCACCGAGGTGCCCCGGTTCGCCGAGCATGCCGGCGGCGCCCGGATCCTGCTCAAGCGGGAGGACCTCAACCACACCGGCTCACACAAGATCAACAACGTGCTCGGTCAGGCGCTGCTGACCCGGCGGATGGGCAAGCCGCGGATCATCGCCGAGACCGGTGCCGGCCAGCACGGGGTCGCCTCGGCCACCGCCGCCGCCCTGCTCGGCCTGGAGTGCGTCGTCTACATGGGCGAGGAGGACACCCGCCGCCAGGCGCTCAACGTGGCCCGGATGCGATTGCTCGGCGCGCAGGTCGTCCCGGTGACGACCGGTTCACGGACCCTCAAGGACGCCATCAACGAGGCCCTGCGGGACTGGGTGACCAACGTCGAGGACACCCACTACCTGCTGGGCACCGTCGCCGGGCCGCACCCCTTCCCGGTGATGGTCCGCGACTTCCACCGAATCATCGGCGTCGAGGCCCGCGCCCAGGTGCTCGACCTCGTCGGCCGGCTCCCGGACGTCGTGGCCGCCTGCGTCGGCGGCGGGTCGAACGCGATCGGCATCTTCCACGCCTTCCTCGACGACCCCGGCGTCCGGCTGATCGGCTACGAGGCCGGTGGCGACGGCGTCGACACCGGGCGGCACGCCGCGAGCATCACCGCCCACCAGGTCGGCGTCCTGCACGGCGCCCGCTCGTACCTGCTCCAGGACGAGGACGGGCAGACCGTCGAGAGCCACTCCGTCTCCGCCGGGCTCGACTACCCCGGCGTCGGACCCGAGCACGCCTGGCTCGCGGACACCGGACGCGCCAGCTACGAGGCGGTCACCGACGCCGAGGCGATGGAGGCCGTCCAGCTGCTGTGCCGCACCGAGGGGATCATCCCGGCGATCGAGAGCGCGCACGCCCTGGCCGGAGCGCTGCGCGTCGGCCGCGAGCTCGGCCCGGACGGCGTCGTCCTGGTCAACCTCTCCGGCCGCGGCGACAAGGACGTCGACACCGCGGCCCGCTGGTTCGGCCTGGTCAGCGACGCCGACCTCGTCCAGTCCGAGGTGGCCCGGGCCGGGGACCCGGCCGAGCACGGCGAGGGGAGCGGCTGGTGAGCGCGGACGGCGGCGGGCGCCGCAGCGGGCCCGCCATCGACGCCGCCACCGGCGCCGGCCGCGCCGCTCTCATCGGCTACCTCCCGGTCGGCTTCCCCGACCTGGCCACCTCCGTGACCGCCGCCCGGGCGATGGTGGCTGCCGGCGTGGACGTCGTCGAGCTGGGCCTGCCGTACTCCGACCCGGTGATGGACGGCCCGGTCATCCAGCAGGCCGCCGACGCCGCACTGCGCGGCGGCACCCGCACCCGCGACGTGCTCTCCGCGGTCGAGCAGGTCGCCGGCACCGGGGCGCCGGTGCTCGTGATGAGCTACTGGAACCCGGTGCTGCGGTACGGCGTCGAGGCGTTCGCCCGTGACCTCGCCGCGGCCGGCGGCGCCGGGCTGATCACCCCGGACCTCGTCCCGGAGGAGGCGGCGGACTGGGTCGCCGCCGCGGACGCCCACGACCTGGACCGGGTGTTCCTCGTCGCGCCGTCCTCGAGCCCGCAGCGACTGCGCATCACTGCGGCCGCCAGCCGCGGGTTCGTCTACGCCGCCTCGACGATGGGCGTCACCGGCGCCCGGGCCGCGGTCGGGACCGCCGCTGCCCGGCTCGTCGCGGACACCCGCGCCGCCGGGGCGCAGCGGGTCTGCGTCGGGCTCGGGGTGTCCACCGCCGACCAGGCGGCCGAGGTCGCCGCGTTCGCCGACGGCGTCATCGTCGGCTCCGCCCTCGTCACCCGGCTCGCCGACGGCGGACCGGACGCCGTCGCCGACCTCGCCGTCGACCTGTCCGCCGGTGTGCGCCGCCGGGCTGGAAAGGAGATCCCGTGCTGACCGGCATCCCCAGCCCGCCGGAGGCGGTCTGGTACCTCGGCCCGGTGCCGATCCGCGCGTACGCCCTGGCCATCATCGCCGGCATCGTCGTCGCCGTCTGGCTCGGTGAGCGCCGCTGGGTGGCCCGCGGCGGCGAGCCCGGCACGGTCGCCGACATCGCCGTGTGGGCGGTCCCGTTCGGGGTCGTCGGCGGCCGGCTCTACCACGTGGTGTCCAGCCCGGACGCCTACTTCGGTCCGGACGGCGACCCCGCCCGGATCATCCGGATCTGGGAGGGCGGCCTCGGCATCTGGGGGGCGGTCGCCCTGGGGGCCGTCGGGGCCGCGATCGGCGCCCGCCAGGCCGGCGTCCGGCTGGCGCCGCTGGCGGACGCGGTCGCCCCCGGCATCCTGCTCGCCCAGGCCGTCGGCCGGCTCGGCAACTGGTTCAACCAGGAGCTGTTCGGCCGGCCCACCGACCTGCCCTGGGGGCTGGAGATCGACCCCGAGCACCGGCCGGCCGGCTACGAGCAGGTCGCCACCTTCCACCCGACGTTCCTGTACGAGATGGTGTGGAACGTCGCCGCAGCCCTGCTGCTCATCTGGCTGGACCGCCGGTACCGGCTCGGGCACGGCCAGGTGTTCTGGGGCTACGTCGTCCTCTACACCCTGGGGCGGGTGTGGATCGAGGCGCTGCGGATCGACCCCGCCGAGCAGGTGCTCGGCCTGCGGCTCAACATCTGGACGTCGGTGCTGGTCGGCCTCGTCGGCGTCGTCGGCTTCGTCGTGAGCCGGCGCCGCCACGGCGCCCGCGGGCCGGACGGACCGGAGGCGGTCCGCCGGGACGCCGTCGCGGCACCCGCCGACGAGACGTCCGCATCCTGAGACCCGTTGCCCGCGTGGTGGTACTGCGGGGCGGGGACAGTCGTGTAAAGTTCCCGCCAAGCAACGGGGCCAGCGACGTCCCCACCCCTCTTCGGGAGCCGGTCGGCTCCCCGCCAACCCGGACGTCGACGGTGCTCTTCCAGCCCTCGCCGGCGTCCCCTTCAGGATGGTGCTGATGGACCTCTTGGTGCACGACGACCCGACCCGCTCCCCGGTCCGGCGGTTCTCCGCCCTCCCGCAGGCCCAGGGCCTGTACGACCCGGTCGCCGAGCGGGACGCCTGCGGGGTGGCCTTCGTCGCCACCCTGCGCGGCGAGGCCGGGCACGACGTCGTCGAGCACGCCCTCACCGCGCTGCGCAACCTCGACCACCGGGGTGCCGTCGGTGCCGAGGCGGACACCGGTGACGGCGCGGGCATCCTCACCCAGGTCCCCGACGCGTTCCTGCGCGAGGTGAGCGGCCTGGACCTGCCGGCGCGCGGCACCTACGCGGTCGGCACCGCCTTCCTGCCGGACGACGACGCCGAGGCCGCCGCCGCGGTGGCGGGGATCGAGCGGCTGGCCGACCAGGAGGACCTGCGGGTGATCGGGTGGCGCGACCTCCCGGTGGCCGCCGACCTCGTCGGCGCCGCCGCCCGCGCGTGCATGCCCCGGTTCCGCCAGGTGTTCGTCGCCGCCCGCCGGCTGCCGGTCCAGGGGATCGCGCTGGACCGGATGGCGTTCCGGCTGCGCAAGCGGGCCGAGCGCGAGCTCGGCGTGTACCTGCCCTCGCTGTCCTGCCGGACCCTGGTCTACAAGGGCATGCTGACGACCACCCAGCTCGAGCCGTTCTTCCCCGACCTGTCCGACCGGCGCTACGTCACCGAGCTGGCGCTCGTGCACTCGCGGTTCTCTACGAACACGTTCCCGTCGTGGCCGCTGGCGCACCCGTACCGGTTCATCGCCCACAACGGTGAGATCAACACCGTCACCGGCAACCGCAACTGGATGCGGGCCCGGGAGTCGAGCCTGGCCAGCGACGTGATCCCCGGCGACCTCGCCGACCTCGCCCCGGTGTGCACCCCGGGGGCGAGCGACTCGGCGACCTTCGACGAGGTGCTCGAGCTGCTGCACCTCGGCGGGCGGTCGCTGCCGCACGCCGTCCTCATGATGATCCCCGAGGCCTGGGAGAACCACGAGCAGATGGACCCGGCCCGCCGGGCCTTCTACGAGTTCCACTCGATGGTCATGGAGCCGTGGGACGGCCCGGCCGCCGTGGCGTTCACCGACGGCACCGTCATCGGCGCGGTCCTGGACCGCAACGGCCTGCGCCCGGCCCGGTACGTCGTCACCGACGACGGCCTGGTCGTGCTGGCCTCCGAGACCGGCGTCCTGGACCTCGACCCCGCCCGGGTGGTGCGCCGCGGCCGGCTGCAGCCGGGCCGGATGTTCCTCGTCGACACCGCGCACGGGCGCATCGTCGACGACGACGAGGTCAAGGCCGAGCTGGCCGCCCAGCACCCGTACGACGAGTGGCTGCACGCCGGGGTGATCCGCCTCGAGGACCTGCCCGAGCGTGAGCACGTCGCGCACACGCACTCCTCGGTCACCCGCCGCCAGCAGACCTTCGGGTACACCCAGGAGGAGCTGCGCGTCCTGCTGCGGCCGATGGCCGCCACCGGCGCCGAGCCGATCGGGTCGATGGGTACCGACACCCCGGTCGCCGTGCTGAGCGAACGGCCCCGGCTGCTGTTCGACTACTTCACCCAGCTGTTCGCCCAGGTCACCAACCCCCCGCTGGACGCGATCCGCGAGGAGCTCGTCACCTCGCTGGGCACCGTGCTGGGCCCGCAGCACAACCTCCTGGCCGCGGGACCGGCGCACTGCCGTCAGCTCGTGCTGCCGTTCCCGGTCATCGACAACGACGACCTCGCCAAGATCGTCCACATGAACCGCGAGGGCGACCTGCCCGGCTACGCGACGCTGACCGTGCGGGGCCTGTACCCGGTGCACGAGGGCGCCGCCGGCCTCGCCCGCCGGCTGGACGAGATCTGCGCCGAGGTCTCCGCGGCGATCGCGGACGGCGTCCGGTTCGTCGTCCTGTCCGACCGCGACTCCGACGCGCAGTGGGCGCCGATCCCGTCGCTGCTGCTCACCGGCGCCGTCCACCACCACCTCATCCGGGAGCGCACCCGTACCCAGGTGGGCCTGCTCGTCGAGGCCGGGGACGTCCGCGAGGTGCACCACGTGGCGCTCCTGGTCGGGTACGGCGCCGGGGCGGTCAACCCGTACCTGGCGATGGAGTCCGTCGAGGACCTGGCCCGCAGCGGCCGGCTCGGCGACGTCACCCCCGAGCAGGCGGTCCGCAACCTCCTGCGAGCACTCGGCAAGGGTGTGCTCAAGGTGATGAGCAAGATGGGGGTGTCGACGGTGGCCTCCTACCGCGGCGCCCAGCTGTTCGAAGCCATCGGACTGGGGCCCGAGGTGGTCGACCGGTACTTCACCGGGACGACCAGCCGGCTCGGCGGCGTCGGCCTCGACGTCCTCGCCGAGGAGGTCCGCCGGCGGCACGCCACCGCGTACCCGGTCAGCGGCGTGAGCACCGCGCACCGCACCCTTGAGGTCGGCGGGGAGTACCAGTGGCGCCGCGAGGGCGAGCCGCACCTGTTCGACCCGGAGACGGTGTTCCGGCTCCAGCACGCCACCCGCGCCCGGCGCTACGACGTCTTCCGCGCCTACACCCGCCGGGTCGACGACCAGTCCCGCCGGCTGATGACCCTGCGCGGGCTGCTCCAGCCCGTCACCGGCCGCGAGCCCGTGCCGGTCGAGGAGGTCGAGCCGGTGTCCTCGATCGTCCGGCGCTTCTCCACCGGCGCGATGAGCTACGGGTCCGTGTCCGCCGAGGCGCACGAGACCCTCGCCGTCGCGATGAACCGGCTCGGCGGCCGGTCCAACACCGGCGAGGGCGGCGAGGACGTCGAGCGGCTGCTCGACCCGGCCCGCCGGTCGGCCGTCAAGCAGGTCGCCTCCGGCCGGTTCGGCGTGACCAGCGCCTACCTCACCTACGCCGACGACCTCCAGATCAAGATGGCGCAGGGCGCCAAGCCGGGGGAGGGCGGCCAGCTGCCCGGGCCGAAGGTGTACCCGTGGATCGCCCGCACCCGGCACTCCACAGCGGGGGTCGGGCTCATCTCGCCGCCGCCGCACCACGACATCTACTCCATCGAGGACCTGGCCCAGCTCATCCACGACCTCAAGAACGCCAACCCCGCCGCCCGGGTGCACGTCAAGCTCGTCTCCGAGGTCGGCGTGGGCACCGTCGCGGCCGGGGTCAGCAAGGCGCACGCGGACGTCGTCCTCATCAGCGGGCACGACGGCGGCACCGGGGCGAGCCCGCTCACGTCCCTCAAGCACGCCGGGGCGCCGTGGGAGCTGGGTCTGGCCGAGACCCAGCAGACGCTGCTGCTCAACGGCCTGCGGGACCGGATCGTCGTCCAGGTCGACGGTCAGCTCAAGACCGGTCGGGACGTGCTCATCGCCGCCCTGCTCGGCGCCGAGGAGTACGGCTTCGCCAGCGCCCCCCTCGTCGTCAGCGGCTGCGTCATGATGCGCGTCTGCCACCTCGACACCTGCCCGGTCGGGATCGCGACCCAGAACCCCGAGCTGCGGGCCCGGTTCAGCGGCCGGCCAGAGTTCGTCGAGACGTTCTTCGAGTACCTCGCCCAGGAGGTCCGCGAGCACCTCGCCGCGCTCGGGCTGCGCAGCCTCGACGAGGCGATCGGCCGGGTGGACCTGCTCGACACCCGCGCCGCCGTCGAGCACTGGAAGGCGGCCGGCCTCGACCTCGCCCCGGTGCTGCACCTGCCCGACCTGCCCGAGGGCACCCCGCTGCGCCAGACCGTGCCCCAGGACCACGGCCTGGCCAAGGCGCTGGACAACCAGCTCATCGCCCTGGCCGCCGACGCCCTGGAACGCGCCGAGCCGGTGCGCATCGACCTGCCGGTGCGCAACGTCAACCGGACGGTCGGCACCATGCTCGGCCACGAGGTGACCCGCCGGTACGGGCCCGACGGCCTGGCGGACGGCACGATCCAGGTCAGCCTGCGCGGCTCGGCCGGGCAGTCGCTCGGGGCGTTCCTGCCCCGGGGGATCACCCTGCGGCTCGAGGGGGACGCCAACGACTACGTCGGCAAGGGCCTGTCCGGCGGCCGGGTCGTCGTCCGACCGGACCCGGCAGCGCCGTACCCGGCCGAGCGCAACACGGTGGCGGGCAACGTCATCGGGTACGGGGCCACCTCCGGGGAGCTCTTCCTGCGCGGGGTCGTCGGCGAGCGGTTCTGCGTCCGGAACTCCGGCGCCACCGCGGTCGTCGAGGGGGTCGGCGACCACGCCTGCGAGTACATGACCGGCGGCACCGTGCTCGTGCTCGGCCCCACCGGCCGCAACGTCGGCGCCGGGATGTCCGGCGGCACCGCCTACGTGCTCGACCTCGACCCGGGCCGGGTCAACCCGCAGGCGCTCGCGGCGGGCGAGCTGCTGCTCGACCCGCTCGACGACGACGACCTCGCCGTCGTCGAGGACCTGCTGCGCCGTCACCACGAGGAGACCGGCTCCCCGGTCGCCGCCCGGCTGCTCGCGGACCTCCCCGGCTGCCGCGGCCGGTTCACCCGCGTGCTCCCGCGCGAGTACGCCCGCGTCCGCGCCGTCCGCGCGGCCGCCGCCGCCGAAGGACTCGACCCCGACGGCGACGTCGCCTGGTCCCGGATCCTGGAGGACACCCGTGGCTGACCCCCGAGGCTTCCTGACCTGGCGCGAGCGCGAGCTGCCGCCCCGCCGCCCGGTCCCGGTGCGCATCCGGGACTGGCGCGAGGTGCAGGGCGAGCAGCCCGAGGAGCAGCTGCGGCGTCAGGCCGGCCGGTGCATGGACTGCGGCATCCCGTTCTGCCACCACGGCTGCCCGCTGGGGAACCTCATCCCGGAGTGGAACGACCTGACCTGGCGCGGCGACGACCGGGAGGCCGTCGAGCGGCTGCACGCCACGAACAACTTCCCGGAGTTCACCGGACGGCTGTGCCCCGCGCCGTGCGAGACCGCCTGCGTGCTGGGGATCAACCAGCCGCCGGTCACCATCAAGCAGGTCGAGGTGTCGATCGCCGACACCGCGTGGGAACGCGGCTGGGTGCAGCCCCAGCCCCCCGAGCGGCTGTCCGGGCGGACGGTCGCCGTCGTCGGGTCGGGTCCCGCGGGCCTGGCCGCCGCCCAGCAGCTCACCCGCGCCGGGCACACCGTCGTCGTCCTGGAGCGGGCCGACCGCGTCGGCGGGCTGCTGAGGTACGGCATCCCCGAGTTCAAGATGGAGAAGCGGCACCTCGACCGCCGGATCGACCAGATGCTGGCCGAGGGCACCCGGTTCCGCACCGGTGTCGTCGTCGGCGGCGACGCCCCCGGTGACCTCAGCGGACGGCAGCTGCTCGACCGCTACGACGCCGTCGTCCTGGCGGTGGGGGCGACCGCCCGCCGGGACCTGCCGGTCCCCGGCCGGGACCTCGCCGGGGTGCTGCAGGCGATGGAGTACCTGCCGCCGGCCAACCGCGCCGCGCTCGGCGAGGACCCCCCGGACCTCGTGTCGGCGGCGGGCAAGGACGTCGTCATCATCGGCGGCGGCGACACCGGCGCAGACTGCCTCGGCACCGCCCTGCGCCAGGGTGCCCGCTCGGTGACCCAGCTGGAGATCATGCCGCGTCCGCCGCAGGAGCGCCCAGCGGACCAGCCGTGGCCCACCTACCCGATGACGTTCCGGGTCTCCAGCGCCCACGAGGAGGGCGGCCGGCGGGAGTACGCCGTGTCCACCACCGAGCTCGTCGACGACGGCACCGGGGCGGTCGGGGCGCTGCGACTGGTGGAGGTCCGCCGGGGCGCCGGCGGGTTCGAGCCCGTACCTGGCACGGAGCGGGAGATCCCCGCCCAGCTGGTCCTGCTCGCCCTGGGCTTCACCGGCCCGGAGCGCTCCGGACTGCTCGACCAGCTCGGCGTCGAGCTCGACGAGCGCGGCGCGATCCGGCGCGACGAGTCCTTCGCGTCCACCCGGCCAGGGGTCTTCGTGGCCGGCGACGCCGGTCGCGGGCAGTCGCTCATCGTCTGGGCGATCGCCGAGGGGCGCGCCTGCGCCGCCGCCGTGGACACCTGGCTCACCGGCCGGCCCTCGCAGCTGCCGGCACCGGTCCGGCCGACGGACCGCCCGCTGAGCGTGTGACCGACCGGGCCTAGGGTTGGGGCATGCGCCGCGCCAAGATCGTCTGCACGCTGGGCCCTGCCACCTCCAGCCCCGAGCAGGTCCGTGCCCTGGTCGAGGCCGGGATGGACTTCGCCCGGCTCAACCTCAGCCACGGGGACTACGCCGACCACGAGCGCTCGTACCTCAACGTGCGCCGGGCCAGCGACGAGACGGGCCGGGCGGTGGGCATCCTGGCCGACCTCCAGGGCCCGAAGATCCGGCTCGGGCGGTTCGCCGACGGCCCGCACGAGCTCGCCGCCGGGGACACCTTCACGATCACCACCGAGGACGTCGTCGGCACCCCCGAGGTCGTCTCCACCACCTACCGCGGCCTGTCCGGGGACGTCGCTCCCGGGGACGCCGTCCTCGTCGACGACGGCCGGGTCGCCCTGCGGGTCACCGCCGTCGACGGGCCGCGCGTCGTCACCGAGGTGGAGGTGCCCGGCCCGGTGTCGAACAACAAGGGCATCAACCTGCCCGGCGTCGCGGTCAGCGTGCCGGCGCTGTCGGACAAGGACGCGCAGGACCTGCGCTGGGCGCTGCGGCGCGGCGTCGACATGGTCGCGCTGTCCTTCGTCCGGCGGGCCGAGGACGTCGAGGACGTGCGCCGGATCATGACCGAGGAGGGGGTGTTCGTCCCGGTCCTGGCGAAGATCGAGAAGCCGCAGGCGGTGGACAACCTCGCCGAGATCGTCGCTGCCTTCGACGGGATCATGGTCGCCCGCGGTGACCTCGGCGTCGAGCTGCCGCTCGAGCAGGTGCCGCTCGTGCAGAAGCGGGCCGTCGAGCTCGCCCGGCGCAACGCCAAGCCGGTCATCGTCGCCACCCAGATGCTCGAGTCCATGATCAGCAGCCCACGGCCGACCCGGGCGGAGGCGTCGGACTGCGCCAACGCCGTGCTCGACGGCGCCGACGCGCTCATGCTGTCGGGGGAGACCAGCGTGGGCCGCTACCCCGTCGAGGCGGTGCGCACGATGGCCCGCATCATCGAGAACACCGAGGAGCACGGCCTGGAGCGGATCGTGCCGCTGGGCACCCGGCCGCACACCACCGGCGGTGCCGTGACCTGGGCCGCCCGGGAGGTCGGCGAGCTGCTCGACGTCCGCTACCTGGTGACGTTCACGCAGTCCGGGGACTCCGCACGCCGGATGTCCCGGTTGCGCTCACGGATCCCGGTGCTGGCGTTCACCCCGGAGCCGGCGGTCCGTTCCCAGCTCGCGCTGACGTGGGGGATCGAGACGTTCCTCGTCCCGCCCGTGCGGCACACCGACGAGATGGTCCGCCAGGTCGACCAGGCGCTGCTGTCGATCGGCCGGCTCGAGCGCGGGGAGTCCGTCGTCATCGTCGCCGGCTCCCCGCCCGGCGTGCCGGGGTCGACGAACGCGATGCGGATCCACCGGATGGGCGCGGCCGTAGACGGCGTGGCACCGGCCTACCGGGAGCCGTGACCGGCGGCTGCCACCACCGTCCCCGTCGTCGTCCTCACTCCGCCCCTCTCGGTGATCATGCAATCCCGCCACCCACCCCCTTGTCGGTGATCATGCAATCCCGCCACCCTGTGACACCCTCTTGTCGGTGATCATGCAATCCCGCCACCCTCTGACACCCCCTTGTCGGTGATCATGCAATCCCGCCACCCCGAGCAGGTGGCGGGCTTGCATGAACGCCTCATGGCCTTGGTGGGCCACTCCGGAGCATGACAATGCGCCGTAGGCGCCCTGGCAGCTCGCGTCGGGTCATGGGCCTCCACCCACACACAATGCTGCGTTCCGCACAGCTTTGTCGGCGTGTCGCGCCACCAACCCAGCACTCTGCGGGTGTGCGCCACCCTGGGTGCGAGGAGCGGTTGGCAACACTGGGCGACCGGGTGGGTGGCGGGATTGCATGATCACCGAGGGGGTGACAGGGCGTGGGGTGGCCAGCCCAGGGTGGCGGGATTGCATGATCACCGAGGGGGTGACAGGGCGTGGGGTGGCCAGCCCAGGGTGGCGGGATTGCATGATCACCGAGGGGGTGACAGGGCGCGGGGTGCCCAGCCCAGGGTGGCGGGATTGCATGATCACCGAGGGGTGACAGGGCGCGGGGTGCCCAGCCCAGGGTGGCGGGATTGCATGATCACGAGCAGGGTTTTCTCGTACCAACAGGGGGTTCTCGTACCAACCGGTGGGTGCTCGTACCGTGGGCGGGCTCGTGCCGGGTGCGGGACTCGAACCCGCATGTCCTCGCGGACGGCGCATTTTGAGTGCGCTGCCTATGCCAATTCGGCTAACCCGGCCCACCGGCCCGCGACGGGCCGGCGACTCACTAGGCTACCGGCCGTGGCCCAGCCCGAGACCGTCCGCCGCCGGGTCGTCGTCGCCGAGGACGAGGCGATCATCCGGCTCGACGTCGTGGAGATCCTGCGGGAGGCCGGCTTCGACGTCGTCGGTGAGGCCGGTGACGGGGAGGCTGCGGTGCAGCTGGCCGAGGAGCTGCGCCCCGATCTCGTCGTCCTGGACGTCAAGATGCCCGGCCTGGACGGGATCACCGCGGCCGAGCGGATCGGCCGGGCCGGGGTCGCTCCCGTCGTGCTGCTCACCGCCTTCTCCCAGCAGGAGCTCGTCGAACGGGCCCGCGACGCCGGGGCGATGGCCTACGTCGTCAAGCCGTTCTCGGCGGCCGACCTGCTGCCGGCGGTGGAGATCGCGCTGAGTCGCCACGCCGAGATCCGCGCCCTAGAGCGGGAGGTGGCCGACCTCGCCGAGCGGTTCGAGACCCGCAAGCAGGTGGAGCGGGCCAAGGGCGTGCTCATGCGCCGGACCGGCCTGAGCGAGCCGGAGGCATTCCGGTGGATCCAGAAGGCGTCGATGGACCGCCGGCTCAGCATGCGGGAGGTCGCCGACGCGGTGCTGGCCCAGATGGCGGACTGACGACCTGAACGGGGGCCACTGGCTCCCGAAATCGGACACTCGGGCCGGCCCAGGTCACGAGTCGACAACGACGTGACCTCGAACACGTGGCAGGGGTCCCCACGGAGGGGCCGCTGGACTAGGTTCCGACCACCGACATCGGTCCGGGGCCCCCGTGGGTTCCCCGTGCTTCTAAGGAGACGCTCCATGATCCGACCCTCGCGCGCCTGGCGCACCGCTGCGGTGCTGGGCGTGGCCAGTCTGACGCTGGCCGCCTGCGGCGGTAACGGCGACGAGCCGGCCGACGACACGACCGCCACCCCGACCGGCGACACCACCGAGACCGAGACGTCCGCCGAGACGGACGCCCCGGCGGCCAGCGGTGACGGCACCCTCACCATCGGCACGCTGCTCCCGCAGACCGGAAACCTCTCGTTCCTCGGCCCACCGGAGTTCGCCGGCGTCGAGCTCGCCGTCCAGGAGATCAACGAGGCCGGCGGCGTCCTCGGCCAGGACGTGCAGAAGTTCGACTCGGACTCCGGCGACACCTCGACGGACATCGCCTCGCAGTCCGTCGAGCGGCTGCTCAGCCAGGACGTCGACGTCATCGTCGGCGCCGCGTCGTCCGGGGTGTCCTTCACCGTCATCGACCGGATCACCGGTGCCGGCGTCCTGCAGATCTCGCCGGCGAACACCTCCCCGGACTTCACCACCTACGACGACGACAACCTCTACTTCCGCACCGCGCCCTCCGACGTGCTCCAGGGCCGGGTGATGGGCGAGCTGCTCATCGAGGACGGGTACCTCGACGTCGGCATCATGGCCCTCGACGACCCGTACGGCACTGGTCTGGCCGACAACATCGAGATGTCGGTCCAGGACGGCGGCGGCACCGTCGTCGACAAGATCATCTACAACCCGCAGGCGGCGAACTTCTCCGCCGAGGTGGGCCAGATGGCGGCGGCGAACCCCGAGGCGATCGTGCTCGTCGGCTTCGACGAGACGAAGAAGATCGTCCCCGAGCTCATCGCCCAGGGGATCGGGCCGCAGGACGTCCCGCTGTACCTCGTCGACGGCAACACCGCCGACTACAGCAACGACTTCGACCCCGGCACGCTGACCGGGGTCAAGGGCACCCTGCCCGGGGCCGAGGTCACCGACGAGTTCCGCAACCGGCTGCTCGAGGTTGACTCCACGCTCACCGTGTTCAGCTACGGGCCGGAGTCCTACGACGCCACGATCATCACCGCGCTCGCGGCGATCGCGGCCGGTGACGACAGCGGCCCGTCCATCGCCAGCAAGATGGTGGACGTCACCAGCGGCGGCGAGAAGTGCACCACGTTCGCGGAGTGCGCGGAGCTGCTCGAGGCCGGCGAGGACATCGACTACGACGGTGTCAGCGGCCCGATCGAGTTCGACGAGAACGGCGACCCGACCGAGGCCACCATCGGCATCTACGAGTACGCGGAGGACAACACCTACAGCGCGATCGACTTCCGGTTCGGGCAGATCTGACCCGAGCTGACGTCGTCCGCACGACGAGGAGGGGCCCGGCCGGTCGGCCGGGCCCCTCCCGCGTCTGCAGCCGTCAGGCCGTGGCGAGGGTGCCGAGGTACAGCTCGATCACCTTCGGGTCGTTCGCGAGGTCCCGGCCGGTGCCGGTGTAGGCGTTGCGGCCCTGGTCCATCACGTAGCCGCGGTCGGCGATCTGCAGGCAGCGCCGGGCGTTCTGCTCCACCATGACGATCGAGACACCGGCCCGGTTGATCTGCTTGGTGCGGATGAAGACCTCGTCCTGCATGATCGGGGACAGGCCGGCGGACGGCTCGTCGAGCAGCAGCACGGACGGCTCCATCATCAGGGCCCGACTCATCGCGACCATCTGCCGCTCGCCGCCGGACAGTGACCCGGCACGCTGGTTGCGTCGGTCGCCCAGGGTGGGGAACAACGAGGTGACGAAGTCGAAGCGCTCCTTGAACCGCTTCGGCTTCTGGTACAGACCCATCTCGAGGTTCTCCTGGATGGTCAGCGAGGGGAACACGTTGTTCGTCTGCGGGACGAAGCCGACGCCCTTGGCGACGAGCTTGTTCGCCTTGAGGTTCGTGATGTCCTCGCCGCGCAGGGTCACCGTGCCCGAGCCGATCTTCACCAGCCCGAACAGCGCCTTGAGCAGCGTCGACTTGCCGGCGCCGTTGGGCCCGATGACGCCGACGAGCTCGCCCTCGCGGCAGTACAGGTCCGCGCCGTTGAGGATGTTGACGCCCGGCAGGTACCCGGCGACGAGGTCGTCGGCGCGCAGCAGTGCGCCCTGCGCGGCGGCGAGGTGCTCGCTGCGGTCCACGGAGGTGCTGTCCTGGGGTGCGCTCACGGCTGCTCCTGACGGTTCGTGCGGTCGGTGCGGGCTGCCTCGATCCTCGCCTCCGCCTCGGCCAGCACCTGCTGCTCCTCCTCCTCGGTGAGGGGGGCGTCGTGGTGGCTGCCGAGGTAGGCGTCGATGACGGCCTGGTCGGACATCACGGCGTCCGGCGGGCCCTCGGCGACCACCTTGCCCTGGGCCATGACGATCACCCAGTCGGAGATGTCCCGGACCATGTCCATGTCGTGCTCGACGAAGAGCACGGTCATGCCCTGCTCGCGCAGGTCCTTGACGTGACCGAGCAGGGACTGGGTGAGAGCCGGGTTCACTCCGGCCATCGGCTCGTCCAGCATGACCATCTCGGGGTCGCTCATCAGCGCCCGGGCCATCTCCAGGAGCTTGCGCTGACCGCCGGACAGGCTCCCGGCGAAGTCGTCGCGCTTGGTGTCCAGGCTGAACCGGGCAAGGATCTCCTCGGCCCGCCGGGTGATCGACTCCTCCTGGGAGCGCCACAGCGGGGCGAACATCGCCGCCCACAGCCGCTCGCCGCTCTGGCCGGTGGCGCCGAGGCGCATGTTCTCCATCACGGTCAGCCGGGACAGCGCCTTGGTCAGCTGGAAGGTGCGGACCATCCCGCCCCGGGCCACCTTGTGAGCCGGGACGCCGGCGAGCTTGCGCCCGTTGAACGTCCAGTCCCCGCGGTTCGGCCGGTCGAAGCCGGTGAGCAGGTTGAAGAACGTCGTCTTGCCCGCCCCGTTCGGCCCGATGAGGGCGGTGATGGCGCCGCGCTGGATCTCGACGTGCTCGACGTCCACGGCGGTGAGCCCGCCGAAGGCGCGCAGGACGTGGTCGGCGACGAGGATCGGGTCCGGCTTGGGCGCGCCGGGGACCCGAGGCACGTCGGCCAGGGCCCGGGTCGCGGCCTCCTTGCGGGACGTCGTCTGGTCAGCGGGCATCGATCGCGAGCTCCCTCTTGTCGCCGAAGATCCCCTGTGGGCGGAAGATCATGAGCAGCATGAGCGCCAGCCCCACGAGCATGAACCGGACCTGGCCCACCTGGGTACCGGTCATGATCACACTGGGGATGTACCCGGCCGAGACGGCCTGGTTGAGGATGTTGTCGGTCAGCGACAGCACCACCCAGAAGATGGCGGCGCCGACGATCGGCCCGAGCACGCGGGCGGCACCACCGAGCAGCAGCACCGTGTAGGCGAAGAACGTGAACTCGGTGCCGTACAGGTCCGGTTGCACGGCGGCCCGGCCGAGGGCGAAGACGAACCCGGCGAGGGCGCCGATGATGCCGCCGATGACGAGCGCCTGGAGCTTGTAGGCGAAGACGTTCTTGCCGAGGCTGCGCACCGCGTCCTCGTCCTCCCGGATGCCCTTGAGGACGCGTCCCCACGGGCTGCGCATGAGCGCCCACACCACGAGGGAGCTGATGACCACCAGTGCCCAGCCGACGATGAGGATCCAGCTGAGCCGCTCACTGAACCGCCACGGCCCGAACCCGTAGGTGCCCGGGGACAGCGGGTTGAGGTCGTAGAAGCCGTCGGAGAACCCGGTCAGCCCGGTGGAGCCACCGGTGTACTCACGCAGGCTGCTCGAGCGGACCGTGATGCGCACGATCTCGGCGGTGGCGATGGTCGCGATCGCCAGGTAGTCCGCCCGCAGCCGCAGCGTCGGGATACCGAGCAGCAGGGCCAGGATCGCGGCCGCGACGAGGCCCACGACGAGCCCCAGCCAGAACGGCAGCCCGACGATGGTGACCGTGATCGCCAGGCCGTAGGCGCCGAGCGCCACGAACGCGGCCTGCCCGAAGTTCAGCAGCCCGGCGTAGCCGAAGTGCACGTTGAGGCCGATCGCGGCCAGTCCGTAGATGATCGTCTCCAGCCCGATCATCGAGCGGGCGGCGTTGGTGAGGATGTTTGCCCAGTCCACGGTTCAGGACTCCCTTTCGCAGCGCCTGCTGAGCCCGCTCAGCCGACTCGCTCGGCCCGGCCCAGGATGCCCTGGGGCCGGAACAGCAGGACGAGGATGAGGACGGCGAGGGCGCCCACGTTCTTCAGCTCGGTCGGGATGACCAGGGTGCTCACCTCGATGAACACCCCGACGATGATCGCCCCGAACAGGGCGCCGAACGCGGTGCCGAGCCCGCCGAGGACGACGGCGGCGAAGACGAGCAGCAGGATCTGCAGGCCCATCATGAAGCTGACCTGCTGGGCGAGCCCGAGCAGGACGCCGGACAGCCCGGCCAGGGCCGTGCCACCCACCCACACGGTCCGGATGACCCGGTCGACGTCGATGCCCGAGGAGGCGGCCAGTGCCGGGTTGTCCGCGACGGCGCGGGTGGCCTTGCCCAGCCGGGTGCGCAGCAGTGCCACGCCGACGGCGATGATGACGACGAGCGCGATCCCCATGCTGATCCAGTCGATCGGCCGCAGGGTCACCGGGCCGAACGCGACACCGGCCTGGCCCCGGTAGTCGGTGTAGCTCTTCGTCTGCCCGCCGGCCAGGTAGAGGAAGAAGTAGCGCAGCAGGATCGCCAGGCCGATGGACACGATCATCATGGCGATCAGTCCGGTGCCGCGGTTGCGCAGCGGGCCCCACAGCAGCCGGTCGTTGAGGTACCCGAAGATCCCGGCGGCGATCACGGTGAGCACCGTGGCCCAGATGAGGTGGATGCCCAGCACCGCGTTGAAGAAGTAGGCGGTGAGCGCCCCGAAGGTGACGAGCTCGCCGTGGGCGAAGTTCGTCAGCCCCGTGGTGCCGAAGATGAGCGACAGCCCGATCGCGGCCAGGGCGATGATGAGGCCGAACCGCAGCCCGCTGACGGTGAGCTGGGCGACCCGTTGCAGCTGGTCGCCGCCGGCCGCCGCCGTGGCCTCCCCGCCCTCGCCGACCCGGAAGGCCACCGTGCGGGGACTGCCGACGTTGACGGTCGTGGCGATCGGGTTCTGGCGTGGTGCCAGGCCCTCGGCCACCGTGGCGAGGGACTCCTCGTCGACAAACACCTCGTAGTCGCCGGCCTCCGGCACCGGGATCTCCGCGATCCCCGAGTCGTCGGTGGTGCCGGCCCCGATCTCGGCGCCCTCCTGCTCGACCCGGACGTCGACGCCGGCGAGGTCCTCGCCGTCCTCGGTCCGGACGCGGACCCGGATCAGCTCCCCGTCGCCGTCCCCGGTACCGGCGGCGAGGTGGGTGGGGGCGCCGGCCGAGGGTTCGGGGGCGGCTGCGGACGCGGTCGCCGTCCCCGCCAGCAGCGTCCCGACGGCGACGGCCAGGCCGATCAGTGCCGTGACGAGCAGGCGGAGCCGGAGCACGGCGGATCGGTGGAGGGCGTGGTGCACTCCGGTACCTCCGGTCGGTGGTGCGAGACGCCGAGGCCGACTCTGCTCGGTCGACGGACCCCGCAGGGGCGGGCGTGAGCATAGCCACACTGCGACGCTGCGGAAGGGTGTCGACGCGGTGAACGTGACGTCAGGACCTGACTGTCACCGTCTCGTTACACAGACGCGGACACAGAGCCCGCCGCCGAAACACCGTGTTGACCGACTTGTCCCGTAACCCCCTCACTCACCCCATCGCTCACCCCCTTCGTGATCATGCAATCCCGCCACCCTGCACGACGCGCCGTACTCACAGAGTGCTGGGTTGGCGGCGCGACACGCCGGCCAGGCGGGGGCGAAGCCAGCATTCTGCGAGCAGGGCCACGCCGCCGACCGCCGACCGCCGACCGCCGACCGGCGACTGTCGACCGGCGACTGTCGACTGTCGACCGGGTCACCCCGCTCGGGCGACGACCTCGACGAGCAGCGGGGCGACGAGCAGCGCCGGCAGCAGGTCGCCGACCGGCACGTCACGCAGTCGCAGCAGCCGGATCGCGACGCCGACCAGCAGCAGGCCCCCCGTCGCGGTGAGGGCCGAGACGTGCGCGTCCGGCAGGACGTCGCCGAGCAGGAAGCCGACGAGGGTCAGCCCGCCCTGGACGACGGCGACGGTGAGCGCCGAGGCCATCACCCCGACGCCGAGGGACGCCGCGAACGCCACCGAGGCGAAGCCGTCGAGGACGGACTTCAGCGCCAGCTGGTCGATCCCGAGCCCGAGGCCGTCGGACAGCGAGCCGAGGATGGTCAGCGGACCGACGACGAACAGCAGCGACGCGGTGAGGAAGCCCTGGACGAACCGCTCCCGGCGCTCGGCGGTGTCGGCGTCGCCGGGGAGGTGGCCGCCGGCCGCGCGGGGCCGACCCCCGAACCGGCGCTGCAGAACGGCCCCAAGTGCCCGCAACCGGTCCTCGACGCGGACCAGCGAGCCGACGATGCCGCCGATGAGGACAGCCCCGAGCACGATGAGCACAGGGGCGGAGTCGCCGACCTGGGCGGCGAGCCCGGCGTCCAGGACCGCGGCCGCGTTCAGCGCGGCGACGAGCAGCGTGACCAGGCCGAGGCCGTCGGTGACGACGTCCCGGGTCTGCTGCGGCAGCCGGTGGCCGAGGAGCAGGCCGAGGGTGGACCCGACGAGCACGGCCGCCACGTTGATCACGGTGCCGAGCCCGATCACGGTCACCTCCGTCGTCGCGCCGGGCGGCTCTTCCGTCCGGGGCAGGGGCCGACGTACCCTCCGGGGTCGGCGCCGGGCATCCTAGGGGCGCGCTGGAGGAGGAGGAGGAGGAGGCGAGGACATGCCCCGCAGCACCGTGGAGGTCGGTCGAGCCGTCCCCGAGGACGTCGACCTGCTGCTCACCCTGGTCCGGCAGGCCCGGGACCCGGACCAGCAGCCATCGCGGGAGGACTCCGCGGCGTACCGGTCCCGGATGCGCTCGGCGCTGAGCCGGCCCGACGTCTCGGTGTACCTCGCCCGCTGCGGCGGCGACCCGGTGGGCGTCGTCGTGCTGCGGCTGGGGGAGACGGTTCCCCTCACCGGCCAGGAGGCCGTGCACGTCGACCAGCTCTACGTCGACCCGCGCTGGCGCCGGCGCGGGGTGGCCCGCCAGCTCCTCGCCGTCGCCGCGAACGCCGCCGAGCACTTCGGCGCCGGCGACATCGTCTGCTCGACCCCTCCCGGCGCCCGGGACGCCCAGCGCTTTCTCGCCCGGCTCGGGTTCACCCCGCTCGCCGTCCAGCGGGTGGTGCCGCTGGCGACGCTGCGCCGGCGCCTCGCCGGGGAGGGCGTCGGCCGCCGCCGCACGGGTGCTGAGCTCGTCCTGGCCCGTCGCCGACGGGAGGCCGCGCAGCGCCCGGTGACGGCCGCCGCCGGCTGAGTGGTCCCGGTCAGGCGGGCGCGGGTCAGGCGGGTGCGACTCAGACGGGCGGGGCGTCCCGCAGGGCGCAGGTGATCCGGCTGGTGCAGACCCGCCGGTCCTGCTCGTCGGTGACGACCACCTCGAAGCAGGCGCTCGTCCGGCCGGCCGACAGCCGCGTCGCCGTCCCGGTCACCACGCCGTCTCGCACGGCCCGGTGGTGGGTGGCGTTGATGTCGACGCCCACCGCGACCCGGCCCTCCCCGGCGGTCAGCGCCGCGCCGACGGACCCCAGCGTCTCGGCGAGCACGACGGAGGCGCCGCCGTGCAGCAGGCCGTAGGGCTGGGTGTTGCCGGAGACCGGCATCGTGCCCCGCACCCGCTCGGGGGTGGCCTCGACCAGCTCGATGCCGAGGCGCTGGGCCAGGGGTCCGACCGCGGACCCGGCTGTGTCGCTCATGAGCCCTAGGGTGACAGCCGTGAGCGAGGCGAGGACCCCCGGGGCGCCCCCCCGGCTGCTGCTGGTCGACGGGCACTCGATGGCCTACCGGGCCTTCTACGCCCTGCCGGTGGAGAACTTCTCCACGTCCACCGGGCAGGTGACGAACGCCGTCTACGGGTTCACCTCCATGCTCATCAACGTGCTGCGGGACGAGCGGCCCACCCACGTTGCCGTCGCCTTCGACGTCTCCCGCGACACCTTCCGGAGTACCGAGTTCACCGACTACAAGGCGACCCGGGCCAGCTCGCCGCAGGAGTTCGCCGGCCAGGTCGCCCTGATCCAGGAGGTGCTCGCCGCACTGCGGATCCCGGTCGTCACCAAGGAGGGGTACGAGGCCGACGACGTCATCGGCACCCTGGCCACCCAGGCGCGCCGCCAGGGCATGGAGGTGCTCATCTCCACCGGGGACCGGGACGCCTTTCAGCTCGTCGACGAGGGCACGACGGTCCTGTACCCGGTCCGCGGTGTCTCCGAGCTGTGGCGGATGACCCCCGCCGCGGTCCAGGAGCGCTACGGCGTGCCGCCGGCGCTGTACCCCGACCTCGCCGCCCTCGTCGGCGAGAGCAGTGACAACCTGGCGGGCGTGCCCGGCGTCGGCCCGAAGACGGCCGCCAAGTGGCTCACCACCTACGGCGACCTGGACGGCGTCATCGCCCACGTCGACGAGATCAAGGGCAAGGCGGGGCAGAGCCTGCGCGACCACCTCGACCTCGTGCTGCGCAACCGGCGGCTCAACGCGCTGGTCTGCGACCTCGACCTGCCGGTGACCGTCGACGACCTCGCCGTGCGGGCCTGGGACCGCGACGAGGTGCACCAGGTGTTCGACGGCCTGGAGTTCCGGGTGCTCCGCGACCGGCTGTTCGCCACGCTGTCCGCTCCCGAGCCAGAGGCCGAGGCCGGGTTCGCCGTCGACGTCGCCCGGCCGGCCGGCGCCGAGCTCGGCGAGTGGCTGGCCCGGTACGCCACCGACCGCACCGGTCTCTGCGTGCTCGGGACGTGGGGAGCCGGGCACGGCGACGCGACCGGGCTCGCCCTGGCCGCCGGCGACGGCGCGGCCGCCTTCGTCGACCTCACCGACGTCGACCCGGACGCCGAACGGGCACTGGCCGAGTGGCTCGCCGACCCGCAGCGGCCCAAGGTGCTCCACGACGCCAAGGGACCCCTGCACGCCCTCGCCGGCCGCGGGCTGCCCCTCGCCGGGCTCGTCGACGACACCGCCCTGACCGCCTACCTGTGCCGGCCGGACCAGCGCAGCTACGACCTGGCCGACCTCGCCGTCCGGCACCTCAAGCGCGAGCTGCGCGCCGAGGAGCAGGAGGATTCCGGCCAGCTCACCCTCGACACCGGGGACCGGCCGGACGAGGGAGACGCCGCCTGCGTGCGGGCGGCCGCGGTGCTCGAGCTGTCCGCCGTCCTGGGCCGCGAGCTCGACGAGCGCGGGGGCCGGCGCCTGCTCACCGAGCTCGAGCTGCCGCTCGTCGCCGTGCTCGCCGAGATGGAGCGCACCGGTATCGCCGTGGACGTCGAGCGGCTGCGCGCCCTCGAGCAGGAGTTCGCCGTCGTCGTCGCCGGTGCCGCTCAGGAGGCGTACGCGGTCATCGGCCGCGAGGTGAACCTGGGCTCGCCCAAGCAGCTGCAGGAGGTGCTGTTCGACCAGCTCGGGATGCCCCGCACGAAGCGCACCAAGACCGGCTGGACGACGGACGCGGAGGCCCTGCAGGACCTCTACGTCCGCACCGAGCACCCCTTCCTCCTGCACCTGCTGCGCCACCGGGACGCCAGCCGGCTCCGGCAGACGGTCGAGGGGCTGCTCAAGACCGTCGCGGACGACGGCCGGATCCACACCACGTACCAGCAGACGATCGCGGCGACCGGACGGCTCAGCTCCACGGACCCCAACCTGCAGAACATCCCGATCCGCACCGAGGAGGGGCGCCGGATCCGGGAGGCCTTCGTCGTCGGCGAGGGCTTCGAGTGCCTGCTCACCGCCGACTACAGCCAGATCGAGATGCGGATCATGGCCCACCTGTCCGGTGACGAGGGGCTGATCGAGGCGTTCCGCTCCGGTGAGGACCTGCACCGCTTCGTCGGGTCCCGGGTTTTCGGGGTGGCGCCGGAGGAGGTCACCCCGCAGATGCGCGCGAAGATCAAGGCGATGTCCTACGGGCTGGCCTACGGGCTGTCCGCCTTCGGGCTGTCCCGCCAGCTCACCGTCCCGGTCGAGGAGGCCCGGGGGCTCATGGAGGACTACTTCGCCCGCTTCGGCGGAGTGCGGGACTACCTGCGCGGGGTCGTCGAGGAGGCCCGGCGCACCGGTTACACCGAGACGATCCTCGGCCGTCGCCGCTACCTGCCCGACCTCGTCAGCGACAACCGGCAGCGCCGGGAGATGGCCGAGCGGATGGCGCTCAACGCGCCGATCCAGGGCTCGGCCGCCGACGTCATCAAGGTCGCCATGCTCGGCGTCGACCGGGCGCTGCGCGAGGAGGGGCTGCGTTCGCGGATGCTGCTGCAGGTGCACGACGAGCTCGTCCTGGAGGTCGCACCCGGCGAGCGGGATCGCCTCGAGGCCCTGGTCCGCCGCCAGATGGCGGGCGCCGCCGACCTGTCCGTGCCGCTCGAGGTGTCCGTCGGCATCGGCACCTCCTGGCACGAGGCGGGTCACTGACTCCCGGGTCGTCAGGTTCCCGGGGTGGCCAGTGACCCCGGGGGGTCAGCGCCGGTCGGTGACCAGGACGGCCGTGCCCGGCAGCAGCCGGCCGCGGGTCGGGCTCCAGCCACCCCAGACGTGCTCGTGCCCGGGCGGCCACGGCGGCTCGACGAGGTCGACGAGGTCGAACCCGGCCCCGACCACGAGCCGTACCCAGTCCCCGAGCGTCCGGTGGTACTCGGCGTACAGCACGGTGCCGTCCGCGGCCACCTCGGCGTACGGCGTCCGGTCGAAGTACGAGCGGACGGCGGTCAGTCCCCCGGGCCCGGGGTCGTCGGGGAACGCCCACCGGACGGGATGGGTCACCGAGAACACCCAGCGCCCGGCCGGGCGCAGCACCCGGTGCACCTCGGCGAGCACGCCGGCGGCGTCCGCGACGAACGGCAGCGCGCCGTAGGCGGAGAACGCCACGTCGACGGACCCGTCCGCCAGCGGCAGCCGCCCGGCGTCCGCCTGCACCACCGGCACCCCGACGCCGGCCCGGGCGTCCAGCTCCCGGCTGCGCGCCAGCATCCCCGCGGACACGTCGACACCGAGCACCAGCGCACCACGGGCCGCCGCCCAGCGGGCGCCCTGAGCCGCTCCGCAGCCGACCTCGAGCAGCCGGCGGCCGGTGACGTCGCCGAGCAGGCCTGCGTCGTCCTCGTCCAGCCCCTCCGGGCCCCAGCGCAGGCGGGCGTCCCCGAGGAACGCGCCGTGCTCGGCGAGGTAGGCGCCGGACTGCTCGTCCCACCAGCGGCGGGTGCCCCGGCCCGCGGCGTCCGGGTCCACCGGCAGGTACCCGGCCCGGGCGAGGCGGGCGGCGGCGGGCAGGTCGGTCGGGGGAGTGCTCACCGGACCAGTGTGGGCTTTTGACCGGCCCCTGGTCCGGCAGTAGGCTGGCTGAGCGCGTGTCGTGTGCGCGGGTTACTCCTGCGCACCTCCTCCCGCACCGTCCCTGCCCCTTCCAACCAGTCCGTATCGGAGCCCCTACTACATGACCGCCACCACCGAGCAGTCGACCACCCCGCAGGTCGCCGTCAACGACATCGGCTCGAGCGAAGACTTCCTCGCCGCCATCGACGCGACCATCAAGTACTTCAACGACGGGGACATCGTCTCCGGCCAGATCGTCAAGGTCGACCGTGACGAGGTCCTGCTCGACATCGGGTACAAGACCGAGGGCGTGATCCCCTCCCGCGAGCTGTCGATCAAGCACGACGTGGACCCCTCCGAGGTGGTCCAGGTCGGCGACGAGGTCGAGGCCCTCGTCCTCCAGAAGGAGGACAAGGAGGGGCGTCTCATCCTGTCCAAGAAGCGCGCGCAGTACGAGCGGGCCTGGGGCACGATCGAGAAGATCAAGGAAGAGGACGGCGTCGTCACCGGCACCGTCATCGAGGTCGTCAAGGGCGGCCTCATCCTCGACATCGGCCTGCGGGGCTTCCTGCCGGCGTCGCTGGTCGAGATGCGGCGGGTCCGGGACCTGCAGCCGTACGTCGGCCAGGAGCTCGAGGCGAAGATCATCGAGCTGGACAAGAACCGCAACAACGTCGTGCTGTCCCGCCGGGCCTGGCTCGAGCAGACCCAGTCCGCGGTCCGGCAGAACTTCCTGCAGACCCTGCAGAAGGGCCAGGTCCGCACCGGCGTCGTGTCGTCGATCGTCAACTTCGGGGCGTTCGTCGACCTCGGCGGCGTCGACGGTCTCGTGCACGTGTCCGAGCTGTCCTGGAAGCACATCGACCACCCGAGCGAGGTCGTGGAGGTGGGCCAGGAGGTCACCGTCGAGGTCCTCGACGTCGACATGGACCGTGAGCGGGTCTCCCTGTCCCTCAAGGCGACGATGGAGGACCCGTGGCAGCAGTTCGCCCGGACCCACGCCATCGGCCAGGTCGTCCCGGGCAAGGTCACCAAGCTCGTCCCGTTCGGCGCGTTCGTCCGGGTCGAGGACGGCATCGAGGGTCTCGTGCACATCTCCGAGCTGGCGGTGCGGCACGTGGAGGTCCCCGAGCAGGTCGTCCAGGTGAACGACGAGATCTTCGTCAAGGTCATCGACATCGACCTCGAGCGTCGCCGGATCTCGCTGTCGCTCAAGCAGGCCAACGAGGGCGTCGACCTGACCTCCGAGGACTTCGACCCGTCGCTGTACGGCATGGCGCAGGAGTACGACGAGGCCGGCAACTACAAGTACCCCGAGGGCTTTGACCCGGAGACCAACGAGTGGCTCGAGGGGTACGAGACCCAGCGCGAGGAGTGGGAGCGGCAGTACGCCGAGGCCCACGCCCGCTGGGAGGCCCACAAGAAGCAGGTCGAGGCCGCCGCCAACGCCGAGGCCGAGGCGCAGAACGAGACGAAGACCTCGTACTCCTCCGAGGGCTCGGCGCCCGCGCCGGCCCCGAGCGCCGGGCCGACTCCGGCGGCCCCCGCCAACGAGGGCACGCTGGCCTCCGACGAGGCGCTCGCTGCGCTGCGGGAGAAGCTGACCGGCAACGGCTGATCCCTCCGCTGTCCCGACGGGGCCCGGTACCGCGAGGTGCCGGGCCCCGTCGCCGTCTCGGGCTCTGTCACCGTCCCGGCTCGGTCACCGGGGCGGCGGCGCCGCACCGGTCAGCCGGTCCGCGAGCTCCAGACGGCGGACCTTCCCGCTGGAGGTCCGGGGCAGGTCCCGCTCGTCGAGGACGTGGACGTCCTTGGGACGTCGCGCGGGGGGCAGGTGCTCACGGGCGAACGCCGTCACGTCGCCGGCCGTGGCGGGGGACCGGTCCGTCGGGACGACGACCGCCTCCAGCCGCTGACCCCACCGCTCGTCCGGCACGCCGACGACGACCACCTCCCGGACGCCGGGACACCGGGACAGCACCCGCTCCACCTCGAGCGGGTAGACGTTGACCCCGCCGGTGATGACGAGATCCTCCCGTCGTCCGGTGAGGTAGAGGAACCCGTCGGCGTCCAGGCGGCCGTGGTCCCCGACCGTGAACGCGGGACCAGCCGGGGTGTGCCGCCACGCCTGCGCCGTCCGCTCGGGGTCGCCCCAGTAGCTGAACCGGGCCCAGGGCGGCACCGCGCACCAGATGGTGCCGTCCGCGTCGACCGACAGGGTCCGTCCGGCGCGGGCCCGCCCCACGGTGCCCGGTCGCTCCAGCCACTGCGCCGCCGGGCAGGCGGTGAACTGACCCTCGGTGGCACCGTAGAACTCCCACACCGGCTCGGTGCCGACGACGTCGATCAGCCAGCGCCGCACCGGGTCCGGGCACGGGGCCCCGGCGTGCGCGACGAGCCGGAAGCCGCGCAGCGCCTCGCGCACCGGGCCGGGGTCGGTGACGGCGCGCTCGTGCAGCCGTTGCAGCTGGGCGGGCGCGGTGAACAGGGTGGTGGGCCGGTGCTGCCGGCACGCCTGCAGGAAGCCGTCCACGGTGAACCGGCCGGGGACCACCACCGACCCTCCGGCGTACAGCGTGGCGAGGGCGAACCGCAGCGGCGCCGAGTGGTGCAGCGGGGAGACGACCAGGTGCACGTCGGCCGGGCCGAGCCCCCACTGCTCGATCTCCTCGCCCCACAGCCGCCGGGCGTCGTCCTGCGTCAGGAGCCCGCTCCACACGCCCTTGCGCCGGCCGGTGGTCCCGGAGGTGTAGTGCATCGGGCGGGCGAGGGGGACGGGGGACAGCGGAAGGGGCGACGCGGTCGACGGCACGGCCGGGTGCTCGCCGGCGCGGACGAGCCCGGCCAGGTCGTCCCCGTCCCGGACGACGAGGGCCGGGTCGGCGTCCGCCAGCACCTCGGCCAGCTCGTCCGCCGGCGTCCCGGGGTCGAGCACCACCGGCACGACCCCGGCCCGTAGCGCCGCGAGGGCCACGGCGACCAGGGCGGGCGACCCGGGGACGACGAGCGCGACCCGGTCCCCGCGGCGCACTCCGGCGGCGTGCAGGGCGCTGGCGACATGGCCGGCCACGGCATCCGCCTGCGCCGCGGTCACCACGTCGCCGACCTCCACGCCGACCTCCGCGCCGACCTCCACGCCGGCATGCTGCCACGCTCCACGGCCCCGCGCCCAACCCCCTTGGTGATCATGCAATCCCGCCACCCCGGGCTGCCCGCGCTCAACCCCTTCGTAGTAATGGCGTTCTGGGAGGGGGTTCGCATAGAACGTCCTCCTGTGTACACGTCTCGGGCTTGGTGTCCCAACGCGATGAACAGGAGGACGTCCATGGGTAATGGTACGGGTTTGACTCGGGGTGATCGGCGGCGTAACGAGCGGCGGGCCCGGCTGCGTGCGGCGGTGCCGGCGTCGGCTGCGGTGGTGGGGGTTGATCTGGGGGAGGACACCCAGATGGTGGTGGTCACTGACCGGGACTGCCGGGTGCTGGCCCGGCGGGTGTTCAAGGGCAAGGCGTGGGAGCTGGGGCCGGTCCTGGACTGGGCGGTGCAGCAGGCTGCGCGGGCCGGGTTCACGGCGGTGACGTTGGCGTGTGAGCCGACCGGGTCACGGTGGATGGCGGTGCAGGACGCCGCCTTCGAGCGGGACCTGCTGGTGGTGTGTGTGCAGCCGCTGGCCGCGGCCCGGGCCCGGGAGGAGGAGGACTACACCCGGGACAAGTCCGACTACAAGGATGCGGTGCTGATCGCCCGGTTGGCCGGTGAGCTGCGCTGCTACGTCCCCGAACGTGTGGAGGAGCAGTGGGCGGTGCTGCGGCACCTCGGTCGCCGTCGTGGTGAGCTGATCACCCGGTCGACCCGGGCGGTGCTGCAGCTGCGTGACCTGCTCGCGGTGGGCTGGCCCACGGTCCTGACGGCGGCGAGCAAGCCGTTCGAGTCGATGACCTGGCAGGCGTCGGTGGCGGTGGTGCTGGACCGCTGCAACGGTGACCCGGCCCGGCTGCGGCGGATGGGCCTGGCCCGGTTCACCGACGCGGTGCGCCGTGAGCTGCCTCGTTGGGGTGGGCGCAAGATCCGCCGCCGGATCGTCGAGGGCGTGTTCGCCGCCCTCAACGACACCACCGGCGCGGTGGCCCGCCAGCGCGCCGGGGCGCTCAAACGCGCCGCCTGGGCGGTGGATGACCTGCGCGCCGCCCGCGCCCAGCAGCAGACCGTCGAGCAGGAGATGCTCACCGCCGTGGACGCCCTGGGCCTGAGTGACCCGCTGGCCTCGATCCCCGGGCTGTCCCTGCCGGCTGCCGCGCAGATCCTCGCCGAGGCCGGTGACCCGACCCGCTTCGACAGCGCACGGTCCCTGGTCAAGCACGCCGGGCTGAACCCGGTGGAGAACACCTCGGCCACCTTCCGCGGCCGCACCCGCACCTCCAAACGCGGCCGCCCCGGGCTGCGGCTGGCCGCCTGGCGTGCCACCTGGACGGTGATCCGGCACAACCCGGTCCTGGCCGCCCGCCACGCCCACCTGACCAGCCGCCAGCACAACCGGCTCACCCGCGCACAGGCCCACGTGGCCTGCGCCACGACCCTGCTGCGCTGGATCTACGCCGTCACCACCACCGGGCAGCGCTGGGACCCCCGGATCGCCGCCGGCCCCACCACCGAGGCCCCCATGGCCGCCTGACCAGCACACCCGCCGACCCCGGCGGGGCGAGCTCGCACCTTCGTAGAGGGGAAACCCTTCCACCTCGATGATCACCATGAGCAGCCCCGCCAGGCCGCCAGGGAACCTCACAAGCTCGCTTGAACGCTGTTGGGACCCCAAGCCCACTTGCCAGCTACGTAGAGACGAGGAACCCGACCCCGGCCACCCCCCCGGCGGGGACCCCACACACCACCAACAAGATCAACACGACCCAAGACCTTGACGTGAAACCTCTTACGCTGGTGATCATGCAATCCCGCCACCCGGCTCTAGAACGCATGTTCGACTGTGGCGTACGCTCACGTCATGCCGGCCCTGCTGCAGACCTCGTTGCTCGACGGCCTCGCCAGCTCGGAGGGGCCCGCGCTCGGTGACCTGCGCGCCCTGCGCCGCACCGAGCTCGGGCGTGGTGCCTGGGTCGACGTCCTGCCCGGCTGGGTGTCCGGCTCCGACGACGTGTTCGTGGACCTCGTCACTGGTGTGCCGTGGCGGGAGGAGCAGCGCCGGATGTACGACCGGGTCGTCGAGGTGCCGCGGCTGCTGTGCTGGTACGGCGAGGGCGCCGCGCTGCCGGCCCCGGTGCTGGCCGAGGCGCGGGACCGGCTGTCGGCGCACTACGCCGCCGAGCTGGGGGAGCCGCTGCGCACCGCCGGCCTGTGCTACTACCGCGACGGCCGGGACAGCGTGGCCTGGCACGGGGACCGGATCGGCCGCGGCCGCACCAGCGACACGGTGGTGGCCATCATCTCCTTCGGGGCGCCGCGGCGGCTGCTGCTGCGCCCCACCGGGGGCGGTGGCGCCACCCACGGCTTCGCCCTCGGCCACGGGGACCTGCTCGTCATGGGCGGGTCGTGCCAGCGGACCTGGGAGCACGCGGTCCCCAAGACGGCGTCACCGGTCGGGCCGCGGATCAGCGTCCAGCTCCGGCCCCGCGGCGTCCGCTGAGCCGCCGGGCCTACCCTGGCCGGCGTGCTGCGAGTGGGACTGACCGGGGGGACCGGGGCCGGCAAGTCCTCCGTCGCCCGACGGCTCAGCGAGCTGGGTGCCGTCGTCGTGGACGCCGACGCCCTGGCCCGGGAGGTCCTCGCGCCCGGGTCCGAGGGGCTGGCGGCGGTGGTCGCCGAGTTCGGCCCCGAGGTGCTGGACGGCGACGGCGGGCTCGACCGAGCGGCCCTGGCGCGGGTGGTCTTCGCCGACGCCGACCGCCGGGCCGCCCTCGAGCGCATCACCCACCCCCGGATCGCCGCCCTCACCGCACAACAGGTGGCGGCGGCGCCCGCGGACGCCGTCGTCGTCCACGACGTCCCGCTGCTCGTCGAGAAGGGGATGGGCGCCGGCTACCACCTCGTCGTCGTCGTGCACGCTCCCGCTGCCGAGCGGGTGCGCCGGCTGGTGGCGCACCGGGGGATGACCGCCGAGGACGCGTGGTCACGGGTGCGGGCCCAGGCGAGTGACGACGAGCGCCGGGCGGCCGCGGACGTGTGGCTGGACAACTCCGGGACGCCGGCCGACCTCGCTGCGGCGGTGGACGACCTGTGGCGCGCACGGCTGGTGCCGTACGAGGAGAACGTCCGCCTCGGACGCCCGGCGCCCGGGTGGGCCGACGGCGGGACGGGCCAACGGCCGGACGCGGGAGCCGGTGCCCGGGTGGCGGCCCGGGTCGCGCACGCGGTGCGAGCGGTGCTGCCGGACGCGGAGGTCCGGGTGGACGCCGCCGCCCCGCTGACCGTCGTGGTCCGCGGCGGCGTGGCCGCGGGCTCACCGGACGACGCGGCGCTCGCCGCGGCCCTTCGCGCGGCAGGGTTCCCCCCGGTGGCCGAGGGGGTGCACGCCTCGGCGGACCCCGGACTGCCGGCGCGGGTGCTGCTGGCGCGGCTCCCCGGTGCGGCGGCTTACCGTTGACCCATGCGCCCCAGCACCGACCTGCAGCGACGGGTGGCACCCTTCACCGTCGTCTCGGAGTTCCAGCCGTCCGGGGACCAGCCCGCCGCGATCGCCGAGCTCACCCGCCGGATCCAGGCCGGGGAGCAGGACGTCGTGCTGCTGGGCGCGACCGGCACCGGCAAGTCCGCGACCACGGCGTGGCTGATCGAGAAGGTCCAGCGGCCCACCCTCGTCATGGCGCCGAACAAGACGCTCGCGGCCCAGCTGGCGAACGAGTTCCGGGAGCTCCTGCCGCACAACGCGGTCGAGTACTTCGTCTCCTACTACGACTACTACCAGCCGGAGGCCTACGTCCCGCAGACGGACACCTACATCGAGAAGGACTCCTCGATCAACGACGAGGTGGAGCGGCTGCGGCACTCCGCGACGAACTCGCTGCTGACCCGCCGGGACGTCGTCGTGGTCGCCTCGGTCTCCTGCATCTACGGCCTGGGCACCCCCCAGGAGTACGTCGACCGGATGGCGCGCCTGCACGTCGGGCAGGAGGTGGACCGCGACGAGCTGCTCCGCCGCTTCGTGCAGATGCAGTACACCCGCAACGACCTCGCGTTCACCCGTGGCACGTTCCGCGTCCGCGGTGACACCGTGGAGATCATCCCGGTGTACGAGGAGCTCGCCGTCCGGATCGAGTTCTTCGGCGACGAGGTGGACCGGCTGTACACCCTGAACCCGCTGACCGGGGAGGTGGTGCGTGAGGAGCAGGAGATGTACGTGTTCCCCGCCTCGCACTACGTCGCCGGCCCCGAGCGGATGGAACGCGCCATCGCCGGCATCGAGGCCGAGCTCGAGCAGCGGCTCGCCGAGCTTGAGCGGCAGGGCAAGCTGCTCGAGGCCCAGCGGCTGCGGATGCGGACCACGTACGACATCGAGATGATGCGGCAGGTCGGCTCCTGCTCCGGGATCGAGAACTACTCCCGGCACATCGACGGCCGCGGCCCCGGGACGGCGCCCAACACCCTGCTCGACTACTTCCCGGACGACTTCCTGCTCGTCATCGACGAGTCGCACGTCACCGTGCCGCAGATCGGTGCCATGTACGAGGGGGACATGTCGCGCAAGCGGACCCTCGTCGAGCACGGCTTCCGGCTGCCGAGCGCGATGGACAACCGGCCGTTGAAGTGGGAGGAGTTCCTCGAGCGGACCGGGCAGACCGTGTACCTGTCCGCGACCCCCGGGCCGTACGAGCTGTCCCGCGGGAACGGCGTGGTGGAGCAGATCATCCGGCCGACCGGCCTCATCGACCCGCAGATCGTCCTCAAGCCGACGAAGGGTCAGATCGACGACCTGCTGCACGAGATCCGGACCCGCGCCGACAAGGACGAGCGGGTGCTCGTCACGACGCTCACGAAGAAGATGGCCGAGGACCTCACCGACTACCTGCTCGACCAGGGCGTCCGGGTCCGGTACCTGCACTCCGAGGTCGACACGCTGCGCCGGGTCGAGCTGCTGCGCGAGCTGCGGACGGGGGAGTACGACGTCCTGGTCGGGATCAACCTGCTGCGCGAGGGACTCGATCTGCCCGAGGTGTCGCTGGTCAGCATCCTGGACGCCGACAAGGAGGGCTTCCTGCGCTCGGAGCGTTCCCTGATCCAGACCATCGGCCGGGCCGCCCGCAACGTCTCCGGGCAGGTGCACATGTACGCCGACACCGTGACGCCGTCGATGCAGTTCGCGATCGACGAGACGAACCGGCGCCGGGAGAAGCAGATCGCCTACAACCGCGAGCACGGGATCGACCCCACCCCCCTGCGCAAGCGGATCGCCGACATCACCGACCTGCTCGCCCGGGAGGACGTGGACACCGCGGCCCTGCTCGGCGGCGCGGGGCGTCAGCAGTCCCGCGGCAAGACTCCCGTGCCGGGAATGAGCTCCCGGCGCGGCGGCGACCGGCCGGCGCGGCTCGCCGAGCTGCCCGCCGCGGACCTGGCGGACCTCATCGGCCAGCTCACCGACCAGATGCACACCGCCGCAGGCGAGCTGCAGTTCGAGCTGGCCGCGCGACTGCGGGACGAGATCGCCGACCTCAAGAAGGAGCTGCGGGGCATGCAGCGGGCTGGTCACGCCTGACGGTGAGCGGCCCGAGGGGCGCATCCCGGCATCTCGGGTAGAGTGGCAGCACTCGGAGGGGAGTATCCCCATCGCAGTGCCCTCGTCATCCCGGTGTCTGCCACGGCGCCCGGGGGCACGGTCCGTCCCATGGGCGGGAGAGACCTCCGGTTGCTGTCCGCGCGCGGCGCCGCGTGCCCGACCGAGCTCCGGAGACCGATGTCCTGATGTCCATGACCTGGTGGCTGTCCACCGTCGCCGTCGTCATCGCCCTGCTCGTCCTCGACTTCGTCGTCGCTGCACGGCGTCCGCACCACGTCGGCATGCGGGAGGCGGCGATCTGGTCGACGTTCTACATCGCCGTCGCCATTCTCTTCGGGATCTTCTTCTGGGTCGTCGCGGGGTCGCAGCAGGGCACCGAGTACTTCACCGGCTACGTCGTCGAGAAGAGCCTGTCGGTCGACAACCTCTTCGTCTTCGTGATCATCATGGCGAAGTTCTCGGTGCCGGACGTGCTGCAGCAGCGGGTCCTGCTGTTCGGCATCGCCGCAGCCCTCGTGCTGCGCGTCATCTTCATCGCCCTCGGCGCGGCGGCCCTCAGCGCCTTCTCCTGGGTGTTCGTGATCTTCGGTCTGTTCCTCATCTACACCGCGGTCCAGCTGTACCGGAACCGCGACGAGGACCCCGAGGCGGGGGACAACCCCGTGCTGCGGTGGGTGCAGAACCACCTTCCGGCGACCGACGACTACCAGGGCACCAAGCTCGTCGTGCGGCAGAACGGGCGTCGTGTGATCACGCCGCTGTTCATCGTGTTCGTGGCGATCGCCAGCACCGACGTGCTGTTCGCCCTGGACTCCATCCCGGCGGTGTTCGGCATCACCCAGGACCCGTTCATCGTGTTCGCCGCCAACGCGTTCGCCCTGCTCGGCCTGCGCGCCCTGTACTTCCTCATCCACGGGCTGCTCGACCGGCTCGTCTACCTGTCGACCGGCCTGTCCGTCATCCTCGGCTTCATCGGCGTCAAGCTCATCCTCACGTTCCTGCACGAGGACGTGAACGAGGCGATTCCGCACGTGCCGACGGAGGTCTCCCTCGTCGTCATCCTCGGCGTCCTGGCCGTCACCACCGTGGCGAGCCTGCTGCGGGTCCGCAGCCACCCCGAGGAGCGGGCCCACGCCGGGCGGGTGCTCGGCGGCGAGCACGAAGACGCCCCGAAGCCGCCGGCCCGGGACCGCTGAGCCGGTGACCCTGCCCGTCTGGTTCGAGGTCGCCACCTTCGCCGGGATCAGTCTGCTGCTGCTCGCCGACCTGCTGATCGTCGCCCGGCGGCCGCACGAGCCGTCCATGCGGGAGTCCACCGTGTGGGTGAGCGTGTACGTCGTCCTGGCCCTGCTCTTCGGCCTGGTGATGCTGGCGTTCGGCGGCGGCCAGGCCGCCGGCGAGTTCTACGCAGGCTGGCTCACCGAGTACAGCCTGTCGGTCGACAACCTCTTCGTCTTCGTGATCATCATGGCGAGGTTCGCCGTGCCCCGGCGCAACCAGCAGCAGGTGCTGATGATCGGCATCATCATGGCGCTGGTGCTGCGCGGGATCTTCATCCTCGTCGGCGCCGCCGCCATCAACCAGTTCGCGTGGCTGTTCTGGATCTTCGGCGGCTTCCTCATCTACACCGCGGTCACCCTCGCCCGGCACTCCGAGGCGGAGGAGGACGAGTTCCAGGAGAACGTCGTGATCCGGCGGCTTCGCACGGTGCTGCCGATGCACTCGGAGTACGACGGCGCCAAGATCCGAACCGTCGTCGACGGGCGGCGCCTGTTCACGCCGATGGTCGTCGTCCTCGTCGCGATCGCCACCACCGACCTGCTGTTCGCGCTCGACTCGATCCCGGCGATCTTCGGGCTCACCCAGGATCCGTTCATCGTGTTCACGGCGAACGTGTTCGCGCTCATGGGTCTGCGGCAGCTGTACTTCCTGCTCGGCGGGCTGCTCGACCGGCTGGTCTACCTGTCCAAGGGGCTGGCGGTGATCCTGGGCTTCATCGGCGTGAAGCTCATGCTGCAGGCCCTGCACGAGAACACGCTGCCGTTCATCAACGGCGGGCAGCCCGTGCGCTCCGTCCCCGAGGTGCCGATCTGGCTGTCCCTGGGCGTCATCCTCGCCACGCTGGCGGTCGCCACCGTCGCCAGCCTGGCCCGTACCCGGGCGGTCGATGCCGAGGCGCCGGCCCGGCAGCGGGACGAGCTGGCCCCCGAGAACGTCGGCGGGGAGCCGCCCGACGAGGGGTGAGCGGCAGTCTCACCAGCCCCGCTCGCGCCACTCGCTCAGGTGCGGCCGCTCGGTGCCGAGCGTGGTCGCCGCCCCGTGCCCCGGGTGGACGACGGTGTCGTCAGGCAGGACGTCGAACACCCGCCGCTCGACGTCGTCCATCAGCGAGGTGAACCGGACGGCGTCACCGCCGGTGTTCCCGACCCCGCCCGGGAACAGGCTGTCCCCGCTGAACAGGTGCGTGGACCCGTCCCGGCCCCGGTGCACCAGAGCGACCGATCCCGGGGTGTGCCCACGCAGGTGGATGACGTCCAGGTCCACCTCCCCGACCCGGACGACGTCCCCGTGCCGGAGCAGGACGTCCACCGGCACCGGCAGGTCCGGGGCGTCGTCCTCGCCGGCGGCGGTGCGTGCGCCCGTCGCGGCGACGACCTCGGCGAGGGCCCGGTGGTGGTCCCAGTGCCCGTGCGTGGTGACCACGGTGTCGAGCCGTCCGGTCGGGGAGCCCTCCCGGACCAGCGCCAGCAGCGCCTCGGCATCGTCCGCGGCGTCGACGAGCAGCTGCTCGCCGGTGCTGCGGCACGTCAGCAGGTAGCAGTTGTTGTCCATCTCCGACACGCTGGTCCGCCGGATCGTCAGCGAACCCGTCTCGATGACCTCGTCCGCGGGCATGGCCCCGACGCTAGACCAGCGCGCTCACCGCTGCATCGTGTGCCGGCCCGCCTGGTCGAGGGCGTCCGCGGCCCGCACCAGGGCCAGGTGCGACAGCGCCTGCGGCACGTTGCCGAGCTGGCGGCCGAGCGCGGGGGCGTACTCCTCGGACAGCAGGCCCAGGTCGTTGCGCAGCCCCAGCAGCCGATCCATCAGCGCCCGGGCGTCCTCGATCCGGCCGCTGAGCGCGTACTGCTCGACCAGCCAGAACGAGCAGGCCAGGAACGGGTTCTCCCCTGGTGGCAGCCCGTCCACGCCGGTCTCGGTCCGGTACCGCAGCAGCAGCCCGTCGACCATGAGGTCCTCCTCGATGGCCGCGACCGTGCCGAGCATCCGGTCGTCGTCCGGGCGGCAGAACCCGACCTGGGGCAGCTGCAGCAGCGACGCGTCGACGGTCTTCCCCCCGTAGTACTGGGTGTAGGTGCCGCGCTGCCGGTCGAAGCCCTCCGTCTCGATCCGGTCCCGGACCCGCTCGCGCAGATCCTCCCAGCGCTCGGCGTCGCCGTCCAGCCCGTGCTCCCGGACGGCGCGAACCCCCCGGTCGAGGGCGGCCCAGACCATCACCTGGGAGTGGGTGAAGTGCCGCAGCGGGCCGCGGATCTCCCAGATCCCGTGGTCCGGGTCCTCCCAGCGCTCACCGACGTACCGCAGCAGCTCGCGCTGCAGCGGCCAGGAGAACTCGCTCTCGGTGAGCCCCTCCCGGCGGGCCCGGTCGAGGGCCACCATGACCTCCCCGAGGACGTCGGCCTGGTACTGGTCGTAGGCGCCGTTGCCGACCCGCACCGGGCGGGAGGACTCGTAGCCCGGCAGCCAGTCGAGCTCGGCCTCGGCGAGCTCCCGCTCCCCGGCGATGCCGTACATGATCTGCACCTGCTCCGGGGAGCCGGCGATCGCCCGCAGCAGCCAGTCCCGCCACTGGCACACCTCGTCGTGGTAGCCGTGCGACAGCAACGCCTCGATCGTCAGCGCGGCGTCCCGCAGCCACGAGTACCGGTAGTCCCAGTTCCGCTGCCCGCCGAGCTCCTCCGGCAGCGAGGTCGTCGCGGCCGCGACGATGCCGCCGGTGTCCGCGTGGGTGAGGCCCCGCAGCACCAGCAGGGACCGGGTTACCGCCTCCTCGTACGGCCCCTCGCAGCTGCTCTGGGCGGCCCACTCCTCCCAGCGCCGCACCGTCTCCTCGACCCGGGACACCGGGTCCAAGCGCTCCGGCGCCGGCCGGTGGGACGGGAACCACGTCAGCACGTAGTCGACCCGCTCGCCGGCGCGAACGGTGACCTCGCCGACGTGCCGGTGGTCGGCGCGCGAGGGCAGCGGCCCGCCCCGCAGCAGCACGGCGTCCGGGCCGGCGGTGGCGAGCAGCCCCTCGCCGTGCCCGTCGTCCTCCACCCGGCGCACCCAGGGCAGGTACCGGCCGTAGCCGAACCGCAGGACGAGCTCGTTGCGCAGCGTCACCTCGCCCTCGAGGCCCTCGACGCTGCGGACGACGTCGGCGCGTCCGTCAGCGACCGGCATGGCGTCCACCACCCGGACGACGCCGTCCGGCGTCCGCCAGGTGGTCTCCAGCACGAAGGAGGCCCCGACGTAGCGCCGGGACGCCGAGACGTCGTCGCCGACGGGGGACAGCAGCCAGCGGCCGTGCCCGCTGTCACCGAGCAGCGCCGCGAACACCGACGGGCTGTCGAACCGCGGCAGGCACAGCCAGTCGATGCTGCCGTCGATCCCCACCAGGGCGCCGGTGTGGCCGTCGCCGATGAACGCGTAGTCCTCGATCCGCAGAGCCATCCCCCCATCCTGCCCGTGCGTCCAGAGCGCCGCCGCGGCAGGCTGAGCGGGTGACCGCGATCTCCGAGACCGACGCCGACGTCCGCGACCACCGACCCGGGGCGAGGGCCCCGCACGCCGAACCCGTCCGCAGCCTGCTGGTCCTGGGCGCCAGCGGGGACCTCGCCGGCCGGCTCCTGCTGCCGGGCCTGGCCCGGCTGCTGGCCAGCGGACGGGCGCACGACGTCCAGCTCGTCGGCTCCGGGGTCGACGACTGGGACGACGACCGCTGGCGGGCCCGGCTGCGGGAGTCCTTCGCGGCCGCCCCGAGCATCGAGGTCGCGCCGCAGGAGCGGACGGCCGCCCCGCCGGACGCCCCCGGCGCGGCGACGCTGCGCCGGCTCGAGCGGGAGTCGGTGTACCGGCAGGCCGACGTCACCCGCGCCGAGGACCTGCGCGGGCTGCTCGCGCTGTGCGAGCAGCCCGTGGCGATCTACTTCGCCCTGCCACCGGCGGTCACCGAACGGGCGTGCGAGGCCCTGCTGGAGATCGGCGTCCCACCCGGTACCCGGCTGGTGCTGGAGAAGCCGTTCGGCACCGACAGTGCCTCGGCCCGGCGCCTCAACGACCTCGTCGCCCGCATCGTGCCGGAGGACCAGGTGCACCGGGTCGACCACTTCCTCGGCAAGCACACGGTGCTCAACGTCCTGGGGTTCCGGTTCGCCAACCGGCTGTTCGAGCCGCTGTGGAACGCCACCCACATCGACCGGGTGGACATCGTCTACGACGAGTCCCTGGCCCTGGAGGACCGGGCGCGCTACTACGACGGCGCCGGGGCCCTGCGGGACATGGTGCAGAGCCACCTGCTGCAGGTCCTCGCCGTGCTCGCCATGGACCCGCCGGCCACGATGCAGGCCCGTGACGTCCGGGACCGCAAGGCGGAGGTGCTGCGGGCGACCCGGGCCGGGGAGGACGTCACCCGGCACAGCCGGCGAGCCCGCTACACCGCCGGCCGGGTCGGGGACCGCGACCTGCCCGCCTACGTCGACGAGCCCGGCGTCGACCCCGCCCGCGGCACCGAGACCCTCGCCGAGGTCACCTGCTTCATCGACAACTGGCGGTGGAAGGGCGTGCCCTTCCGGCTGCGCTCCGGCAAGGCCCTCGGCAACCCGCGCAAGGAGGCCGTCATCACGTTCAAGCCGGTGCCGCACCTGCCGACCGGCCTGCACGGGACCTCGACCCCGGCCCGGCTGCGGATCGGGTTCGGCCCGGACTGCCTGCACCTCGAGCTCGACGTCAACGGCCCCGGGGACCCGCGCGAGCTGGAGCGGGTCGAGCTCAGCACCGAGTTCGGCGCCCCGGAGCTGCCCGCCTACGGGGAGGTGCTCGCCGGCGTCCTGGACGCCGACCCGTTGCTGTCGGTCCGCGGGGACGTCGCCGAGGAGCTCTGGCGGATCGTCACCCCGGTGCTCGAGGCGTGGGAGGCCGGTGAGGTGCCGCTGGAGGAGTACGCCGCCGGCAGCCAGGGGCCGGGGTGGACCACCGACTTCCCGGAGTGCTGAGTCAGCCCCAGCTCGGGACGGGGGGCAGCGGGCCTGGGGAGGTCAGGGCCGCGCCGTCCTCACGGCCGGTCAGCCAGCCGAGCAGGGCGGCCGGGTCGCCGTGGACCCCGACCGCCCGGGGGTCCACCCCGGTCCGCTGCACCGCCTCCACCAGCCCCCGGGCCACCACGGGCCCGGGGAGGTCGGCGAACCGTCGCCCGGTGCCGAGGTCGACGTGGTGGTAGGCGACCTCGCGGATCCGGTTCCACAGCACGTCCGCCGCCGGTATCGGGTGCCCCTGGGCCGCCGGTCCGGGCCGGACCTCGACGTCCCGGCGGTCCACCGGCAGCTCGGCCGCCGCGGCGAGGAACCGCTCGGCGCTGGACTCGACGTCCGCCTCGAGGTCGGCCGGGGCGAGCCGGGTGCCGGCCTCGATCTCGGCGTCCCGCTGCTCGCGGTCGGCGTACATCGGCCGGGCCTGCCCGGTCCGGGCCCAGGTGAGCAGGTTGACCAGGGCGTCGGCGTTGCGGGCCACGTGCGCGAGGACGTGCGCCCGGGTCCAGCCGGGCAGCAGGGACGGCGCGGCCAGGCCGGCGGCGTCCAGGGTGCGGACGTCGTCGAGCAGGTCGTCGGTGAGAGCGGCCAGCAGCCCGACCGCCTCGTCGTAGGTGGCGGGGTCGTCGAGCCGGGACAGGTCCATGGCGGGCACGGTAGCCCGCGCCACCTACCATGGGGCGAGTGGCTGACCGGCTGATCGTCCGGGGTGCGCGCGAGCACAACCTCAAGGACGTGTCCCTCGACCTGCCCCGTGACGCGCTCATCGTGTTCACGGGGCTGTCCGGCTCGGGCAAGTCGTCGCTGGCCTTCGACACGATCTTCGCCGAGGGGCAGCGGCGCTACGTGGAGTCACTGTCCGCCTACGCCCGCCAGTTCCTCGGCCAGATGGACAAGCCGGACGTCGACTTCATCGAGGGCCTGTCACCGGCGGTGTCCATCGACCAGAAGTCCACCAGCCGCAACCCGCGCTCCACCGTCGGCACGATCACCGAGGTCTACGACTACCTGCGGCTGCTGTGGGCCCGGGTCGGACGGCCGCACTGCCCGGTCTGCGACGAGCCGATCGGCCGGCAGACCCCGCAGCAGATCGTCGACCGGCTGCTCGAGCTGCCCGAGGGCACCCGGTTCCAGGTGCTGGCCCCGGTGGTCCGCGGCCGCAAGGGCGAGTACGCCGACCTGTTCCGCGAGCTGCAGGGCAAGGGTTTTGCCCGGGCCCGGGTGGACGGCGAGGTCGTCTCGCTGGCCGAGCCGCCGGCGCTGGAGAAGAACCTCAAGCACACCATCGACGTCGTCGTGGACCGGCTCGTCGTCAAGCCGTCGGCCAAGCGCCGGCTGACCGACTCGGTGGAGACCGCGCTCGGCCTGTCCGGCGGCCTGCTCGTCGCCGAGCTCGTCGACGCCGCCACCGACGACCCGGGGCGGGAGCGCCGGTTCTCCGAGCGGATGGCGTGCCCCAACGACCACCCGCTGGCGCTCGACGAGATCGAGCCCCGGTCGTTCTCGTTCAACGCGCCCTACGGTGCCTGCCCCGAGTGCCACGGCATCGGCACCCGTCTCGAGGTCGACCCCGACCTCGTCGTCCCGGACCCCGACCTGTCCCTGGCCGAGGGCGCCATCGCCCCGTGGGGCAGCGGGTCGGGGTCGGGGGACTACTACACGCGGTTGATGTCCGGGCTGGCCGACCAGCTCGGGTTCACCATGGACACCCCGTGGCGGGCGCTGCCCAAGCGCGCCACCCAGGCCCTGCTGCACGGCCAGGACTACAAGGTGCACGTCCGGTACCGCAACCGGTTCGGCCGCGAGCGCTCGTACACGACCGGGTTCGAGGGCGTCGTGCCGTTCATCAAGCGCCGGCACGCCGAGACCGAGTCCGACTGGTCCCGGGAACGGTACGAGGGCTACATGCGCGAGGTGCCGTGCCCGGCGTGCGGCGGCGCCCGGCTCAAGCCCGAGGTGCTCGCGGTCCGGGTCGGCGGCAGGTCGATCGCGCAGGCCGCGGCGCTGCCGATCGCGGAGGCCGCCCGCTTCCTCGGCGACCTGGAGCTGTCGGCGCGGGAGAGGCAGATCGCCGAGCGGGTGCTCAAGGAGATCAGTGCCCGGCTCGGGTTCCTCCTCGACGTCGGGCTCGACTACCTCTCCCTGGACCGGGCCGCGGGCACGCTGTCCGGCGGGGAGGCCCAGCGCATCCGCCTGGCCACCCAGATCGGCTCGGGTCTGGTCGGCGTCCTGTACGTGCTCGACGAGCCGAGCATCGGCCTGCACCAGCGGGACAACCGGCGGCTCATCGAGACGCTGACCCGGTTGCGGGACCTCGGCAACACCCTCATCGTCGTCGAGCACGACGAGGACACCATCCGCACGGCGGACTGGGTCGTCGACATCGGCCCCGGTGCCGGGGAGCACGGCGGCCAGGTCGTGCACTCCGGGCCGGTCGACGGGCTGCTCGACCACCCGGACTCGATGACCGGCCAGTACCTCTCCGGACGCCGGGAGATCCCGCTGCCCGCCCAGCGGCGTCCCCGTTCACCCGGGCGTGAGCTGACCGTCGTCGGGGCCCGGGAGAACAACCTGCGCGGGATCGACGTCACCTTTCCGCTCGGCACGTTCGTCGCCGTGACCGGGGTCTCCGGGTCGGGCAAGTCCACGCTCGTCAACGACGTCCTCTACAAGGTGCTGGCCAACCAGCTCAACGGCGCCCGGCAGGTGCCCGGCCGGCACAAGACGGTCCGTGGCCTGGACCAGCTCGACAAGGTCGTGCACGTCGACCAGAGCCCGATCGGGCGCACCCCCCGGTCCAACCCGGCGACGTACACCGGCGTCTTCGACCATGTCCGCCGGTTGTTCGCCGAGACCACCGAGGCGAAGGTCCGCGGGTACATGCCCGGCCGGTTCTCGTTCAACGTCAAGGGGGGCCGCTGCGAGGCCTGCCAGGGCGACGGCACGATCAAGATCGAGATGAACTTCCTGCCGGACGTCTACGTGCCCTGCGAGGTGTGCCACGGTGCCCGGTACAACCGGGAGACGCTGGAGGTGCACTTCAAGGGCAGGACGATCGCCGAGGTCCTCGACATGCCGATCGAGGAGGCCGCGGAGTTCTTCGCCGCGGTGCCGGCGATCGCCCGGCACCTGCGCACCCTCGTGGACGTCGGACTCGGTTACGTGCGGCTCGGCCAGCCCGCGCCGACCCTGTCCGGCGGCGAGGCGCAGCGGGTCAAGCTCGCCAGCGAGCTGCAGAAGCGCTCCACCGGCCGAACCGTCTACGTGCTCGACGAGCCGACGACCGGACTGCACTTCGAGGACATCCGCAAGCTGCTCGCGGTGCTGCAGGGCCTGGTCGACAAGGGCAACACGGTCATCGTCATCGAGCACAACCTCGATGTGATCAAGAACGCGGACTGGATCGTCGACATGGGCCCCGAGGGAGGCTCCGGCGGCGGCACGGTGGTCGCCGAGGGAACTCCCGAGGACGTCGCGGCCGACCCGGCTAGCTACACGGGCCAGTTCCTCGCCCCGGTCCTGGGTGATCGGGTACCGAGCGGTCGGGTACCAGCCGGTCCGGCGACGGCCCACCCGCCGGCGAGGGAGGCGTCAACGAAGCGGAGGGCACGGGGAACTCCGGTGCGGCGCTCCGGTCGCACGGCGGGTTGAGCCGCGCAAAGGGCCTGCTCCACCGGACTACCCCGGTGTCTCGCGGCTACGCGCGTGTCGGGTTCTCGGAAGGGACGGTGCGGTGGAGACAATGGGACAATGAGGAAGTGAGGGCCGTCTCTTGTCGGGCGAAGCCTTCCCGAGTAGCGTTCTGAGCACTCTTCGAGTCCGAGGAGGGGGTTACCTCCCCAAGAGGTTGGCGTCGGGGGTCTACGATGCGAAAGCCGCTCATCGCGCTTGTCACAGCTGCAGCTGTGACCTCCACCTCGAGCCCTGCATGGGCGGTGGAGGAAAGTGGAACGCTGTACTGTCCAGAGATCTTCCAGACGGAGACTGCCCGGGCGAGGGCTTACGGGTACCTGGGCCTCCGCGGCCCAGGCGATTCCTCCTATACGTACTACTACGGTGATGGTTGGTACGTCCGCGAGAACACCGGGCCTGGCGGGTACTGGCGAGCCTACAACAACGGCCCGGGCGGGATGGACAACGGCGGTACGTACGCATACTGCCGCAACTGATGTGCCAGTTCGGACGTGGTTACGGCGCCATAGCCCTGCCGCTCGCGTTGCTGGTCGCACTGACTGCGTGTGGCACCACCCCGCCAGGTAGGGGGTTGTCTACGAACAGTGCCTCCGCTGAGCCTCGTGCGACGACCACCGCTTCGCAGCAGCCTGACCGAGCCGCGGAGCACCAGAGTGCCATGGAGCATCTCGACCGCTTCATGTCCTGTCTGCAGGAGCAGGGCTGGACGGTAACCTCAACCGAGGACGGCTTCGAGGTGGATGTGTCTCAAGGCAAGGAGAAGGCGTTTCAGGCGAGCGAAGCGGTGTGCAAGGAGCGAGTGGGTGACTTCCCGACTCCAGCCCCGCCCACGGAGCAGGAGATCGAAGGCCTCTATGCCTTGAACCTGAAGGCGGTGCAGTGCCTGAAGGAGCAGGGAATCACCGTAGAACCTCCGCCGTCCTTGGAGCTGTACGCCCAGCAGTATCGGCAAAGCCTTCAGGGCGGGCCCGCGCCGTGGTCCCCGTACGCGAACGTGGAGAACCTGGCGGCCGTTGAGGGGGCATGTCCTCAGCCCCAGCTCGAGGACCTGTGACCCCGAGGAACCGCCGAGTCCTGCACGGCGTCGTGGTGGTGACGGCGGCTGTCGCGTTGCTCGGCCTGGGGTGGTGGGCAGGTCGCACGGCTCTGCAGCCGCCCAGGGATCCGCTGGTCGCCGCGCAACCCGTGACGGTCCCGGTGGAAGTGGAGACGGTCGGTCGGTCACTGACTCTCTCCGCGACGGCGCGGTGGCGACCGGTGAGGACCGTGCTGGCGGTCCGACCCGGTGTCGTCACCGGCGCGGGGACGGTCGACGACGTCGCCGACTCGGGGGACGTCCTGCTCCAGCTCGATCTCCTCCCCGTCGTGGTGGTGGCCGGAGAGGTCCCCGCCTTCCGAGACCTGCAGCGAGGGGTGCGCGGGCCGGACGTCCAGCAGCTCCAGGAGTTCCTGGACGGGGCTGGTTTCGATGTCGACGACGAGGAGGGGGAGTTCTCCGATGGGACCGAGCAGGCGGTCCGGGCGTGGCAGCGGGCACTGGGCCAGGAAGCTACCGGTGTCGTGCCGTACGGGGCGCTGGTCTTTGTTCCGGAGCTGCCGGCTCGGGTGCGGATTGCGGCCAGCGTCGCCCAACCGGTGGCACCCGGTGACCTGTTGGCCGAGGTCCTGGCACCCACGCCCGACTTCGTCGTCCCGGTCACCGACGAGCAGAGCGCTCTCATCCCGCCGTCGACGGCGGTTGCCGTCACAGCCGGGGACGGGCAGACTTGGCAGGCGCGGACCGCTGACGTGGTTGAGACCGAGGACGGCGGACAGGGCCTGCGTCTGGTCGGAGCGGACGGGTCCGGCGTCTGCGCCGGATCGTGCGACCAGGTGCCGCGGGACACCGCGAGCACCTGGCGCGCAGAGATCCTTCTCGTGCCGGAGTCCACGGGGCCTGCGGTGCCGGTCGCCGCCGTCCGTACCGGTGCGGACGGCCGACGGTTCGTGCGCACCATCGACGGGACCGAGATCGATGTCGAGGTCGTCGCCACGGCGAACGGACTGGCCGTGGTGGACGGCGTGGATGCGGGCACAGAGGTCGTCCTACCAGGGAGGCCGGAGTGATCGCGCTGCGCGGGGTGGACTTCACGTACGGTTCCAGTCCGCCGGTTCTCCGGGACATCGACCTGGACATTCCCGAGGGTCGGATCACGGCCATCACCGGACCGTCCGGCCGGGGCAAGTCGACGCTCCTGTTCATCGCCGGCCTGTTGCTGCGGCCGACCGGAGGGCAGGTGGTCGTGGGCGGTACGGACGTCGCCAGGCTCCCGGACCGAGCTCGGTCGCGGATCCGCGGACGGCTGATCGGCTTCGTGTTCCAAGACGCCGCGCTGGACGCCAGCCGCTCGGTCCTCGACAACGTGATCGAGAGCACGGACTACAGCGGAGCGTCACGGCGTCAGGCGTCAGACCGTGCCCGGGCGCTGTTGGCTGACCTCGGTGTCCAGGTGGACACCCGGCGCCGACCTGTGCAGATCTCGGGTGGCCAGGCACAGCGGGTTGCAGTCTGCCGGGCACTGCTGCCCGAGCCTGCGGTCATCCTCGCCGACGAGCCGACGGGCAATCTCGACGAGGAGTCGGCGCGGGCCGTGATGCACCAGCTGAGAGCCGAAGCCGATCGTGGTGTCGCCGTTGCTGTCGCCACGCATGACGACAGGGTGATCCGTGCGTGTGACTCGCGCTTCGATCTCTCCTGAGCCGTCCGGTGCCGGGCTGGTCCGGCTGCTCGGCGCCGCGGCGCGGATCGCCACGAGCCAGCGTGTTCTCAGCCTCGCCATCGGGCTCATCAGCGCCGGCGTGGTGGTGACGACCCTGGCGACCGCGGGACGCGTGGTGAGCGCCGAGCGCGCCGTCCTCGAGAGGATCGACGACGCCGACGTGACCGTGATCCAGGTGGTGGACGACGAGGGTGGCGCCGGACTCGACGCCGTAACGGTGCGACGCCTCGAGTCGATGAGCACTGTGGCGTGGGTGGTGGGGCTGGGTCCGGTAGAAGACGTTCGCCCGTCCGGCCTACCAGGTGCCGAACCGGTTCCAGCTCGGTACGTGGTCGGCTCCTCGCCGGCCCTGCGGCTGCCCCCGGACTCCGGCTTCCGCCCCCAGGCGGTCGTCGGCGACGCGAGCCGCGACCGGCTGGGCCTGGTCGACTCCTCAGGTGCCGTCGACCTGACCAGTGGGGTCCAGCTGCCCGTCGTCGGCACGTTCACAGCCTCCCCGCCGTTGTCGTCGCTGCGAGAGCTCGTGCTCATCGTCGAGCCGTCATGGACCGGTCCGCTGCGGCGAATCCACGTGCAGGTCCGGAACCCGGAGGACGTGCTCGTCACTGCGGAAGCGGTGCAGGCAGTCCTTGGTGACGGTGACAACGCTGCGGCACGAGTCGAGGTGGCGCAGGACCTCGCCCTGGTTCGCGCTGCTGTCCAGGGCGAGCTCGGGGGAACCGGACGCGCCACAGTGCTCCAGACGCTCGCGGCCGGCCTGCTCCTGGCGACCTTGACCATCTTCGCCGGCCTCCAGGGCCGTCGGCGGGACTTCGGTCGTCGACGCGCTCTCGGAGCCACCAGGGTCCAGCTCACCGGCGTGGTCGTCCTGCACGTCCTCCTCGCGGCCGTCCCGGGCGCACTGCTGGGCGCGGTCGGAGGCTCGGTGGCCGTCGTGGCGCTGTCCGGGTCGGGGCCCGGGTGGCAGTATCCCGTTGCCGTGGCGCTGCTGACCGTCGCCGCGATGGTGCTGGCTGCGGCACTTCCCGCGGTGACCGCCGCGTGGCGCGACCCCGTAGCGGCCTTGCGTGTGCCGTGACGGCCGGCGGGTCCCCGGTACGGCGCTCCGGTCGCACGGCGAGCTGAGCCGTGCAGAGCCCCTGGCGGGCGTTTGCACGCCCTGCACGGGCGTGCTACCCAGGAACGCGGAGGCGCGTCGCGTCGTTCGCACCGGCGCTGCCGGCAGGTAGTGGGTCAACCGGACACCGACGAGATCAGGGAGCAAGTCATGCGGTACGACGAGTTCCTGGCCCAGGTGCGCGACCGAGGCAGCTACGCCGACCAGGCGGAGGCGGAGCGGGTCACCCGCACGGTGCTCGACCTGCTCGGGGAGCGGCTCGCCGGCGGTGAGGCCAAGGACCTGGCGTCCCAGCTCCCGGCGGAACTCCAGGACTCCCTGCTGAGCGCTGCCGACAGCGCAGAGGGGTACGGCGTCGAGGAGTTCCTCCGCCGACTGGCGCAACGCCTCGACGCGACCGAGGAGACGGCGCGGTGGGACGCCAGCGCGGTGCTCACCACGGTCGCCGACGCCATCAGCGGCGGTGAGCTCAACCAGGTGCTCTCGCAGCTGCCGAGCACCTACGCGGAGCTGTTCGGCAAGCCCGAGCTGGCCTGAGAACCCCCACGGACGGGCTGCGGGACGCCGGCCGGCGGCAGCCGGCGCGTCCCGCTCCTTAGGCTGGGTCCGTGGCCGACCCGTCGACGTACCGCCCGAAGCCGGGCGAGATCCCCGACGAGCCCGGCGTGTACCGGTTCACCGACGCCGCCGGGCGGGTGATCTACGTCGGCAAGGCGAAGAGCCTGCGCCAACGGCTCAACAGCTACTTCGCCGACGTGGCCTCGCTGCACCCGCGCACCCAGCAGATGGTCACCACGGCGACCGCCGTCCAGTGGACCGTCGTGGCCACCGAGGTGGAGGCCCTCCAGCTCGAGTACTCCTGGATCAAGGAGTTCGACCCGCGCTTCAACGTCAGGTACCGGGACGACAAGTCCTACCCGTACCTGGCCGTCACGATGGGGGAGGAGTTCCCCCGGGTCCAGGTGATGCGCGGACGCAAGAGGCCCGGCACCCGCTACTTCGGCCCGTACGCGCACGCGTGGGCGATCCGGGAGACCGTCGACCTGCTGCTGCGGGTGTTCCCGGTCCGCACCTGCTCGGCGGGGGTGTTCAAGCGCGCCGGCCAGGTGGGCCGGCCGTGCCTGCTCGGGTACATCGACAAGTGCTCCGCGCCCTGTGTCGGGTCGATCAGCCCCGAGGACCACCGGGCCCTCGCCGAGGACTTCTGCGACTTCATGGCCGGGTCGACCGGCCGCTTCGTCCACCGGCTCGAGCGGGAGATGCGCCAGGCCGCCGCCGACCTCGACTTCGAGCGGGCCGCCCGGCTGCGCGACGACGTCGAGGCCCTGCGCCGGGCGATCGAGAAGAACGCCGTCGTCCTGCCGGACGCCACCGACGCCGACGTCTTCGCCCTCGCCGAGGACGAGCTCGAGGCCGCCGTCCAGGTCTTCCACGTGCGCGGCGGCCGGGTCCGCGGCCAGCGCGGCTGGGTGGTGGAGAAGGTGGAGGACCTCAGCACCGGCGAGCTCGTCGAGCACCTGCTCCAGCAGGTCTACGGGGACGCCGCGGACGCCGTCCCGCGGGAGGTCCTCGTCCCCGAGCTGCCGCCGGACCTGGCGGAGGTGACCGCCTGGCTGACCGGCCTGCGTGGCGGGCGCGTCGACGTCCGGGTGCCGCAGCGGGGCGACAAGCGCGCCCTCGCCCAGACCGTGCAGCGCAACGCCACCCAGGCCCTCGCCCTGCACAAGACCCGGCGCGCCGGGGACCTCACCACCCGCAGCCAGGCGCTGCAGGAGATCCAGGACGCTCTCGGGCTCGCCGACGCCCCGCTGCGGATCGAGTGCTTCGACGTGTCCAACCTGCAGGGCACCGAGGTGGTCGCCTCGATGGTCGTGTTCGAGGACGGCCTGCCCCGCAAGTCCGAGTACCGGCGGTTCGCCGTCCGCGGGACCGGCGGCCAGGACGACGTCGCCGCCGTGCACGAGGTGATCGGCCGCCGGTTCCGTCGCTACCTCGACGAGCGGGTGGAGTCCGGGGAGCTCGTCGCGGAGGGCGAGCAGGGCCGTCGGTTCGCCTACCCGCCCAGCCTCGTCGTCGTCGACGGCGGGCAGCCGCAGGTCGCCGCGGCCGCCCGGGCGCTGGAGGAGCTCGGCGTCACCGACGTCGCCCTGTGCGGCCTGGCCAAGCGGCTCGAGGAGGTGTGGCTGCCCGGTGAGGACCACCCGGTCGTGCTGCCGCGCACCAGCCAGGGCCTCTACCTGCTGCAGCGGGTGCGCGACGAGGCCCACCGGTTCGCCATCACCTACCACCGGCAACGGCGCAGCTCGGCGATGACCCGCAGCGTGCTGGACGACGTCCCCGGCCTGGGCCCGGCGCGGCGTGCCGCGCTGCTCAAGCGGTTCGGCTCGCTCAAGCGGCTGCGCGCCGCCACCGCGGAGGAGATCGCCACGGTGCCCGGCATCGGACCGGCCACCGCGCAGGCCGTCGTCGACGCGCTGCGGGAGCCGGCGGGGGCCGCTCCCGCGGTCAACCTCGCCACCGGCGAGGTGCTCGAGGGCTGAGCGGCCCACCGGCTGCCATCATGGGCGCCGTGACGAGCCCGACGCCCGACCCGCCGCCCGTGCAGCACGCCGAGCAGCAGGGTGAGCAGCTGCCCGACGTCACCGGCCCGGAGATCCTCATCATCACCGGGATGTCCGGGGCCGGTCGGACGACCGCCGCGAACGTGCTCGAGGACCTCGGCTGGTACGTGGTGGACAACCTGCCGCCGCAGATGCTCGCGCCGCTGGCCCTGCTGGCCGCCCGGGCCGGCGGCAAGGTTCCCCGGGTCGCCGTCGTCGTCGACGTCCGGGGGCGCACCTTCTTCACCGACCTCACCGAGTCCCTCGCCGAACTGCGCCGGCGGGCGATCGACCTGCGGGTGCTGTTCCTCGACGCCAACGACGAGACCCTCGTCCGCCGGTTCGAGTCCGTCCGGCGACCGCACCCGCTGCAGGCGGACGGCCGGATCCTCGACGGCATCGCCCGCGAGCGGGAGCTGCTCGGGGACCTGCACGCCACCGCCGACGTCGTCGTGGACACCAGCGCCCTCAACGTCCACGAGCTCGGGGCGAAGATCTCGGAGCTGTTCGCCGAGCCGCAGGCCTCCGGGCTGCGGGTCACGGTCATGTCGTTCGGGTTCAAGTACGGCCTGCCGGTCGACTCCGACCACGTCGTCGACGTCCGGTTCCTGCCGAACCCGCACTGGATCCCCGAGCTCGAGCCGTTCACCGGGCAGGACGAGAAGGTCGCCGACTTCGTGCTGAGCCGGCCCGGCGCCGCGGAGTTCGTCGACCGGTACGTCGCCGCGCTCGAACCGGTGATGGCGGGGTACCGCCGGGAGAACCGGCACTACGTCACCATCGCCATCGGGTGCACCGGCGGCAAGCACCGGTCCGTGGCGCTCAGCGAGGAGATCGCGCGGCGCCTCGCGGCCACCGGCGTCCGAGCCCGCGCCGTGCACCGTGACCTGGGGCGCGAGTGAGGCCGTCGCCGCGCGTCGTCGCGCTCGGCGGCGGGCACGGGCTGGCCGCCTCGCTGCAGGCGCTGCGCCACCTCACCGACCGGCTCACCGCCGTCGTCACCGTCGCCGACGACGGTGGCTCCAGTGGGCGGCTGCGCCGCGAGCTCGACGTGCTGCCGCCAGGGGACCTGCGGATGGCGCTGTCCGCGCTGTGCGACGACGGGGAGTGGGGGCGCACCTGGCGGGACGTGCTGCAGCACCGGTTCCGCAGCGACGGCGGCCTGGACGACCACGCCGTCGGCAACCTGCTCATCGTCGCCCTGTGGGACCTGCTGGGGGACCCCGTCGCCGGCCTGGACTGGGTGGCCCGGCTGCTCGGGGCCCGCGGGCGGGTGCTGCCGATGGCGCTCGTCCCGCTCGACATCGAGGCGGACGTGACCGGCCTGGACCCCGACCACCCGGACGACGTCCACGTCGTGCGCGGGCAGGTCGCCGTCGCCACCACGCGCGGCCGGGTGGTCGGGCTGCGGCTCACCCCGGCCGAGCCGCCGTCCTGCCCCGAGGCCCTCGACGCCGTCCGCGACGCCGACTGGGTGGTCCTCGGTCCCGGCTCGTGGTTCACCAGCGTCACCCCGCACCTGCTCGTCCCCGACCTGGCCGCCGCGCTGACCACGACCCGGGCCCGGCGCTGCGTCGTGCTCAACCTCGAGGCGGACGCCGGGGAGACCGCCGGGCTCACCGCACAGGAGCACGTGGAGGCGCTGCGTGCGCACGCACCGGCGATGCGGCTGGACGTCGTGCTCGCCGACCCCACCGCGGTGGACGACGTGGACGCGCTGGCCGCCGCTGTCGCCGCGGCCGGCGGCCGCCTGGTGCTGCGTCAGGTCAGCCTCGGCGACGGGACCGCCCGGCACGACCCGCTGCGGCTGGCCGCCGCGTTCCGGGACGTCTTCGACGGGGTGCTCGGGGACGTCGGCACGTGAGCGCGGTGGCAGGATGTCCGCCATGGCGCTGACCGCACAGGTGAAGGACGAGCTCAGCCGCCTCGATGTCACCCGGACCTGCTGCCGCAAGGCGGAGGTGTCGTCGCTGCTGCGGTTCGCCGGCGGGTTGCACATCGTCTCCGGCCGGGTGGTCGTCGAGGCCGAGCTCGACACCGGGGTGGCGGCGCGCAGGCTGCGCAAGGACGTCGCCGAGGTGTTCGGCAAGACCAGCGAGATGCTCGTGGTCTCCGGCGGCGGGCTGCGCCGTGGCTCCCGGTACGTCGTCCGGGTCGTGCGCGAGGGCGAGGCCCTGGCCCACCAGACCGGGCTGCTCGACCCGCGCGGCCGGCCCGTGCGCGGACTGCCGCCGCAGGTCGTGTCCGGGGCCACCTGCGACGCCGAGGCGGCCTGGCGCGGCGCCTTTCTCGCGCACGGCTCGCTGACCGAGCCTGGTCGCTCCTCCGCCCTGGAGATCACCTGCCCCGGCCCGGAGGCGGCCCTCGCGCTCGTCGGTGCCGCCCGGCGGCTCGGCATCCCGGCCAAGGCCCGCGACGTCCGGGGCGTCGACCGGGTCGTCATCCGGGACGGCGACGCGATCGGCGCGATGCTGACCCGGCTCGGCGCCCACGACGCGGTGCTGACCTGGGAGGAGCGACGGATGCGCCGGGAGGTCCGGGCGACCGCGAACCGGCTGGCGAACTTCGACGACGCGAACCTGCGCCGCTCGGCGCGGGCCGCGGTGGCCGCCGGCGCCCGGGTGGAGCGGGCCCTGGAGATCCTCGGGGACGAGGTGCCCGAGCACCTCCAGGCCGCCGGACGGCTCCGGCTCCAGCACCGGCAGGCGTCGCTGGAGGAGCTCGGCCAGCTGGCCGACCCGCCGATGACCAAGGACGCCGTCGCCGGCCGGATCCGCCGGCTGCTCGCCATGGCCGACCGCCGGGCCGCCGAGCTCGGCGTCCCCGGCACGGACGCGAGCATCACCCCGGACATGCTCGAGGGGTGACCAACGGCCCACCAGGGGGGACCGAGGACCTCTGGTGAGCGTCGACCTGCGGGTATCCCCTAGGGTCGAAACCAGTACCGAGCACGTGACACCAACCAGCGCCGGTGCGTCCGGCGCGTGCCGAGGAGGGCACCCGTAGTGACCACCCGAGTAGGTATCAACGGCTTCGGCCGCATCGGCCGGAACTTCCTGCGTGCCGCGATCGCCAACGGCGCGGACATCGAGATCGTCGGCGTCAACGACCTCACCGACAACAAGACGCTCGCGCACCTGCTGAAGTACGACTCGATCCTCGGGCGCCTCGACGACGTCAGCTACACCGACGACGACATCTCCGTCGGTGGCAGGACGTTCAGGGCCATGGCCGAGACCGACCCGACCAGGCTGCCGTGGGGCGAGCTCGGCGCGGACGTCGTCATCGAGTCCACCGGCCGGTTCACCGACGCGACCCAGGCCAGGGCGCACGTCGACGCCGGCGCCAAGAAGGTCATCATCTCCGCGCCGGCGAAGAACGAGGACGTCACCGTCGTCCTCGGCGTCAACGACGGCGACTACGACCCGGCGCGGCACACGGTCATCTCCAACGCCTCGTGCACGACGAACTGCCTGGCCCCGATGGCCAAGGTGATGTACGACTCCGTCGGCATCGAGCGCGGCCTGATGACGACCGTGCACGCGTACACCCAGGACCAGAACCTCCAGGACGGCCCGCACAAGGACCTGCGCCGTTCCCGCGCCGCCGCCATCAACATCGTGCCGACGTCGACGGGCGCCGCCAAGGCCATCGGGCTGGTGATGCCGCAGCTCAAGGGCAAGCTCGACGGCTACGCGCTGCGTGTGCCGGTGCCGACCGGGTCGGCCACCGACCTCACCTTCACCGCGAGCCGCGAGACCTCCGTCGAGGAGGTCAACGCCGCCGTCAAGGCAGCCGCGGAGGGGCCGCTCAAGGGGATCCTCAAGTACACCGAGGACCCGATCGTGTCGTCCGACATCGTCACCGACCCGCACTCGTGCATCTTCGACGCAGGCCTCACCAAGGTGCTGGGCGACCAGGTCAAGGTCGTCGGCTGGTACGACAACGAGTGGGGCTACTCCAGCCGGCTCGTCGACCTCGTCCAGCTCGTCGGACGCGACCTGTGACCCAGGGGCCCAGGGCGTGAAGACCATCGACGACCTCGGCGACCTGCGCGGGCGGCGCGTCCTCGTGCGCAGCGACCTCAACGTGCCGCTCGACGGGACGACCATCACCGACGACGGCCGGATCCGGGCGTCGCTGCCGACCTGGCAGCGACTGCTCGGGGCCGGCGCACGGGTGGTCGTCGTCGCCCACCTCGGCCGGCCGAAGGGTGCACCGGACGAGCGGTACTCGCTGCGGCCCGTGCACGAGCGGGTGACCGAGCTGCTGCCCGGCACGACCGTCCGGTTCGCCGGCGACACCGTCGGGGAGCAGGCCCGCACGGCCGTCGCCGCCCTGCGCGACGGTGAGCTGCTGCTGCTGGAGAACCTGCGGTTCAACCCGGGGGAGACGAGCAAGGACGACGACGAGCGCGGCGCGTTCGCCGACCAGCTCGCCGCCCTGGCCGACGTCTACGTCTCCGACGGGTTCGGTGTCGTGCACCGCAAGCAGGCCAGCGTCTACGACGTCGCACAGCGGCTGCCGCACGCCGCGGGCGGACTCGTGCTCGCCGAGGTGGAGGTGCTGCGGCGGCTGACCGAGGACCCGCAGCGGCCCTACGTCGTCGTCCTCGGTGGCGCGAAGGTCTCCGACAAGCTCGGTGTCATCGAGAACCTGCTCGGTACCGCCGACCGGATCCTCGTCGGTGGCGGCATGGCCTTCACCTTCCTCGCCGCGCAGGGCCACGAGGTCGGCTCGAGCCTGCTGGAGGCCGACCAGGTGGACGTCGTGCGCGGCTACCTCGAGACGGCGAGCGAGCGCGGCGTGGAGTTCGTGCTGCCCACCGACGTCGTCGCGGCGACCGCGTTCAGCGCGGACGCCGAGCACGAGGTGGTCCCGGCCGACGCGATCCCGGCCGACCGGATCGGCCTGGACATCGGCCCCCGGTCGGCGTCCGAGTTCGCCCGGCACGTCGGCGAGGCCCGCACCGTGTTCTGGAACGGGCCGATGGGCGCGTTCGAGATGGCGCCGTACGCCGAGGGCACCCGGGCGCTGGCCGAGGCGCTGGCCCGCTCCGAGGCGTTCAGCGTGGTCGGCGGCGGGGACTCCGCCGCCGCCGTGCGGCTGCTCGGGTTCTCCGACGACGACTTCGGGCACATCTCCACCGGCGGCGGTGCGAGCCTGGAGTACCTCGAGGGCAAGACGCTGCCCGGGCTGGAGGTGCTCGCCTGATGGCCGTCACCCGGACCCCGCTGATGGCGGGGAACTGGAAGATGAACCTCGACCACCTCCAGGCGACCCACCTGGTGCAGAAGCTCGCCTGGACCCTGCAGGACGCCAAGCACGACGTCGCCGAGGTCGAGGTGGCCGTGCTGCCGCCGTTCACGGACCTGCGCTCGGTGCAGACGCTCGTCGACGGCGACCGGCTCGCCGTCCGGTACGGGGCGCAGGACTGCTCCCCGTACGACGAGGGCGCCTACACCGGTGACGTCTCCGCCCGGATGCTGGCCCGGCTGGGCTGCACCTACGTCGTGGTCGGGCACAGCGAGCGCCGCCAGCACCACCACGAGGACGACGCCCTCGTCGGCGCCAAGGCGCACGCCGCGCTCCGGCACGGCCTGACCCCGATCGTCTGCCTCGGTGAGGACCTCGCCGTCCGCCAGGAGCAGCGGCACGTCGAGCACTGCACTGGTTCCCTCGACGGCGTCCTGGACGCGCTGGTCGCGGCGGGCGCGACCGAGGAGCAGCTCGTCGGTCTCGTCGTGGCCTACGAGCCGGTCTGGGCGATCGGCACCGGTGAGGTCGCCTCCCCGCAGGACGCCCAGGAGGTCTGCGCAGCGTTGCGCGGGCGGCTGGCCGAACGCCACGGCGACGCCGTGGCCCAGGGCGTGCGGGTGCTGTACGGCGGGTCGGTGAAGTCCGGGAACGTCGCGTCGATCATGGCCCAGCCGGACGTCGACGGGGCGCTGGTCGGTGGGGCGAGCCTGGACGCCGAGGAGTTCGCTGCGATCTGCCGCTACCGGCATCACCAGGTCGGCCTGTGACGCCGGAGCACGTATCCTGTCCGGCGTCCGGACCGACCGACGGCTCGAAAGGCCCGCTGTGACCGCTCTGCGCATCACCCTCCAGGTGCTGCTCGCCCTGACCAGCCTGTTCCTCGTGCTGCTGATCCTCATGCACAAGGGACGCGGCGGCGGTCTGTCGGACATGTTCGGTGGCGGGATGTCCTCCGGGGCGGCGAGCTCCGGTGTCGCGGAGCGCAACCTCAACCGGTTCACCATCGGGGTGGCCGTCGTCTGGTCCGTGGTGATCGTGCTGCTCGGCGTCATCGAGCGGTTCTTCCCGCAGGGCTGACCGGGGCCAGGACGCCGGGCACGGCAGGTACCACGAGCACGACGAGGACGACGAGCACGACGAGCACGACAGGGAGCGAGGAACGGTGGCTGGTGGCAACGCGATCCGGGGGAGCCGGGTCGGAGCAGGCCCGATGGGTGAGGCCGAGCGGGGCGAGGCCGCCCCGCGGTTCTTCGTCTCGTACTGGTGCGCGAACCAGCACGAGACGCGACCCAGCTTCGCCGAGGAGGAGGGGCTGCAGGTCCCCGAGACCTGGGACTGCCCGCGCTGCGGCTTCCCCGCCGGCCAGGACCGGGACAACCCACCGGCGCCGCCGCGCAACGAGCCCTACAAGACCCACCTCGCGTACGTGAAGGAGCGTCGCAGCGACGCCGACGGCGAGGCCATCCTCGCCGAGGCCCTCGAGGCGCTGCGCGCCAAGCGGATCGTCCGCTAGCAGCCGGCGTTAGCAGCCAGCCCGGTCAGCCGGCGAGGTCACCGGGCAGCCCACCGGCCGCGGCGCGGTCGAGCAGCCACAGCGTCCGGCGCCGCCCGCGCGGACCGGCCGCGGGCACCTGCACCCGCCCCGCACCGCTGAGCGCCATCGTCACCGCGGGTGCCTTGTCGGCACCGGACACGACGAACCAGACCTCCTGCGCGGCGTCCAGCGCGGGGAAGGTCAGGGACACCCGCGTCGGCGGGGGCTTCGGCGCCCCGTGCACGCCGACGACCGTCCGCTGCGTCTCGTGCACGGCCGGGTGCTCAGGGAACAGCGAGGCGCAGTGCCCGTCCGGCCCGACCCCGAGGAGCACGACGTCGAACGCCGGTACGTCGGCGGGGTCCTCCGGCCGGCTGACCGCCCGCAGCTCCTCGGCGTAGCGGGCGGCCGCGGCCTCGACGTCCTCGCGGGGCTCGTCGTCGGAGGCGGGGACCGGGTGGACCCGCGCCGGGTCGAGGTCGAGCCGGTCGAGCAGGGCGCGACGGGCCTGGGTCTCGTTGCGGTCGGCGTGCCCGGCCGGCAGGTACCGCTCGTCGCCCCACCACAGGTGCACCCGGCGCCAGTCGACGGCGTCCCGGGCCGGTGAGCCGGCGACCTCGGCGAGCACCCGGGTACCCATGCTCCCGCCGGTCAGCACGAGGTGCGCCTCCCCCTGGGAGGTGACGGCGTCGACGAGGCGGGTGACCAGCCGGGCGGCCGCTGCCGCGGCCAGCACGTCGGCGCCGGGGTGCACGACGACCGTCGGCGGGCTCGGGTTCACAGGACCTCCTCCAGGCCACGGGTCAGCACCTGGCCGTAGACGTCGTCAGGGTGCAGCCGGCGCAGCTCCTCGGCGAGGCAGTCGCTGTCACTGCGGCGGGGCAGGGAGACCCGCTGGTCGGGTCGGCCGGGGTGGGTCAGCACGGCGACGTCCCCCTGGCCCCGCTCGATCGCGACCGGGCCGGTCGGGCGGTCGAGGCGAACCGCCTCCAGCCCGTTGCCGCGCCCGGTGCGGACCCGGCGCACCGGGCAGCGCAGCCGGGAGCCGAGCCAGGCGGCGAGCAGGTCCGCGCTCGGGCTGTCGCTGGCCCCGGTGACGGTGACCCGCTCCACCGGCTCGAACGGCGGCTGGTCGAGCGCGGCGACGAGCAGCGCCCGCCACAGCGTCACCCGGGTCCAGGCCAGGTCGGTGTCACCGGGGGTGTAGCCCGCGGCCAGGCGACGCAGCGCGGCCCCGGGTCGGGCGGCGGTGGCGGCGTCGGTGATCCGCCGCTGGGCCATCGCCCCGACCTGGTCCGCCGCGGGCCGGTCCGGGGGCGGGCCCGGCCACCAGGCCACGACCGGGGCGTCGGGCAGCAGCAGCGGGACGACGAGGGCGTCGAGGTGGTCGCCCACCTGGCCGTAGGTGCGCAGCACGACGACCTCGCTGGCGCCGGCGTCCCCGCCGACCCGCAGCTGGCCGTCGAGACGGTCCGAGCCGCGCCGGGTTCCCCGGGACAGCACGATGACCCGGCACGGGTGCTCCCGCGAGGCGTCGTTCGCGGCCCGCACGGCGCCCTCGACACCGTGCTCGTCGGTCGGGACGACGAGGGTCAGCACCCGGCCCAGCGCCACCGCCCCGCCGCGGTCGCGCAGCTCGACCAGCGCCCGGGCGACGGCGCCGGTGGTCGTCTGCGGCAGGTCGACGATCACGGGCGCCGCCAGGCACGCCCGTCACGGGCCATCATCCGGTCGGCGGAGGCCGGTCCCCAGCTGCCGGCGGGGTAGTCCTCCGGCTCCCCGCGGCGTTCCCAGTGCCGGATCACCGGGTCGAGGATCTGCCAGGACAGCTCGACCTCCCGGTGCCGAGGGAACAGTGGGGGCTCGCCGAGCAGCACGTCCAGGAGCAGCCGCTCGTAGGCCTCCGGTGAGGACTCGGTGAACGAGTGCCCGTAGCCGAAGTCCATCGTCACGTCCCGGACCTCCATCGCCGTCCCGGGCACCTTGGAGCCGAACCGGATCGTCACCCCCTCGTCCGGCTGCACCCGGATGACCAGCGCGTTCTCCCCGAGCTCCTCGGTGGCGGTGTGCTCGAACGGCAGGTGGGGGGCCCGCTTGAAGACCACAGCGATCTCCGTCACCCGGCGGCCGAGCCGCTTGCCGGTCCGCAGGTAGAACGGCACCCCGGCCCAGCGCCGGGTGTCGACGGTGAGGGTCAGCGCGGCGTAGGTCTCGGTCCTCGACCCGTCCGGGACGCCGTCCTCCTCCAGGTACCCGCGGACCTGCTCACCGCCCTGCCAGCCGGCCGCGTAGCGGCCTCGGGCGGTGCCGCGGGACAGGTCCGGGGGCAGCCGGACGGCGGAGAGCACCTTCTCCTTCTCCGCCCGCAGGTCCTGGGCGTCGAACGACACCGGCTCCTCCATCGCGGTGAGCGCCAGCAGCTGGAGCAGGTGGTTCTGGATGACGTCCCGGGCTGCGCCGATGCCGTCGTAGTAGCCGGCCCGCCCGCCGATCCCGATGTCCTCCGCCATCGTGATCTGCACGTGGTCGACGTAGTGGGCGTTCCAGACCGGCTCGAACAGCTGGTTGGCGAACCGCAGCGCCAGCAGGTTCTGCACCGTCTCCTTGCCGAGGTAGTGGTCGATTCGGAACACGGCGTCCGGCGGGAACACCGACTCGACCACCTCGTTGAGCTCTCGGGCGCTGGCCAGGTCGTGACCGAAGGGCTTCTCCACCACGACCCGGCGCCACTGGCCCCGCACCGGTGTCGACAGCCCGGACGCCGCGAGCCGGCGGGTGACCTCGGCGAAGTACCGGGGCGGCACGGAGAGGTAGAACGCGTGGTTGCCGCCGGTGCCGCGCTCGGCGTCCAGCTCGGCGACGGTGCGCGCCAGCCGTTCGTAGGACTCGTCGTCGTCCAGCTCGCCCGGCACGAACCGCAGGCCCTCGCAGAGCTGCTGCCAGACGCTCTCGGAGAACGGCGTCCGGGCGTTGTCCCGCACGGCGTCGTGGACCACCTCGGCGAAGTCCTGGTCCGCCCACTGCCGGCGGGCGAAGCCGACGAGGCCGAACCCGGGGGGCAGCAGGCCGCGGTTGGCGAGGTCGTAGACGGCAGGCAGCAGCTTCGAGCGGGCCAGGTCACCGGTGACGCCGAACAGGACCAGGCTCGACGGGCCGGCGATGCGGGGGAGCCGCTTGTCCCGGGGGTCGCGAAGCGGGTTGCGGCCCGGGGCGACCCGGGCCGGGCTCACCCGCCGCCCAGCAGCGTCCGGACCCGGTCGAGGGCCGCGGGGGTGGTGGCGTGCAGGCGCAGCACCGGGCGGCCGGCGGCGGCGAGCACGTCGGCGTCCCCGGCGGCCTGGGCGGCGATCAGCTCGCCGAAGGTGAACGGCAGCCCGGGGACGGGCAGGTCCTCCGGCACGCCGGAGGTGACCTGCAGGTAGCACCCGGTCGCCGGGCCGCCCTTGTGGTACTGGCCCGTGGAGTGCAGGAACCGCGGCCCGTACCCGAACGTCACCGGCCGCCCGGTGCGGGCCGCCAGGGCGTCCCGGACGGCGTCCAGGCCGGTGCCGCCCTCGCGGTCCACGTACGCCATCACCGCCAGGTAGCCGCGCTCGGTGTCGAGCCGGGACAGCAGGGCGGCCAGCGCGCCGTCGAGGTCCTCCACCCCGTCGAGCAGGCCGCCGCTGCCGCGCACCTCGACACCGTCCTCGGTCAGCGCCGGCGGCGCCGGCGCGGGCCGGGAGTCGAGCAGGCCGCGGGCGGCCTGCTTGGCGGACTCGACGTCGGGCTGGTCGAACGGGTTGACCCCGAGCAGCCGGCCGGCCACCGCCGTGGCGTACTCCCACAGCAGCAGCTGCGCGCCCAGCGGGCCGCCGGTGCCGACGTGGGCGGGACCAGCGCCGGTACCGGCGAGGCCGCCGCCTCCGCCCGGCTCCAGGTGGACGACGAGCAGGTCGTCGGCCGGGTCGTCGAGCTCGGGCGCCCCGGGTCCGACGACGACCGGGAGCAGTCCGGTGCCCTGCTTGCCGGTGGACTCGGCGAGCAGCTGCTCGGCCCAGTCCCCGAAGCCGGGCAGGCCCGCCCCGGCGTCGACGAGCACCACCTTGTCGCGCAGCGGGTCGGTGCCGCCCAGGGCGGCCCCCAGGCGCAGCGCCGGGTTGTCCGGGGTGTCGGCGGACAGCAGCGGGTCCGCCGCGGCGGCCTCGTCGAGCAGGGCGGCCACGTCGGCCCCGGCCAGCCCGGCGGGCACCAGCCCGAACGCGGTCAGCGCGCTGTACCGGCCGCCGACGTCCGGGTCGGCGAGGAAGACGGCCCGGTAGCCGCCGTCCCGGGCGGTCTGCTCGAGCCGGGAGCCGGGGTCGGTGACGACGACCAGCCGCCGGGCCGGGTCCACCCCGGCCTGGCGGAGCGCGGCCTCGGCGGCCCGGCGCTGGCTGTCGGTCTCCACGGTCGTCCCGGACTTGCTCGACACGACGACGACGGTCGCCTCGGGGCGCTCCGCCAGAGCGCGACGGACCTGGTCCGGGTCGGTGGAGTCCAGGACGGTGAGCGGCACGCCGGCAGTCGCGGTGATGACCTCGGGGGCGAGGGACGAGCCGCCCATCCCGCACAGCACGACCCGGTCGACGCCCTCGGCGCGCAGCTCCTCGCGCAGCCGGGTGATCGGCTCGACGAGCTCGCGCGACCGCTCGTGGGCGGCCACCCAGCCGAGCCGGACCGCTGCCTCCTGGCGCGCCCCAGGGCCCCACAGGTCGGGGTCCTGACGGCGGACGCCGGAGGCCACGCCGTCCGCGACGAGGCGGGGGACGTGCCGGTCAGCGGCGTCCCGGGCCGGTCCGGCGACGGTGACGTGCAGGTCGGTCACGACCGCGCCCGCGGTGCGTCGTCCATCGCCGCGCGGGCCTTGTCCATCTCCGCACGGGCCTTGTCCATCTCCTCCCGAACAGTGGCCAGCAGCTCCTCCCACGACTTCTCGAACTTCTCGACGCCCTCGCGCTCGAGCTGGTCGGTGACGTCGGTGTAGGAGACCCCGAGCCGGGCGAGGGCGTCGAACACCCGGGCGGACTCCGTCTCGGTGCCGGTCACGGTGTCGCCGACGACCTCGCCGTGGTCCGCGACCGCCTCGAGGGTCTTCAGCGGCATCGTGTTGACGGTGCCCGGGGCGACGAGCTCGGTGACGTAGAGGGTGTCGGGGTAGGCCGGGTCCTTGACCCCGGTCGAGGCCCACAGCGGCCGCTGCGGGTGCGCGCCGTCCTCGGCCAGCACCTGCCAGCGCGGGGTGGAGAACACCTCCCGGTGGGCGTGGTAGGCGAGCCGGGCGTTGGCGAGTCCCGCGCGGCCGCGCAGCTCAGCGGCCTCGGGGACGGTCATCGCGTCGAGCCGGCCGTCGACCTCGGAGTCCACCCGGCTGACGAAGAAGCTGGCGACCGAGTGGATGGTGGACAGGTCCCGCCCGGCCTCACGGGCCTGCTCGAGCCCGGTGAGGAAGGCCTGCATCACGGCGCGGTAGCGGTCCAGACTGAAGATCAGCGTGACGTTGACGCTGATCCCCTCGCTGAGTGCGGTCGTGATCGCCGGAAGTCCCTCCACGGTGGCCGGGATCTTGATGAAGAGGTTCGGCCGGTCCACCGCCTTCCACAGGGTGCGTGCCGCCTCGACGGTGGCGTCGGTGTCCCGGGCCAGTCGCGGGTCCACCTCCAGGCTGACCCGGCCGTCGACACCGCCGGTGCGCTCGTGCACCGGCCGCAGCAGGTCGCACGCGTCCCGGACGTCGGTGGTGGTGATCTCGTGGACCACCTCCTCGACGCCCGCACCGCGGGCGACGAGCTCACGGACCTGGTCGCTGTACTGCTCGCCCTCGGCGAGCGCCGAGGCGAAGATCGTCGGGTTCGAGGTGACGCCGACGACGTGCCGCTCGTCGACGAGACGCTGCAGGTCGCCGCCGGCGATCAGCTCGCGGGACAGGTCGTCGAGCCAGACGGCGACGCCGGCCCGGCTCAGGTCGGCCAGTGCGGTGCTCATGGGTGCTGCCTCCAGGTGGGGGTCTTCAGGGTCGGTCGGCGGCGCCGCCGTCCGCCGGGGCGGACGCCGTCCCGCCGGGGGAGTCCTCGCCGCGGGCGGCGGCGAGGGACTGCCGGGCCGCCTCGACCACGGCGTCCGCGGTGACGCCGAGCTCACGGAACAGGGTCTGGTAGTCGGCCGAGGCGCCGAAGTGCTCGACGGACACGCTGCGGCCCGCGTCACCGACGACGTCCCGCCAGCCCTGGGCCACGGCTGCCTCGACCGAGACCCGGGCCCGCACGGCCGTCGGCAGCACGGACTCGCGGTACTCGCCGTCCTGCTCGGCGAACCACTCGCGGCAGGGCATCGAGACGACCCTGGTGGGCACCCCGTCGGCCTGCAGGCGGTCACGGGCCTGCAGCGCGAGCTGCACCTCCGACCCGGTGGCCACGACGATCACCTCGGGGGTGCCGCCGGTGGCCTCGGCCAGGACGTAGCCACCGCGGGCAGTGCCGTCGGCGGCGGCCAGCGTGTCACCCCGGGCGGGCCCGTCGCCGCGCTCGAACGTGGGGACGTTCTGGCGGGTCAGGCACAGCCCGGCGGGTCCGTCGGTGCGCTCGAGCACCGTGCGCCAGGCCCACACCGTCTCGTTCGCGTCGGCGGGCCGCACCACGGCCAGGCCCGGGACGGCCCGCAGGGCGGCCAGGTGCTCGATCGGCTGGTGGGTGGGCCCGTCCTCCCCGAGACCGATCGAGTCGTGGGTCCACACGTAGATGGTCGGGATCTGCATGAGTGCCGCGAGCCGGACGGCGGGGCGCATGTAGTCGCTGAACACCAGGAAGGTGCCGCCGTAGGCACGCGTCCCGCCGTGCAGCGTGATGCCGTTGAGGATGGCACCCATCGCGTGCTCGCGGACGCCGAAGTGCAGGACCCGGCCGTACCGGTTGCCCGGGAACATCTGCGTCGCGTGCTCCTCCGGGACGAAGGACGGCTCACCCTCCATCGTCGTGTTGTTGCTGTCGGCGAGGTCGGCGGAGCCGCCCCACAGCTCCGGCAGCACCGGCGCCAGGGCGGACAGGACCGCGCCCGAGGCCTTGCGGGTGGCCATGTCCTTCCCCGCGGGGAACGTCGGCAGCGCATCGGTCCAGCCGGCCGGTAGCCTCCGCTCCCGCATCCGGTCGAGCAGGTCGGCGCGCTCGGGGTTGGCCGCCCGCCAGTCGGCGTACTGCTGGTCCCAGGCGTCCCGGGCGGCTCGGGCACGGTCGGCGACCCGCCGGGTGTGGTCGAGGACCTCGTCCTCGACGACGAACGTGGCGTCCGGGTCGAAGCCCAGGATCTCCTTGACCGCCCGTACCTCCTCCTCGCCGAGGGCCGAGCCGTGCGCCTTGCCGGTGTCCTTGAGGTTCGGGGCCGGCCAGCCGATGACCGTGCGCAGCGAGATGATCGAGGGCCGGTCGGTCTCGGCGACCGCCGCCTGCAGGGCGGCGTGCAGCGCCTCGACGTCCTCGACGTACTCGTGGCCGGTCCGCCAGTCGACCCGCTGGGTGTGCCAGCCGTAGGCGGCGTACCGGGCCAGGACGTCCTCGGTGAAGGCAATGTCGGTGTCGTCCTCGATCGAGATCTCGTTGTCGTCGTAGAGGACGACGAGGTTGCCGAGCCGCTGGTGGCCGGCGAGCGAGGAGGCCTCGGCGGACACTCCCTCCTGCATGTCGCCGTCGGAGGCGATGACGAAGACCCGGTGGTCGAAGGGGCTCTGCCCGGGGGCGGCGTCCGGGTCGAGCAGCCCCCGCTCCCGGCGGGCCGCCATCGCCATGCCGACCGCCGAGGCCAGGCCCTGGCCCAGCGGACCGGTGGTGATCTCGACGCCGTCGGTGTGCTGGTACTCCGGGTGCCCCGGAGTCTTGGAGCCCCAGGTCCGCAGGGCGGCGATGTCCTCGACGGTGAGGCCGTAGCCGGACAGGAACAGCTGCAGGTAGAGAGTCAGGCTGGTGTGCCCCGCCGAGAGCACGAACCGGTCGCGCCCGAGCCAGTGGGGGTCAGCGGGGTCGTGGCGCATCACCCGCTGGAAGAGCAGGTAGGCGGCAGGCGCCAGACTCATCGCCGTCCCGGGATGGCCGTTGCCGGCCTTCTGGACGGCGTCCGCGGCCAGGACCCGGACGGTGTCGACCGCCCGGCGGTCCAGGTCCGTCCACTCCAGCGTGCTCGTTTCCAGCGCGCTCGCCTCCAGGTTGCCCGTTCCCGTGCTGCCGACTGCGCTCACCAGACCCCATCTCCGGCCGCGGCACCGGTGCCCTGCACGGCCTTCGTCTGCGTCATCACCGGTCCGTTCGAGCCTACCGATGCGTGCCGGTCGCGCGACCCGACGCCGCCGCGGTGGCCGCTGGGGGCGGGCGTAGACTCCTGCTCTCGTGCACCTGCGACCCGAGGGACTGATCAACGTCGTGACCGCCGACCCGGCCGCCGGCCCTCAGGCGCCGCGGCGCCGCGCGGCAGGCACCGGGCGATTCAGCTCCAGAGAGCGAGTCCTGGGGTTCGTCGGTCTGCTCAAGCCGCGGATCATCGAGCTGCTGCTCGTGACGACGGTGCCGACGATGATCCTGGCCGCCGGCGGGTTCCCGTCCGTCGGGCTCGTGCTCGCCACCCTGGTCGGCGGCACGCTCGCCGCGGGCGGCGCGCACACCCTGAACTCCTACCTCGACCGGGACATCGACCGGCTCATGCACCGGACCAGCTCCCGCCCGCTGGTCACCGGCGTCGTGCGGCCGCGGGAGGCGCTGTGGTTCGGTGTCGGCCTGTCGGTCGTGTCGGTGCTGTGGTTCGCGGTGCTCGTCAACACCTTTGCCGCCCTGCTCACCGCGGCTGCCGTGCTGCTCTACGTCGTCTTCTACACGATCGGGCTCAAGCGGCGGACCCGGCAGAACATCGTCTGGGGCGGGGCCGCAGGGGCGATGCCCGTGCTCATCGGGTGGGCCGCGGTGACCGAGAGCCTGACCTGGGCGCCGTGGCTGCTGTTCCTCGTCATCTTCCTGTGGACGCCGCCGCACTACTGGCCGCTGTCGATGAAGTACCGGCGGGACTACGAGGCCGCGGGCGTGCCGATGCTCGGGGCGGTCGAGGAGCCCACCGTCGTGGCGCGCCAGGTGGTCCGCTACAGCTGGGCGATGGTCGCCGTGACCCTGCTGCTGGTGCCGCTGGGCCCGACCGGCGCGGTGTACGCCGTGGCCGCCGTCGTCCTCGGTGCGTGGTTCCTGGTCGAGGCCTACGCCCTGCAGGCGCGGGCGCGCCGCGCCGAGCGGGCCGACGAGGTCCGCGCGATGCGGCTGTTCCACGCGTCGATCACGTACTTGACGCTTCTGTTCGTCGCGATCGCGGTGGATCCGTTCGTGCCGTCCCCCTGGTGAGCCCCGGGTCCGTCTCGGGCCGCGGGGTCCGCTCCCGCAGTGCGGCCAGCAGCGCGGTGAGGGTGACGACGAGCAGGACGGCGCCGAGCATGTGCAGGGCGACCAGCACCTCCGGCAGCCCGGTGGCGTACTGCACGTAGCCGACGAGTGCCTGCGCGAGCGTGACCAGGAGCACCCAGCGGGCGCGCTCTCGCACCCGTTGAGGCGCCCCGGTCGCGCTCAGCGCGACGAGTAGGCCGACGAGCAGGCCGACGAACAGCAGGACGAGGTCGGCGTGCACCCAGCTCACCGTGCGCGGGTCGAGGTCGAAGCGCGCCGGCGCCTCGGCGTCCCCGGAGTGCGGCCCGCTGCCGGTGACGACCGTGCCCACGACCAGGACGGCGGCGCCGACCGCCGCGAGCAGCATGGCGAGCCGGTGGACGACCGGTGCCACGACGAGCCGGGCGGGGCCGTCGGGGGAGTGCACCCGGACGTAGAGCCAGACCGACAGCGCGACGATGACCATGGACACCAGGAAGTGCGCCGCCACGGTCACCGGGTGCAGCGAGGTCAGCACGGTGACACCGCCGAGGACCGCCTGGGCGACGACCCCGAGCAACGGGGCTGCGGCCAGGGGACGCAGGTGCCGGCGGCCGGTCCGCCAGACGAGGACGAGCGCGGCCAGTGCGGTGAGACCGACGACGAAGGTCAGCAGCCGGTTGCCGAACTCGATGTAGGGGTGCCAGCCGTCCGCCTGCTCGACCACCGGGGTGTAGCTGCCCGGGACGCACTGCGGCCAGGTCGGGCAGCCCAGCCCGGAGCCGGTGAGCCGGACGAGCCCGCCGGTCACGACGATGCCGGACTGGGCGACGACGTTCGCGCCGAGCACGAACTGGGAGAGCTTCACCGGACCAGGGTGCCCTACGTGCCCAGTGAGCCCCGCAGCAGGCTGTTCCCGGAGTGGGCGGGATCGCCGTCCAGCGGCTCGACGGTCTGCTCGTGGGCCAGGGCGCCTGCCAGACCAGACTGTCTAGAGCCGGCCCAGGCGACGGCGCAGGCTGAAGATGAGCAGGCCTGCGATCAGCAGTGTCAGACCCTGATTTTTCAGCCGGGTTCGCCCTGCCCGGTTTGTCTTGATCGGATTCGACGATTCCGGGCCCGTTGGGGTCAGCGGTTGAGGCGTCGGCTCGGTCGCTGACTCCGTTGGGTTGCTGTCTGCTGCTGATGAGGGCGTCCGGGGGTGATCAGGGCGCGTGTCATCGCATTGGGTGCTCGGTGATCTTGTGGTTCGGTGGTGGTCAGCCGAAGGCGGGCAGGGCCCGTATCCGTTTGAGCGCGTCGGTGAACGCTTCGACGTGGGGGTAGGCGGCGGCGAACCGCAGGTGCAGGCGCCGCCCGGAGCGCACGAGGCGGGCGGCGACGTTCAGGAACGCCAGCCGCAGTCGTTTGCCGCGGGCGCGGCGGTACGCCCGGGGCAGGGCCAAGGTCCGCAGCCACAGGGCGACGTTGTGGGCCAGCGCGGCGGCCTGCCAGTACAGCCAGTTCCCGAAGAACGACTGGACGGGTGCGTGGATCATCCCGAAGTCGTTCTTGAGCGCCCGGATGGTGTCCTCGGGGATCCCGCCGCGCAGCCGGTGGTGGGCCTCCACCTCGGCTGCGGTCATCCGCTCGCCCGGCACGTTGGTGATGATGGCGTGCAGCCGCCAGCCGTCCAGGTCGTCGATCGCCAGCTGCTCGCCGTCGGCCTTGGGTTGGCGGCGCACGATCAACCGCACGGTGCGCCCGAGCAACGTCGTGCTGGTCTCGGCGACCTGGCTGCCCTTGCCGGTCTCGTTGCCGAGTGCCGGCGCCCAGACCGTGGCGTCGTCGCTGGCCAGCGCGTGCACCGCGGCGGCGACGTTCGGGTAGTCGCGGGCGGTGACCGAGTAGTCCGCGTCGTGGCGTTCGGCGGCCGCGATCACCTGGTCCTGGTAGCCGGCGGAGTCCACCCGGATCCACAGTCGATAGGAGCCCCGGCAGCCCGTTGGGATGGCGCCGACGCACTCGTCGATGAAGCTGCCCATCGCGCGGCCGTCGTTGGCGGCGCCGCCGCGGGCCCGCAGCGCCAGCACGTCCCCGGTCTCCCCGCACACCCCGACGCGGGGACAGCGCCGTCTGCCCGGTCCGGGAGAACGCGCTGCCTTCCTTGCCCGGCCCGTAGACCGCCACCCTCGTGGCGTCCGGGTCGATCGTCAGCCGGTTCCCGTCGGGGGCGGCGCCGCAGGCCCACGCCCGGCGCAGCATCGCCCGGTTGACCGCCGCGGCCTTGACGACCCGGCCCAGGTCCGCCCCGGCCAGGAACCGCCACGAGGTGGCGACGCTCGGCAGCGCGTTCGCGCCGCGCAGCGCGGCGGTCGCGGGGTCGGCCAGCAGGTACCGGTCGGACAGGAAGTCCCCGCCGGCCAGCAGCATCTCCACCAGCGCCCGGTAACATTCACCCCCGGTGTAGCCGCCGGGGCCGATCGGGCGCAGCTCGCGCCGGTCGGCCTCGGCCACGAGATTCAGCCGGTCCAGCACCGGACCCCACAACGCCACCCCCGCCACCGGCGTCAGATCCGCCTCCGAGGCGCTCACCACGGGCACCGGCACCGGCCGCGCCGGACGCGCCAGCACGACATCCTCGACCTCGAACAACAGCCCGGTATCGTTCACCTCGAAGGTGCCCTTCCTGCTCGGTGATCGCGGCTTCGACAACCACGATCTTCCCTTGCAGCAAGGGCACTTTCGCGTCACGACACGGGCGTCAAGTCATCGCCGGCTGCAAAATCAGGGTCTGATTCCGCCTTCCGTCGCGTCGAGCCACTACTATCGGCACTCGTCGGTCCGGTGCGCGCCGCCTTCACGGAACCTTGACGGAAGAGTACGAGGATCTTCGTAGGCGTCGCCCACGATCGGTCGGCAAGCCGTCGTCGTCGCACCTCGGGAGTTTTGTCGTGCCCTCCACGCCCTCGTCCGGTCTCGCCACCCGCAGCCTCAGCCGTCGCCGGGTGCTGCAGCTCGGCGCCCTCGGTGCCGTCGGCCTCGGTGGCGGCGTGGCCGGCTCGCGGCTGCTCGCCGACCCGGCGGCGGTGGGTCCCGGCGCCTCCGCGGTCGAGCTGACCGAGGCCGCGCGCCGGACCACGGGCACCGTGGTGACCAGGACGCTGCGCTGCGGCCCAGCCGCGGTGGACCTGGGAGGGCGCGTCGTGCAGACCTGGGCCTACGACGGCACGCTGCCCGGGCCGGAGATCCGGGTGACCGCCGGGGACGAGCTGCGCGTCCGGCTGGTCAACGAGCTGCCGGACCCGACCACGGTGCACTGGCACGGGCTCGCGCTGCGCAACGACATGGACGGCGTGCCCGGGCTGACCCAGGACCCGGTGGCGGCTGCCGGCACCTTCGACTACGCGTTCGTCGTCCCGCACCCCGGCACGTTCTTCTTCCACCCGCACGTCGGCGTCCAGCTGGACACCGGGCTGTACGCGCCGCTGGTCGTCGAGGACCCGGACGAGCCGGGCGAGTACGACCAGGACGTCGTCCTGGTCCTGGACGACTGGACCCACGGCTGGGGCGACGACCCCGAGCAGATCCTGGACCGGATGCGCCGCGAGGGCATGCCGATGGGCGACATGGAGATGGGGGGCATGGACCACGGGGGGATGAGCATGGGCGACGCCATGCCCTCGACGAGGCAGCCCCTCGGCACGGACACCGGTGACGTGGCCTACCCGGCTCACCTCGTGGCCGGCCGGCTGCCGCAGGCGCCGTTCACCGTCGAGTCGGCGCCCGGCCGGCGCATCCGCTTCCGGATCGTCAACGCCGGCAGCGACACCGCCTACCGGTTCGCCGTCGGCGGCCACCGGCTCACGGTCACGCACACCGACGGGTTCGCCGTCCAGCCCGTCGAGGTCGACACCCTGATCCTCGGCATGGGGGAGCGGTACGACGTCGTCGTCACCGCGGGCGACGGCGCGTTCCCGATCGTGGCCGTGCCCGAGGGCAAGGAGGACCCGCACGGGATGGCGGTGCTGCGCACCGCCTCCGGGACGGCGCCGGACCCCACGGTGCGGCCGGCCGAGCTGGACGGGCAGCTGCTGGGCTACGGGGACCTGAGGCCCACCGACGCGGCGGCGCTCGAGCCCCGCGAGCCCGACCGCGAGCTGCGGCTCGACCTGCAGATGGACGACGGAGGCCGGCGCTGGCTGATCAACGGCGCGGCGTTCGGCGACCACGAGGCGCTGGAGCTGGCCTCGGACGAACGAGTCCGCCTGGTGCTGCGGAACTCCACGATGATGTTCCACCCGATGCACCTGCACGGCCACACGTTCGCCCTGGTCGGCAGGCAGGGGCCGGGGATCCGCAAGGACACCGTGAACGTTCTGCCAATGGAGACGCTGGCGGTCGACCTCCAGGCGGACAACCCCGGCCAGTGGGCGGTCCACTGCCACAACATCTACCACGCGGAGCTAGGCATGATGACCGTGCTCTCGTACGTCGCCTGAGGGACGCGGGATGCCGAAGAAGAAGCCGCAGCAGCGGCCGTCAGGCGGCAGCGCCTTCCATCGCCCCGGCGCCCCGGCGAGCGGCGCCCAGGTGCACCGGCCGGCCCCCCGGCCCGTCCGCCCCTCTCGGCCGGCCGTGACGGTCGACACCCCCGGGTCGGTGGAGGTCACGTCGTTCACGTGCCGGAGCCTGGCGGACGTCGACCCGCAGTCCCTCGGCGTCACCTACTGGTTCGACGCCGCCCCGGACGGTGAGCCGTACGCCGTGAGGGTGCTCCTGCAGGGCCGGCTCCGTGGAGAGCCCCGTCCGGACGGCGTCACGACCTTCACCCGGGTCGCCACGGTCGAGCGGGTGGTCCCCGGCAGCGGCCGCGTCTCGGTCACCACGCGGATCCCCGGGCTGTCCCCCGGCACTTGGGACGTCACTGCGACTCCGGTGCAGCCGGCGCCGAAAGGCGCTGCGGCACAGTGGGTTCCCTCCCGTGACCCGAAGCTGCCGCGCGGGACGGCGTCCGGGAGCACGGCGTTCGCCCCGGTCATCCGGGTGCGGGCGCCCGGAGTGCGCCTGTGGGCGTGGCCGGCGCTCGTCGGCACCGGAGCGGTGCTGGCCATCGCCGTCCAGAGCCTGCTCGCCGCACGGCTCGGGCTCCCCGTGCCGCGCCTGCTCCTGCTGACCGTCGCCGCGTCGCTTCTCGGCCTGCTCGGCGCCAAGGCCTACTACCTGGTCACGCATCCTCGGGAGCTGCGCAGCGTCCTCACGTCGGGGATGTCCGTCCAGGGCTTCGTCATCGCCGTCCTCGGCCTGCTGGTCGCCGGCTCGCTGGCGCTGGACCTGCCGCTGGGCGCGGTGCTCGACGTGTCGGCTCCCGGGCTGCTCTTCGGGATGACCGTCGGCCGGTTCGGCTGCCTGCTGGGCGGGTGCTGCGCCGGGCGGCCGACGGCGTCCCGGTGGGGGATGTGGTTGTCGGACCGGCGGCTCGGGGTGCGACGGATCCCGGTGCAGCTGATGGAGTCCGCACTCGCCGGCGTCGTGGGCGCTACAGCGCTGGTCGCCGTCCTGGTGGTGGGGAGGGGCGGCGACGGTCTCGTGCTCGTCGCCGCGCTGGCGGCCTACGTCGCCGGCAGGCAGGTGCTCTTCCCCCTCCGGGACACGCCGCGGCTCACCGCCCACGGGCGCCGCGTCACCCTGGTGCTCGCGGTGCTGGCGTCCCTCGGCGCCGTCGCGGGCCTTGCCCTGCGCTGATCTGCCCGACGTCCCCCTGCGAGGATCGTCACTCCAGAACCACTAGTCACAGTACTATCGACCGTAGTACGGTCCGCAGTGAGTTGCTCACGGAGGGCCGATGAAGCGTCGAGTCACAGCCAGCACGGCCGCCGCCCTCGCGGCGCTGCTCCTGGTACCCGGTGCAGGAGCCGCTACCGCGGGGCCGTCGGGGTCCGAGGAGCTCCGGCAGCGGAAGCGCGCCGTCGAGCAGGAGACCCGTGAGACGCGGGCCGCCCTGGAGGAGACGAGCGGAGAGCTCGGCGCGCTCGGGACGGCCCTCCAGGACGCCACGGCTGCCCTGGCGGCGAACCAGGGGGCTCTCGAGGCGGCGACCGCCCGGGCCCGGGCGGCCCGTGCGGAGGAGCAGCGGCTTGCTGCCGAGCTGGAGGCGGCCGTGCTGGCCGAGCAGAAGGCGCGCCAGCAGGTAGGGGACGCGGAGGCCCGGCTCGGACGGGTGCAGGTGGACGCGGGCCGTCTCGCTCGGCGCGCGTACGCGGGTGCGACGTCCTGGGACGGGATGTCGGTCGTCCTGGGTGCCGACTCGGTCGCCGACCTGACCTCGCGGCTCGAGGCGCTGGACCGGGTGGGCCTGGCCCAGAACCAGCAGGTGCAGGCCGCCCAGCTGGCCCGCGCCCAGGCCCGCTCGGCCACTGCCCGGCAGGAGGCAGCCGCGGACGCCGTCGACGCGGCCCGGCAGGAGGCCGAGGCGGCCGCCGCCGCGGCCGACCAGGCGCAGCGGGAGCAGGAGCGGCTGACGGCCGAGTCCGAGCGGCTCGTCGGGGAGCGCCAGACGCTGCTGGCGGACGCCGAGGCGCGCAAGGCGGCCGAGATGCAGCGGCTGACCGACCTCGAGCAGGAGGCAGCGGCTCTCCAGGCGGAGATGGAGCGCCTCGCCCGCGAGGCGCGTGAGCGCGCGGAACGGGAGGCCCGTGAGCGCGCCGTCCGGGAGCAGGCGGCCCGGGCGGCCGAGCAGGCTCGCGCGGCCGAGCGGGCCCGCGCGGCCGAGCGGGCCCGAGCCGGGCGCGACGCGCCGGCGGCGAGGCCGCCGGCGCCTGCACCGCCGCCGGACACCGGCTCCGAGGCCGGTCTGCTCCGGCCGGTGACAGGCCGGGTGACGTCCCCGTTCGGCTGGCGGGTGCACCCCGTCTACGGGACGCGGCGCATGCACAACGGCACCGACTTCGGCAACGCCTGCGGCACGCCGGTGCGGGCCGCCGCCTCGGGAACTGTCTCCAGCGCCGCCCCCGCCGGCTCCGCCGGGAACCGGATCGTGCTCGACAACGGGGTCGTCGGCGGGGACGCGCTCGGCACCGTCTACATGCACCTGCAGGGCTTCGCGGTCAGTGCCGGGCAGCGGGTCTCGCGGGGGCAGGTGATCGGCTACGTGGGGAGCACGGGCGCCTCGACCGGCTGCCACCTGCACTTCGAGGTCTACTCCAACGGGCGTGCCGTAGACCCGATGAGCTACCTGTGAGCCTTCGTCAAACCTTCAGCACTTCCGTGCCACAGCCGTGAGGGTGCGGGGCCAGCCTGGACGCACGCGTCAACAGCGGAGGTGGTCCTCGTGACGAGCGCGACCCAGACCGAGGCGGTCCCGTCAGCAACACAGGCCCGAGTGGGCCGGCTGCGGGTGATCTGGAACGGGATCTCAGCCGCCATCGGCGCCGTGATGGGCCTCCTGCCGCACGTCCTGCACCACGTCGGCTTCCTCGTCGGCACCCTCGCGCTGACCGGGGTTGCGGGCAACCTGGCGTTCGGTGCCGCCGGCCTCGCGCTGTCCGTGCCGTTCCTGCTCCGCCTGCGCCGCCGGTTCGGCACCTGGCGGGCGCCCGCGCTCGCGCTCGGCCTGTTCGCCGCCATGTTCTCGCTGTCCGCGTTCGTGATCGGGCCGGCGATCAGCGGTGACGGTGCCCCCGTCACGACGCCGGACCCGGCTCCGACGCAGGAGCACGACGTCCACCACGACGAATGACGCTCGGGACGCCAGGTGTCCGTCTCCTTGCTTGTGAGGATCCTGTGGCTCAGGCGGGCCCTCCGCGGCCGTGAACGCTGGTCGCGCGAGGAGCTGCTGGCCCACCAGCGCCGCGAGCTCGGCCGGCTGCGTGACTTCGCGTGCGCGCGGTCGCCGTTCTACCAGCGCCTCCATCGGGGCCTCGAACGTGCCCCGCTGGAGGAGCTGCCGGTCGTGACCAAGGCCGACCTGATGGGCAGCTTCGACCAGGTCAGCACCGACCCGGCCGTCCGGCTGGCCGATCTGCAGCAGTACCTGGCCGTCGCCGGTGACGAGGAGGTGTTCGCCGGCCGGTACTCGGTGTCCGCGACGTCGGGCAGCTCCGGGCTCCGGAGCGTGATCCCCAGCAACCGCCAGGAGTGGGCGACCGTGATCGCCTCGTACGCGCGGGCGAACGAGTGGTCAGGCATCCGGGCAGGGCTGCGCCGGCCGACCCGCCTGGCAGTCGTGAGCTCGACCACCGTCTGGCACCAGTCCTCGCGGGTGGCCACCACCGTGCGCAGCCGGTTCGTCGACAGCGAGCGGCTGGACGCCGGGACGCCGCTGCCCCGGCTCGCGGACCGGCTGAACGAGATCCAGCCCGAGGTCCTCGTCGCCTACGCGTCGATGCTCCGCGCGCTGGCCGGCGAGCAGATGGAGGGCCGGCTGCGCATCGCGCCGCGCGCGGTGAGCTCCTCCTCCGAGGTGCTGACGTCTCAGGTCCGCGACATGGTCATGCGGGCATGGGGTGTGCCGCCGTTCGACGTCTACGCCGCCACCGAGACCGGCGGCATCGCGGCGGAGTGCGACCGCCACCTCGGCATGCACCTGTTCGAGGACCTCGTCATCCCCGAGGTCGTCGACAGCCACTACCGCCCGGTGCCGGACGGGCAGCCCGGGGACCGGTTGCTGGTCACGGTGCTGTTCAGCCGCACCCTGCCGCTGATCCGCTACGAGATGACCGACCGGGTCGAGGTGGCCACCCACCGGTGCACGTGCGGCCGCCCGTTCCGGCTCCTCGCCGGGGTCGAGGGCAGGACGGACGACGTGCTCGAGCTCCCCGGGGCCCGCGCCGGCGAGACGGTCCGGGTGCACCCGGTGGTCTTCCACCGCGCGCTCGACCTGGTGGAGGCTTCGGGATGGCAGGTGCGTCAGGAGCCTGGGGGGCTGAGTGTGCTGATCGCCTCTCCGGCACAGGGTTTCGACCCGGTAGGTCTGGAGCGGAACCTGACGGAGGCCCTCGCCTCCGCCGGTGCGCTCCTGCCCGCGGTCCGCGTCTGCGTGGTCGATGCCATCCCGGCGGGCCCGACCGGCAAGCGGCCGCTCGTCGTCGCCGGGACGAGACCTCAGGCCGGCACCGTCGGCTGAACGCGCCGGGCCACGAAGTCGTGGATCAGCCTGGCGAGCTCGTGCGGCGCGTCCTCGCCGACGAAGGGCCCGGAGTCCTCGATCACGGCCAGCTCGGCGGCCGGCAGCAGCCCGGCGAGGCGCTGGCCGTGGGCGAGGGGGAAGAAGTCCTGGCGGGCCCAGGCCACGAGGGCCGGCTTGTCGAACCCCGGCAGGGCGTCGGCGGCGTCGAGCGTGTACCGGCGGGAGATGGCCCGGACCAGCTCGGCGAAGTCGCGTCGCGTGCCTGCGTGCTGCCGCAGGGGTTCGGTGTAGCTCGTCATGATCTCGTGCGGGATGGGTCTGCGGGTGAGCAGCCCGAAGGCGATCGGCAGTCGGTAGACGGCCGGCCACCTCAGCGTCTCGGCGAGCAGCCGGAGTCCGACCGTGGTCCGCCCGACCAGCTGGAGGTGCCGGATCGGCAACGGCAAGAAGTTCTCGAAGGCGTCGCAGGGGGTCAGCACGAGCGCTCGGACGCGGTCGTGCGGGCCGGCGGCCACCGCCTGGCAGACGGCGCCTCCGGTGTCGTTGCCGACCAGGACGACCCCGTCGAGGCCCAGGGCCTCCAGCGTACGGGCGACCAGGTCGGCCAGGCCCGGCAACGTGAAGTCGGTGCCGCGGCGCATCGACGCCACATGCCCGCCGAGCGGCCAGTCCGGGGCGATGCAGCGGTACCGCTCGGACAGCTCCGGGACGACGTGCCGCCACACGTCGGCGTTGGCGACGATGCCGTGCACGAACACGAGCACCGGGGCTGTGGCCGGTCCGGCCTCGTGGTATCGGATGGTGCCCTCGGGCAGGACGACCTCGCGGATCGGTCCGAGGGTGCTCACGCTCGTCGCCATCGTGTCCTCCTCAGCGGTCAGGCTCGGTGGGTCGCGGCAGCAGCCCGTCCAGCAGCAGCCGGTTCAGTGCGGTGACGGTCTCCTCCGGTCCCCAGCCGTGGGCGACGCGGAGGTGGAGGTACGTGCGGGGGACGACGTTGAACAGCACCGTGGCGGTCCTCTCGGGGTCGTCCTGAGGCGACAGGCTGCCCTCCGCGGCTCCGTCGAGCAGCAGCCGCTCGAAGGGCCGCACGTAGACCTCGCGGGTGTCGTGCCGCCCCGGTGCGGGGTCGTCGAGGTGGAACAGCGGGTCCGGCGCGGTCGACAGGCCGGCGAGCAGCGCGAGGTGCTCCTCGACGACGTCACAGCACGCCTGCAGCGCCGCCCGCATGCGCTCCGCCGCGTTGCCGCGACCGGTCAGCGCCGGCCACAACGCCGCCTGCCAGGCCTGGGCCGCTCCGACGGTGAGCGCCTCCACCAGCAGGTCCTTGCTGACTCCGCGGCGGTAGAGCGTCACCCGGGAGACCCCGGCGGCATCGGCGACCCGCTCGAGCGTGAAGTCGTGCCAGCCGTGCTCGGACATCACCCGCGCGGCGGCGGCCAGCACCGCGTCGTCCAGCAGCGGCCGCTCCCTCTCCTGCATCACCCGCGCCTCTTCCATGAAACGTCAACGTTCAGCTACCGTAGCGCACATGTACGCCTCTCGTGGGTGGTTGACCGGCGCCGCGGCCGCCGGAGCGGGCCTGGCGGCGGTGGAGACGGCGGTCGCCGTCGCCGGCCGCCGGTCGACCGTGGACGCCGCAGGCCAGCTCGTCGTCGACCGCACCCCCCGGTCGGCCGTGGAGCTCGGGGTCAGGTTGCTGCGGTCGGCCGACAAGCCGGCGGTCCGCGCGACCGTCGTGGCAGCGGTGCTCGCGGCGGGGGCGCTGGCCGGGCGCACCGGTCGGCGCGGCCGGCTGCGATTGCCCGCCGCGTCGCTCGCCCTGGCCGGCGCCGGCGTCGCCACCGCGTGGCGACAGCAGGCGAGGCGGCGGGAACGCCAGGACGCCGCGTACGCGACGCGGCCCCTTGCGGTGGCTCGACCCCTGCCGCCCGCCCGGGACGGCGCCGAGGACTGGCCCGGCGCTCCGGCGTTGCTGACCCCGGTGGAGGACTTCTACGTCACCGACGTGGCGATGAGGCCCCCGGTCGTCGACGTGCACCGGTGGCGGCTGACGGTCACCGGCGAGGTGCGCCGTCCGTTGTCCGTCGGGTACGCCGAGCTCCTCGACGAGGACCTGGTGGAGTTCGACGCGGCGATGGTGTGCATTCACAACCGGCTCGGGTGGGACCGGCTCGGCAACCAGCGCTGGACCGGCCTGCCACTGGCCCGGTTGCTCGATCGGGCGGAGCCGACGGATGCCGCCCGCACACTGGTCACGCGGTCCGTCGACGGCTGGGAGTGCAGCCTGCCGCTGCGGCTCCTTGCCGACCGTGACGCCTACGTCGTCCTCGGTATGGGCGGGCGCGCGCTGACTGCGAGCCACGGCTTCCCGGCGCGGGTGCTCGTGCCCGGCCTGTACGGGCAGTACGCGGGAGCCAAGTGGCTGACCGAGCTCCGGCTGCAGGCTGTGCCGAACCGCGACTACTGGCAGGGCCGCGGGTGGCCGCACGGGCCGGTGCCGGTCCGGCCCATGGCGCGCATCGACGCCCCGGCTCACCGCAGCCGACTGGCCGCCGGACCCGTCACGGTGACCGGCGTCGCGTGGGCGCCGCCGGCCGGCGTCCGGTCGGTCGAGGTGTCGGTCGACGGAGGGGCCTGGGTCGGCGCCGAGCTGGCCGGCGAGCTGGCCCCGGCGGCCTGGCGCCGCTGGCGGGCCGACGTCGTCCTGACGTCGGGGACCCACGAGCTGAGGGTGCGGTGCACCGGCGGCGACGGCACGGTGCAGGACGGCGCGCCGCGGGCGCCGTTCCCGAGCGGCGCGTCCGGCTACCACCGGGTGCGGGTGCACGCCGGGTGACGGGCGTCCGCGGTCAGATGCCGGCGTACGAGTGCAGCCCGGTGATCCACATGTTGACGCCGAAGAAGTTGAACACGAACGCCACGTAGCCGGCGAGGGCGAACCACGTCGCCCGGCGCCCGCGCCAGCCGGCCGTGGCCTGCGCGTGCAGGTAGGCGGCGTACAGCACCCACGTGACGAACGACCAGACCTCCTTGGGGTCCCAGCCCCAGTACCGGCCCCAGGCGTTCTCGGCCCAGATCGCGCCGGCGATGATGGCGAAGGTCCACAGCGGGAACGCGAACAGGTGCGTCACGTGGACGACGCGCTCCAGCGTTGCGGCGGAACGCCGCCGCAGCAGGTACAGGGCCGCGGCGAGAGCGCCGACCGTGAAGATCCCGCCCGACACGATGGCCGCGATCACGTGGATCACCAGCCAGTAGGAGTCCAGCGCCGGGACCAGGTCCCCGGCCGGGGTGTACAGGACCGTGACCGACAGCCCCAGCGTCAGCAGGACGACGCCGACGACCCAGGCGCCGAGGTCGCGCAGCGGGTAGCGCCGCATGAAGAACAGGTACGCGGCGGTCGCCGCGAGCGCGCCGGTCGTGGCGAACTCGTACATGTTGCCCCAGGGCACCCTGCCGGCCGCTGCCGCCCGGAACACCACCCCCGACGCGTGCAGCCCGAACGCCAGCACCGTCAGGGACGTCGCCACCCGCCCGGTGCGCTCCGGGCGGGCCAGGGCGACCGCGACACCCGCCAGGGCCGGCCGGGCCGACGGGCGAGCCGCCAGGGCGGAGTCGAGGGCGTACCCCACCATGGCGAGCGCGTAGACGGCCATCGCGGAGTAGACGAGCAGGTTGCTGAGCTGGCCGAGGGTGATGTCGGCTGGCACGGTCACTCCTTCGTCGGTTCGTCGTCGGCAGCGGGAGCGCCGATCGTGGTCGTGATGCGGGCGAGCTCGCCGCTCGGCGGGCCGAGCCGGGTGAGCCCCAGGCTTCCCGCCTCGACGGACGTCGTGCCGTCGCTGCCGGGCCGTACGCGGACGACGACGCGGCGGTGCCGCACGGTCAGCGAGGCGGTCAGCCCGGCGAGCAGCAGCAGTGCGGCGACGAGCGAGATCTCCTTGCCCGGGTCGTAGGCGATCTGGAAGTTCGCGAACCGGGACACGCCGTCGAACGTGACGCTGCCCTGGCCGCCCGGCAGCGTCATCGTCTCGCCGACGCGAAGCGCCTGGGTGAACGGTTCGCCGTCGACCATGACCTGCTCCATGCCGGAGGTGTCCAGCTCGTACACCGACTGCGGGGCTCCCGACGACAGGCCCAGGTCGCCGGTCCACGCGTTCAGCAGCAGCTGCGGCTCGAGCAATTGCGGGAACACGGATCGGGGCCCGGTGTCCTCGAACGAGGCGGTGGGCAGGAAGAGCCCTTGGAAGCCGAGCTCCACCGGACGAGCGTCCGGCACCTTGATGACGCCGTCCGAGGTCAGGTTGCCGTCGAGGGGCAGGAAGACCACCGGCCCGGCGAACACCGGCTCGCCGCTGCCGTCCCGCACCGTCACGTCCACGGCGTAGCCGTTGCCGGTGAGGAACACCTTGGTGCCGCCCACCACCAGCGGACGGTTCACCCGGATCTCGAAGGGCCGGCTGTCGCCGTCGAGGTCGGCGTCGTAGGCGATCTTCGCGGAGAAGTCCCGGGGCGTCCCGGTCTGCGGGCCACTCGTCTCGTACCGTGCCGAGAAGCTGTCCAGGGTGAACGCGAACGGCTCGAGGTTCGTCTCGTCGACCCAGGGGCCGCCGACGAAGTCGTCGTACTGCGTGCGGGTGTTGGTGAAGCCGGCGCCCTCCACGACGATGACCCGCCCCTCGAAGCCGTAGAGCGAGCCGACCGCGACGCCGACGAGCAGCACGAGCAGCGAGAGATGGAAGGACAGGTTGCCGAGCTCGCGCAGCCCGCCCTTCTCCGCGGTCACCGCGTCGGGCTCGCTCCGTACCCGGAAGCGCCGGCGCCGCAGCTCGGTCGCGGCCTGGGCCAGGACGTCGGACGCCGGCCGTGTCGTCGTCCAGGCCTGCCGCTCGGTGTACCGCGCGAGGCTCGGTGGAGGAGCGGGTGGTCTGGCTCGCCAGCCTCGCCACAGCTGCCGGCAGCGCGGCAGCACGCACCCGGTGAGCGACACGAGCAGCAGCAGGTAGACCGCCGCGAACCAGGGTGCGGAGTAGACCTCGAAGAAGCCCAGCCGGTCCAGCCACGGGAAGACGGTCGGGTACATCTCCCGGAAGCCCGCCACGTTCGCTGGGCTGATTCCCCGTTGGGGCAGTAGGGACCCCGGCACGGCGGCCAGCGCGAGCAGCGCCAGCAGCGCGAGCGCCGTCCGCATCGAGGTCAGCCTGCGCCAGGCCCACCGCGCCCAGCCGGCCGGCCCGAGCCGCGGCTGGCGGATCGGCTCTGTGGCCCGCGGCTCGGAGCGGGCCCGCTCGGTCTCCAGGCTCACGACGTGGTGCCGGTCACCGGCTCGGCGAGGGCGGTGTCCACCAGCGCGCGCAGGGTCGACTCCTCCGCGACGCCGATGATGCGCGCGGCGACCCGGCCCTGCCGGTCGAGCACGATCGTGCTGGGCACCGCCTGCACCGGCACCGTTCCCTGGAAGGCGAGGACGGCGCGGGCCTGTGGGTCGTCGAAGCTCGGGTACGTGATGCCGTACCGGTTCTCGAACGCCTTCGCCGCCGTGACGTTGTCACGCACGTCGATGCCGACGAAGGACACCCCGCGGCCGGCCAGCTCCTCGGAGAGGGCGCTCAGCATCGGCGCCTCCTCGCGGCACGGTACGCACCACGAGCCCCACACGTTGACGACGACGACGTCACCGCGGAAGTCCGCCAGCGACAAGGGGTTTCCGTAGAGGTCGGTGCCGCTGACGTCCACGGGCTCGGTTCGCTGACCAGGCGGGATCTCCGCGACCGGGGACGTGCCTGCGACCACCTGTCCGGCGTCCTCGGCGTCGGAGACGCCACCGCGCAGCCACATCAGCGCCCCGGTGACGGCGACGGCCAGCACCACCATCGCCAGCACCAGCGACCACGGACCGGGCCGGGACGCCCGCCGCGACGTCTCTGGCGGCGGTAGGTCTCCGGCGTGAAGCACGCGGTCGACTATAACGGGTAGTAGACGACCCGGCGCCGCGCCTCAGCGGGTGACCTCGAAGCCGAGGTGGAGTTGGTCCTGGTGCACCAGGTCGCTGAAGTAGGGCCGGCGCCCGCGCACGCCGTCGACGTCCTGGGGACCCCCGATCTCGGTGGCGCCGAGGGCCGCGGCGGCCTCCATCGCCGCCCGCCAGGGCGCCCTGGCCTGGTCGATCACCGGGATGCCGTCGAGCGCCCAGATGTCGACGGCCCGCCCCCGCGTGTGGTTCGACTGCCGGTCGGTGCCGAAGACGTTGAACGGGTGACCGGTGCTGAGCACGAGCACGTCCAGCCGCCACTGCTGCGCCAGGCCGGACAGCATGGTCAGCACGAGGTCGTCGATCAGCCCTGCCTGCACGTCGCGGCGGGCGGCGGCCGGCAGCACGATCCGGTCGTTCGCCAGCACCGCGCGGGCGGCGTCGGTGATCTGCGGGGCGGGGGCCGGCGGCTCGCTGAGCAGCAGCTCGGTGACCTCCCAGGTCCCGTTGCGCCGCACCAGCCTCGCGTCCACGGTGACCGAGCGCTCCGCCGGCGCCGCGTCGTCCGGCACCAGCTGCTCGCAGACGACCATGACGCTGGCCTCGCCGGGCTCCGGCACCAGGCCCCCGTACTGCGGGTACGTCACCTTCAGCGACGACCACGGGGTCGTGTCGAGCAGCCGCGCCAACGGACGCAGCGCACCCTCGTGGACACCCAGGCCCTGCACGCGCTCCCTCGCGGCGTCCGGTCCCACCGGGCCGTCCCGCCAGGTGAGGGCCGCCTCGAGCGCACGCACGGCGGCGACCTTGCAGGCGGGCTCGACCTCTCCGGGAAGGACGGCGTAGGGCGGGACGTCCACGGGCGGGGGAGGCGCCGGTCGGGTCGGGGTCGTGGGTTCAGGGGTCGGGTCGCCGCCGGGCCGAGGCCGAGACGTGGGCGCCGCGCTGGGGACGACGGTCCGCCCCGGGGCGGTGGTTCCCGCGGTCGAGCAGCCGGCCAGCAGCCCGAGCGAGGACGCCCAGAGCAGGGACCGGCGGGACAGGGGGGCGGGCTTGCCTGCTGTCACGCCGCCGTCCGCTTGCAGAACAGCACCATGCGCCGACCGTCGCGGTTGGTCCGCACCTCCCGCAGCGTCCACCCCAGGCGCCGGTAGAACTCCACTGCCCCTCCACCTTCGTCGGTGAGCAGCTCCATCCGCGTCACACCGGCCGCGGCCACGTCCGCCTCGAACCGGGCCATCAGCTCACGGCCGAGCCCGCGGCCCCGGGCGGCCGGCGTCGTCACGATCGCGTGGACGACGGCCACCGGGCCCTCGACAGCGCCGCTCGAGGCCGTCGTCGAGGGCCCCGAGGAGACGATGCGCCGGGCGTAGCGGCGCAGCCGGGTGCGCAGGAAGCCGAGCGCGAGCCCGGGCCGGCGGGCGAGGCCCCACGCTCCGCGGAGCGCCAGCGGCCACTTCGCGGACCGGAGCGTCTCGGCCACGTACGCCGCCTGGTCGGTCGTGGCGAGGATGAAGGCGAGGATGTCCCCGTCGGCGCTGGTGACGACGTGCGCGCTGGCGTGCGGGTTGTCGACGAAGGTGAGGTGCCAGCGGCGCACGAACGCGGGCCCGAGCCGCGGGAACAGGCCCTCCCCCAGCAGCGCGATGTGCAGCCGCGCGGTGGTGGCCACGTCGAGCGGGGCGAGGGGGCGGCACGTGACGGAACCGGCCCCGGACGTGGCGGTGCGCTGGCCGTGAGGTGGTTGCAGCACGGGGGCTCCTGGTGATCGGGGTCGGGGACGGTCGGCGCGCCGGAGGCACGGGGGTCTGGAGTTGCCCTCTGCTCGGAAACTACCAGCCCTAGTATTGCCGCCAGGGAATGGAGAGGGTCGTGTCCGACATCTCCGGTCACAGCAGGAGGTCCGGTGCGCGACTTCGGCGGGCTCGAGGCGCAGATCATGCAGCGGATGTGGGAGCGCAGCGACCCAGCGTCCGTGCGAGACGTCCTCGAGGAGCTCCAGGAGGAGCGGCCGATCGCCTACACCACCGTGATGACGGTGATGGACAACCTCCACCGCAAGGGCCACCTCACGCGCACTCAGGAAGGTCGGGCATACCTCTACACCGCCGTCCGCAGCCGGGACGAGCACCACGCGCTGCTGATGGCCGAGGTGCTCGAAGCCAGCGCCGACCGGTCGGGCACGCTGCTGAGCTTCCTGGGCCGGATGTCCGCCGAGGAGATCCAGGACCTGCGCCGCCTGCTCACGCAGACGGGCCGGCGGCGTGCCCGGCAGTCGAGACGGCGATGAGGTAGCCGTCGTGTGGCTGCTCGCGTCCCTGCTCGCGTACGCGGTGCTCCTGGGCACCGTGGGCGGGCGGCAGCTCGCCGCTGCACGCTGGCCCACGCGGGCCCCGGTGCTCGGTGTGCTGCTGTGGCAGGTGCTCAGCGTGTCGCTGCTCGTGACGGTGATGTCGATAGCCGCCGTGCTCGCCCTGCCGGACGCGGAGCTCGGCGACGGGCTGGCCGCGTTCCTCCAGACCTGCGCCCACACGCTGCGGGAGCGGTACGCCACCCCGGGCGGTGCCGCGGCGGCGACCGCGGGGCTGCTCCTCGCCGTCGCGGTCGCGGGCCGGCTGGCCTGGTGCTTGGTCTCCGAGCTGTGGCGGTGCCGCCAGGGCCGCCGCGTCCAGCTCGAGCGACTGAGGCTGGCCGCAGACCACCACCCCGCCCTCGAGGCCTACGTGGTGGACGACGAGCGGGCGGTCGCGTTCTGCGTGCCGGGGCGGGCACGCACGGTCGTCCTCACCTCTGCGGCGGTGCGGGCGCTCACCGGGGTGGAGCTGGCCGCCGTCCTGGCCCACGAGTCGGCGCACCTGCGCTGGCGGCACGACGTCGCTCTGGCCGTAGCACGAGCGCTGGCCCGGGCCTTCCCCTTCGTGCCGACCCTCCGCCTGGCGCACGAGCGCATCGGTGAGCTGGTCGAGATGGCCGCTGACGACGCCGCCGCCAGGCGGCACGGCACGCGCGCCGTCGGCTCCGCGTTGGTCCAGCTCGCCAGTGCCGAGCCGCCGCGGTTCACGCTGGGAGCCAGCGGCTCCGGCTCGGCCGTGCGGGCGCGCCGGATGCTGACACCGGACTCCGGGCTCCGCCGCGGCACACGGGGAGCGCTGATGGCCTTGGCGGTCAACGCGGTGGCGGCTCCACTGCTCGTGACGGTGCTCCCGGCCCTCACCGCGGTGGCTACCAAGCACTGCCCGTTCGTCATCCAGGCCGCATGAGGAAGGACGCCGAGTACGATCACCCGTAGTAACAGCAGCCAGGCAGCACGCTGACGGACGGGGGAGACTCGTGCAGCAGGTACCGGTGACGGAAGCGGTCCGCGGGACTCCTCGGTCGACTGCTGGGACCGGCGGTTGGCTCCGGGCCGTGGTGCGCGGCGCGGGCGAGCTCCTCATCACGCTCGGCGTGGTGCTGCTGCTGTTCGTCGGCTGGCAGCTGTGGTGGACCGACGTCGAGGCGGCGCAGGACCGCAACCGCGTCACGGAGCAGCTGCAGGAGGCGTGGGCCGCAGAGACTCCACCGGCTCCCACCGCGGAGCCCGCACCGGGGGCCGAGCCGCCGTCCGTGCCGGTGCCCGCCGAGGGCGAGTCGTTCGGCGTCGTGTACATCCCCCGGTTCGGGAAGGACTACGCGGTGCCGGCGACCGAGGGCATCGGGCTGGAGTCCGTGCTCAACAAGGGCGTCCTCGGGCACTACCCAGGCACGGCGATGCCGGGTGAGGTCGGCAACTTCTCCCTTGCGGGTCACCGGGTGACGTACGGCAAGCCGCTCAACCAGATCGCCGAACTCGTGCCCGGCGACGCGATCGTGGTCGAGACGGCCGACACGTGGTTCGTCTACCGCATGCGCGAGTACGAGATCGTGACGCCGGACCGGATCGACATGGTGGCGCCGGTGCCGGGCCAGCCGGGCGCCGTGCCCACCGAGCGCCTGCTGACGCTGACCGCCTGCCACCCCATGTACTCGGCCAAGTACCGGTACATCGCGAGGGCCGTGCTGGAGAGCTGGCAGCCCAAGGGCGGTGACCCGCCCGCGGCGCTGTCGGAGGGCTGACGTCGCGAGCCGCCTACCGGTGGCCGCTGCCGTGCCCCATGCCGACCATCATCAGCGCCATCAACCCCAGGCAGACCAACGCGATGAGCACGGCGCCGGCGCCGGCCACGCCGGCCATGACCAGCCAGACAGCGATCGCGATCATCGGGATGCAGCAGAGCACCATCATCCAGCGGTGCCCGGCGCCGTGCCCGGTGCCCGGGGACTGCGGGTCAGCGTGCTCGTGGTCCGGTGCGGCCGGCAGCCCTGGGGGCCGGTGCTCGCTCATGTCGTCCTCCGGAGGGACTTGGGCACGTGGCCGAGCTTGCTGTACAGCGGGCAGTGCCCGAGGGCACCCGTGACGACCAGGTCCAGCCCGACGAGACCCAGGAGCACCTCGAGCACCGCCACGCCCGTGCTCGGAGAACGGGTCAGGAGCCACGCCGCTGCGACGATCGCCCCGAGACCCACGATGATCCGGCCGGCGCGCTCAGCCGGGGAGATGTTGACCGTCAACCTGGCCACTGATCCGCCCTTCCTCTGCCGATACAAGTACGTCACTTCGTAGTCTCGGGCGAGTGGGTGGTCCGGCGACCGGGGCCAAGGTCCCGACCCGGGCCCTACCGGCGTCGAGACACAGGGGCCGGTGAGCGCGACCGGCGACGGCCGACGGTGCGCGTGAACGCCGCCCACTGCAAGGCGAGCACCGCCGCGCCGAGGGCGAGCAGCGGCACGCGGAACCAGTTGCCGGGCACGGGTGCACGGTGGAACGACTGCGTGTAGTGGATGAACAGGAAGTACGCCGCGTGCAGCACGGCGAGGTAGAAGACGACGTAGGCGCCGTTGTGGAGCCACTTCCACGCCGCCGGGCCGAGGAAGCGCATGGCGCGGTCGGACGACGTCGCGAGGAGCACGAGCATCCAGCCCAGGGCCACGAGACCCACCAGGTTCGCCAGGCCGAATCCGGGTTCGAGCCGTGCCTCACGGCCGAGTTCTGGGATGAACTCGTACCCGAGCAACCGTCGCGCGCTCCACCTCGCCCACCCGTTGAGGACGAGCAGGGCGTGGACGGCTGCCGCCAGCGCGGCCCACACGCCGATCGGGCGTCGCCACGGCAGGAACCTGCCCGCGCGCGAGGACAGCTTGGCGGCCGGGCCGAGCGCGAGCGAGACGAACAGGAGCACGATCGCCGTGTCGCCGACTGCACGCCACAACCGCATGTCCGGGCTCCACTCCGGTCTGCTGGCCCAGAAGCCGACCAGGAGCAGCGCGGTCAGCACGCCCGTCCCGACGTGCCGTCCACCAGCGTTCATGCCGATCCTCCGTCCGGGAAGGCGCGCTCCCACGCCACCATGCCGCCGTCGAGCTCCACGAGGTCCTGATAGCCGATGCCCGCCAGGGTCTGTACCGCGATCGCGCTCATCCGGCCCGTCTTGCAGTACACGGCCAGCGGCGTGCCGCGGTCCGGGGGCAGCTCGTCGGCCCGGGTCCGCAGCTCGTCGAAGGGGATGGCGGCGTCCGTGCCGGGGATCGACCCCTCGTCGGGGGTGTGGACGTTGAGCAGGAAGCGGTCGTCGTCCTCCACCGCGGCAGCGAACTCGCCCGGCTCCAGTAGCCGGGCCGGTGGCGTCGCTGGGGTCGCGCCGGCCTCCGGCTGCCGGGGCGATCCCGAGCATCCGGTGGCCAGCACCATGGTCCCGCCTGCCTGCAGCAGGACGTCGCGGCGACGCACGGCCCGGTCGGCCCGGTCCGCCGTGCCGCGCTGCCGTGCCGTCGGCCGGCGTCCTCGTCCGGCGCGCAGCCCGAGAGCGGCTCCGGCCAGGCCCACGAGGACCAGAAGCCCCTCGGGCCCGGCGCCCAGGCGTGCCGCGACGGTGAGGCCGCCGCGCAGGGGGAGGGTGGCGGTCAGCGTCTCGGCGGTGAAGTGGTCCGAGACCTCCACCATGTCACCGGTCGGCGTGATGAGGGCGCTCACTCCAACGGTCGAGATGTGCACCACCGATCGCCCGAGCTCGACCGCCCGCAGGCGCGACATCGCCAGCTGCTGCACGCTCTCGTCGGTGCGGCCGAAGGTGGCGTTGTTGGTCTGGACGACGAGCAGGTCCGCGCCGCCGCGGACCGCCTCTCGCAGGAGGTCGTCGAAGGCCACCTCGAAGCAGATCGCCGTGCCCACCGTCGCGGGGCCGACGGTCAGCACGTTGGGGCCGGTGCCCGCGACGAAGTCCCGCCGCACCAGGTCGACCTTGTCGCTGATCCGCCGGAAGAACGACCGGTACGGCACGTACTCGGCGAACGGCACCGGCCGGCGCTTGACGTACTGCTGGCCGGGACCTTTGCCGGGCTCCCAGACCATGCTCACGTTGCTCAGCTTGTCCGCCGGTTCCTGCAGGACCGTGCCCAGCAGCAGGGGGACGCCGACCGCGTCGACCGCGCCGGAGATCACCGCGTCGGCGTCGGGGTTCCGCAGCGGGTCGATGTCGCTGCTGTTCTCCGGCCACACGACGAGGTCAGGCGGCCGCGCGCGCCCGTCGGCCACCGCGCGGGCCAGCTCGCGGGTCGCCGCGGCGTGGTTGTCGAGGACCGCCCGGCGCTCGGCGTTGAAGTCCAGCCCCGCCTTGGGCACGTTCCCCTGCACCGCCGCGACGTCCACCGAGCCGGTGCCGTCCCCGGGGCGCGGCACGGCGGCCCCGACGGCCATGACGGCCGTGGCCAGCGCCGCGCTCACGGCGGCTGCCGGCAGGGACCGCCGGCGCCCGCGGGCGCGCAGAGCCCGCAGCCCGGCGTGCGCGAGGAGGACACCGGCGGCCGCCACCGCGAACGACACCAGCGGCGCCCCGCCCAGTGCTGCAAGCCCGAGGGTGGGCGCGTCGGCCTGGGAGAACGCGAGACGACCCCACGGGAAGCCGCCGAACGGGGTCCGGGAGCGCAGCGCTTCCTGCGCGACCCACAGGGCCCCGACCACCACGGCCTGGGGGACCGCTCGTCGGGTGGCCCGCAGGCCCAGGACGGCGACCGCCCCGAAGGCTGCGACGTACAGCGCCTGCAGGGTCGCCAGAGCCAGCCACGGCATCGCACCCACGTAGATGCCCGACCAGGCCACGTGCGGCACGAAGAAGGCCAGGCCGAACACCATGCCGAGCAGCGCACCGCCGCGCACGCCGCGCCCGTGCACGGCGAACAGGAACACCGCCAGGGCAACGGGTGCCAGCGGCCACCAGCCGACGCCGGGGAACGCCAGGTCGAGGAGGAGCCCGGAGCCGAGGGCCAGGACGACCGCGGCCGGTGTCGGCACCGTCGGGAAGCCGGGCGTACCGCTCGGACGCTCGACGTTCTCCACCACGTGCAGCCCCTGTCGTCGACGATCTCCGATCGCGGATAGTAGTAGCACGCCGGACGGTCTTCATCGAACCTTCGTCGCTTCTTGCGCCGGGGCGCCGGCCTCGGGGTGCTTCCATCGAAGTACCCCACCGGGGTAGGGCACCCCCGGAACGGTGGCCAGTGAGGAGGCTGACAGGTGGTGACGGGAACGTATGCGGTCCGTGGGCTGAAGTGCGGACTCTGCCTCGCCGCGGTGATGGATCGACTGCGGTCGCTGGCCGGCGTGACGCGAGTGCGGGTGGACCTGGTGCGTGGAGGCCAGTCCCCGGTGGTCGTGACGTCCGACAGCGCACCCAGCAGTGAGTCGGTCCGCGAGGCCGTCCGGGACGCCGGCTTCGAGCTGGTCACCGGGCGGAAAGGGGGCCGTGGTGATCCATGACGACCCCGGGAGGCAGGACCTCCTCAACCGGCTCAGCCGCATCGAGGGGCAGGTCCGCGGGATCTCCCGGATGGTGGAGGGCGACGTCTACTGCATCGACATCCTGACCCAGGTGTCGGCCGCCTCGCGGGCCCTGCAGTGCGTGGCCCTGCGGCTCCTGGACGACCACATGCAGAGCTGTCTCGCCCAGGCCGCCGGATCCGGGGGGTCTGTCGACGCCGGCAAGCTCAAGGAGGCCTCGGACGCCATCGCCAGGCTGGTGCGCAGCTAGCCGGGAGGTCGACCTCCCGGCGGCGGCGCCGCTCGCGCCAGCCGGGCGGCCGTCGACAGCTCCCAGAGCGCGAAAGCCGCGAGGGCCGCGCGTTCGGCCAGCCCTGGCGTCCATCCGGTCCGCAGCGCGACCACGAGCCATGCCGTGCTCGCGCCCGCCAGGGCTGTCAGCGCGACTGCGCGCCGGGCATACGACCGCCAGCCCGGACTGGCCCGGAAGGCCGACGCCAGTGCGAGCAGCGCGGCCAGCTCGACCGCGAAGGACGCCGTGGCAGCGCTCCGGTGGACGACGCCGGCAGCCGACTCGGGAGCGCCGGGCGCGTCGGTGCGGAAGACCCCCGTCAGGAGCAGGCCCACGCTGGCGAGGGCGAACGTCACGACCCCCAGTCGAGCCGCCCCCGAGCGCCCGAGCGCACGGGCGAGGCCGACGCTGAGGGCGACGTTCCCCGCGCCGTGGGCGAGGACCCCCAGGGCGAACAGGCCGCCCCAGCGGCCGTTCGCGTAGTCGCTCACCAGGTCGTCGAGGGGGCTCAGGTCCCTCCGGACGGCGTGCAGGACGGCGACCACGCCGAGAAACGCGATCACGCCGACCACACCGGCCAGTCCGCCCCATCGCGTGACGGGGACGGTCATCCGCGTCACGGCTGCGCCCGGAGGCGAGCGGTGAGGCCGAGGGCACCGGCCGCGAGCAGCAGCACGCCGCCAAGGTAGTAGACCGCCTGGATGCCCAGCGTGTCGGCGAGCAGGCCGCCCGCGCCGAGACTGGCCAGCCGGCCGGACTGCCACAGCAGGTCCATGGTGGCGAAGACCCGGCCGCGGAGTCGGTCATGGACCCGTGCCTGAAGCACGGAGCTGAAGGTGACCGAGCCGACGCTGGTGCCGACGCCGTAGACGCTCAGCGCGGCGGCGGCCACGGGGAGCGAGCGCGACGAGGCCAGCACGAGGTCGACGACGCCCCGCACGGCGTAGGGGCCGAACACGAAGGCGGGGCGGGCCGGGTCCGGCACGAACCGGAGGAGGAGCAGCGGGCCGATCGCCGCTCCGATGCCGATGGCTCCGAGCAGCAGCCCGTAGGCGCCGGGGCCGGCGTCCAGGTGCTCGGCGACGAGCACCACGAGGAGCGCGCTGGTGGCTCCCGCGGACAGCGCCGCGAGCAGCTGGCCGAGTGCCAGGGCCCGCAGCATGGGGTCCGTGGCGACCACGTTCGCGCCTTCGCGGGCGTCGGCAACCAGGCGCCGTCGTCCTACCTCCCGGGGCGGCTCCCGGAGCCGGAGGCCGATCAGCACCGCGTCGGACACCAGGTAGGTCACCGAGTCGAGCGCGAAGGCCCACCCCGGCCCGACCGACACGACGAGGCCGCCGGCCGCCGGCGCCAGGACGACCTGGGAGAGCACCGCGGTCGTCCAGATGCCGGAGTTGGCGGCCGGCAGCTGCTCGGGGCGGACCAGCGACGGCAGCACCGACTGCGCGGCCGGGTTGAAGAACACCGACGCGGCGGACATCCCGAACGCAACCGCGTAGACCGTCACCACGTCGCCGTGCCGGAGCGCCAGCACCCCGGCCAGCACGGCACGGACGACGTCACTCACCACCAGGACCGCCACCCGCGGGACGCGGTCCACGAGGACGCCGGCCAGCGGGGCGAGGAGCAGCACCGGCAGGATCTCGGCGACGACGACGCCCGCCACCCCCAGCCCGGATCCGGTGAGCCGGTAGACGACGACCGCGAGGGCGACGAACCGGAACGTGTCGCCCCACTGGCTGACCGTCCGGGCCCCCCACAGCCGGCGGTAGTCCGGCACGGCGAACACAGACCGGAGAGCCGACACCCCGCCATCATCTCCGTCCGGCGACCTTGTTGAGAACTTCTCGCAGGAGAGCGGTACGGTGGGCCCGTGGCCTCGTCGCACGGCAGCCTGCGCTCGCACCTGGCCTTCTCGCGGTCGGAGAGGCGCCGCCTGGTGTCGATCTACGGCGTCGTGCTCGCCCTGCACCTCGCCGGCTTCGGGCTGTTCGCCTACTACGACGGCGAGGCCGGCTCCGGGGGCGGCCTGCTGTACGCGGGTGCGGCGGCGGCCGCGTACGCCCTCGGCGCACGACACGCCTTCGACGCCGACCACATCGCGGCCATCGACGACACCACCAGGTACCTGCTGCAGAAGGGGCAGCGGCCGCTCGGCGCAGGGCTGGCCTTCTCGCTCGGGCACTCCACCGTCGTGCTGGTCCTGTCGGTCGGCGTCGCCGTCGCGACTCAGGCAGCCGTACGGTTCCGTGACGACTTCGCCGACACCGGGGGTCTCATCGGCGCCCTGGTCTCGGGGACGTTCCTCTACCTGATCGCCAGCTTGAACCTCGTCGTCCTCGCCGGGGTGGTCCGGACGTGGCGGGCGGCCCGGTCCGGACGCCACCAGCCGGAGGAGCTGGAGCGGCTCCTGGCCCAGCGCGGGCTGATGAACCGCCTGTTCCGTGGCCGCTACGACCGCCTCGTGGACCGCAGCTGGAAGCTGTACGTCGTCGGCCTGCTGTTCGGGCTCGGGTTCGACACCGCCACCCAGGTGGCGGCGATAGGCCTGGCCGCCGGGGCGGCTGCCGGTGGCACGCTCCCGCCGCTCGCGATCGTCGCGCTGCCGCTGGTGTTCGCCGCCGGCATGAGCCTCATGGACGTCACCGACGGCGTGTTCATGGCCAAGGCGTACTCGTGGGCCTTCACGAACCCGCTGCGCAAGATCTACTACAACATCACGATGACCGGGCTGTCGGTGTTCGTCGCGTTCGGCATCGGCACGGTGCAGATCGCGAACCTGCTCTCGGAGCGGTACGGGCTCACCGACGTCCAGCCGTTCCGGGCGCTGGCGGCTCTGGACCTGACACTGATCGGCGTCCTGGTCGTGGCCACGTTCCTCGTCGGCTGGGTCGGTGCCCTGGTGCTGTGGAAGGTGCGCCGGTACGACGAGCGCTACCCGCCCGGGGCGGCCGAGCCCGACCTGGCGGGGACCCTTCCACCGGCCCCTGACCCCCGGCGGGTCGGTTGAGGAGGCGTCTCGCCGCGATCTCCTATGCGCCATAGTGGCCCTCGTGGAGACGCTGCGTCACCCAGTAGAGCCGGCCTGGACGGCGCCGACCGGAGCCGCCCCGCCGCAGGATGCGGTGATCTTCGACATGGACGGCGTGGTCACGGACACCGCCGGCGTGCACGCCCAGGCGTGGAAGCAGCTGTTCGACGACGTCCTGGCCGATCCGCGCACGGGTCCCGCGGGGGAGCCGTTCGACGTGGACGCCGACTACCGCCGCTACGTGGACGGCCGGTCCCGGGAGGACGGCGTGGCCGCCTTCCTGGCCTCCCGCGGGATCGACGTCCCGCTCGGGACGCCGAAGGACGGACCGTCGGACTGGACCGTGCACGGCCTGGCGGCCCGCAAGAACGAGCTCTACCTCGAGCTCCTCGGCCGGCACGGGGTCAAGGTGTTCGCCGGCACGGTGGACCTGCTGCGCCGGCTGCGTGCCGGCGGTGTGCCGGTCGCCCTGGTGACGGCCAGCCGCAACGCCGAGGCGCTGCTGGCCTCGGCGGACCTGGTCGGGGTCTTCGACGTCGTCGTGGACGGGCAGGTCGCCGCCGACGAGGGGCTGCCCGGCAAGCCTGATCCGGCCATGTTCCTGGAGGCGGCCCGCCGGCTCGGGGTGCCCGCGGCCCGGACCGCCGTGGTCGAGGACGCCACGTCGGGCGTCGAGGCGGCGCGTCGTGGCGGTTTCGGGCTCGTGGTGGGCGTGGCCCGGTCCGGTAACCGGGAGCAGCTCGAGGGCGCCGGGGCGGACGTCGTGGTCGAGGACGTCTCGCAGCTCGACCTGGGCGCCCTGCGGACCGATCCGTGGCTGCTCGTCTACGAGGGGTTCGATCCGGCGCACGAGGGGCATCGGGAGGCGTTGACCGCTCTGGGCAACGGGTACCTGGGTACCCGGGGGGCGGCGCCGGAGCGCTCCGCCGACGGCGTGCACTACCCGGGCACGTACCTCGCCGGGGTGTACAACCGCCTGACGTCGACGGTGCACGGGCGGCAGGTGGAGGACGAGCACCTGGTCAACGCGCCGAACTGGCTGTACCTGGACCTGCGCACCGATGTCGGTCCGTGGTGGTCCGAGGGTGGGCTGACCGGGAGCCACGAACGCCGGGAGCTGGACCTGCGCGGCGGCGTGCTGACACGGCACGCCGTCCTGACGGACCGGGCCGGGCGCCGGCTGAGGCTGACGCAGCGTCGCCTGGTCTCCATGGCCCGTCCCCACCTGGCCTGCATGCAGACCATCCTGGTGCCCGAGGGCTGGAGCGGCCGGGTGGCGGTGGCGTCCGGCGTCGACACCGCCGTCCGCAACGGCAACGTCGCGGAGTACCGGGCTCTGGCGGACCGCCACCTGCGCACGGTGGATACGCAGGAGCGCGGGAACGGCACGTTCCTGGTCGAGGTGGAGACGACCCAGAGCCGAGTCCGCATCGCGACTGCCGTCCGGACGACGGTCGCCGTTGCCGGCGCGGTTCCGCCGCCGGCCTGGAACGCGGGGGAGCGGCCAGCCCACCGGTTCGACCTGCCGCTGCGGGACGGTGAGCCGACCACGATCGAGAAGACCGTAGCGGTGTACACCTCCCGGGACCGGGCGATCTCGTCCGCCGGGCTGGCTGCGATGAGCGAAATAGCCCGCGCACCAGGAGGTTTCGCCGACCTACTGCCCGACCACGACGCCGCGTGGGCGCGACTCTGGCAGCGCTTCGGCATCGACCTGGACGCCGACCGCCAGACGAGGTTGGTGCTCAACCTGCACGTCTTCCACTTGCTCCAGTCGGTGTCGCCGAACACCGCGGACGTCGACGCCGGCGTGCCGGCCCGCGGCCTGCACGGCGAGGGGTACCGAGGTCACGTCTTCTGGGACGAGCTCTTCGTGCTCCCCGTGGTCACCCCGCACCTGCCGTGGGTCGGTCGTGCGCTGCTGGACTACCGGCACCGGCGGCTGGACGCCGCCCGCCGCGCAGCGACCCGGGCCGGGCTCGCGGGCGCCATGTTCCCGTGGCAGAGCGGCAGCGACGGCCGCGAGGAGACCCCGCAGCAGCTGTACAACCTCCGGTCCGGGCGGTGGATGCCGGACAACTCCCGCCGGCAGCGCCACGTCGGGCTCGCGGTGGCGTACAACGCCTGGCAGTACTACCAGGCCACCGGGGACGTCGCTTGGCTGGCGCACCGGGGAGCCGATCTCGTCGTCGAGGTGGCGCGGCTCTTCGCCAGCCTTGCCACGTACGACGCCGCCGACGACCGGTTCCACATCGCCGGCGTGATGGGGCCCGACGAGTACCACGACGGCTACCCGGACGCGCCGGGGCAGGGCTTGCGGGACAACGCGTACACCAACGTGCTCGCGGCCTGGGTCCTCAGCCGAGCCGGTGACGTCCTGGCCCTGACCGAGGGGCACGACTGCGACGAGCTGCGGTCCCGGCTGCGGCTCCGGGACGACGAACCGACCGCGTGGGACCACCTCAGCCGCCGGCTGGCCGTGCCGCTCCACGACGGCGTGGTCAGCCAGTTCGCCGGGTACGAGGACCTCCTCGAGCTGGACTGGGAGGCCTACCGTGCCCGGTACGGCAACATCGGCCGGCTGGACCTCATCCTGGAGGCCGAGGGCGACACCACCAACCGCTACAAGCTCGCCAAGCAGGCCGACGTCCTCATGCTCGTCTACCTGCTGGGGCCCGACGGTGTCCTGGGGGTGCTCGACCAGCTCGGCTACCAGACCTCGCCGGACCTGCTGCCCCGCACCGTCGACTACTACCTCGCCCGCACCGCGCACGGCTCCACCCTGAGCCGGGTCGTCCACGCTTCGGTGCTGGCCCGCATGGACCCGGCGCGCGCGTGGACGACGTTCCGCGAGGCGCTGGCCGCCGACCTGGACGACACGCAGGGCGGGACGACCAGCGAGGGCATCCACCTCGGGGCGATGGCGGGGACGATCGACATCGTCACGCGGTCGTTCGCCGGGGCGCAGCTGCAGGACGGCGTCGTGGCGTTCGACCCGCGGCTGCCGGAGGGGCTGGAGGCGGCGGGCTTCACGCTCGTGCACCGGGGCCAGCGGCTCCGGGTGGACGTCGCCCGGGACCGCCTGGAGGTGTCCGCGGACCCGTGCGTCGCCAACCCGCAGGTCGAGGTCAGGGTCGGGTCCCGGACGCTCACCGTCCCGGGTGGTGGTTGCGAGGCGTTCGCCACGGCGTGACACCGCGTCGGGCGACGACGCCGGCGAGCAGGCCGGCCGCTGCCCCGGCCACCACGGGAGCGATCCGGGCCGGCCGGCGGTCACCGCGCACCGGAGCCCGGTCGTCCGGACGCCGCGCCGCCAGGAGGTCCGGCAGGTGCGGCAGAGCCTCCGGCAGCTCCATCGCCAGGGCGAGGTAGTCCATCCAGCTGGTGCTCCACAGCGCGGCGAGCTCCGCCCGGCCCGGCAGCACGGCGTGCCGCAGGTCGGGCAGCAGCGGACCGGCCAGGTCGGCGAAGCCCAGCGCCGGGTCCACGACGGCCGCCGACGCCTCGAGGTGCACCAGGGCCCGGGCCAGCAGCATCAGCTCGCGGGGGAAGACGATGCCGAAGCGAGAACCCACCCCCAGCTGCCCCAGCAGGAGCCGGGCGACGGAGAAGTCTGCGGGGTTCTGCCCGTACCAGCCTTCCACGAGCTCCGCCAGGGCCGCCCGGAAGGCGCGGACGTCCGCGCCGGGCAGCCGCTCGGAGACGTGCAGCAGCTGGTCGGCCACGGTCTCGTAGTCGCCCCTGACGAGGGCGTACAGCACCATCGCCATCCGTCGGCGCTGGCGGCGGTCGAGCCGTCCGTGCAGACCGAAGTCCAGGAAGCAGACCCGGTTTCCGTCCAGCAGCAGCAGGTTGCCGGGGTGCGGGTCCGCATGGAAGAGGCCGACGTCGAAGATCTGGCGCAGCATCGCCCGGGCCCCGACCTGGAGCAGGCGGTCGGCGTCCAGGCCCGCGGCCTCCAGCTCGGCCCGGGGCGCGAGCCGGCGTCCCCGGGCCAGGTCCGTCGTGAGCACGGTGGCGGTGGTGAGGTCCCAGTGCACCCGCGGCACCACGACGCCGTCGTCGTCGGCGAGGGCCCGAGCCACCGCCATGGCGACCCGGCCCTCGTTGCGGAAGTCCAGCTCGCGGCGGGTGTACTCGGCCAGCTCGCCCACGGCGGCCGTCGGCCGGAACGCCAGCGTGGCGCCGCGGCGCCGCTCCAGTCGGCGAGCCAGCCAGCCCAGCAGGGCGAGGTCCGCCTCGACCCGGTCCTCGATGCCCGGACGCTGCACCTTGACGGCCACCTCGGTGCCGCCCCGCAGCGTCGCGCGGTGGACCTGGGACAGCGACGCCGCGGCGACCGGGGCGGCGTCGAACTCGACGAAGACGTCCTCGACCGGCCGCCCGAGGGCGGCGGCCACGACCTCGCGTGCCCGAGCAGTCGGGAACGGCGGGACGTCGTCCTGCAACGAGCGCAGTGCGTCGGCGTAGGCGGCCGGCAGGTAGTCGGTGCGGGTGGCGAGCAGCTGCCCGACCTTGACGTAGGTGGGACCGAGCCGCCCCAGCACCTCCACCAGCCGTTGCGGTAGCGGCTGGTCCATGTCGACGTGGTGCGGGCAGCTGCGCAGGCCGGTCGAGCAGGCAAGGCGGCACCGCAGCGACACGCAGGCGCCCAGGCCCAGGGCGTCGACCAGCCAACCGAACCCCGAGGACCAGAGCACGGTCGCGACCTCGCTCAGCCGGCCGGCGTGCACGAGCGGGGTCAGCGCGTCACTCAGGCGGCCGGTAGCCATGGTCGCTGCTAGACCGGCGCCACGAAGCCGGCCGTCCACGACTGGACCAGCGCCATGAGCCGTCCCCACACGCCGCTGACCTGGAGGAGCCCGATGACGAGCAGGACGAGGCCGCCGCCTTGCACCAGCCGGTGCGAGTGGCGGCGCAGTGGTGCGTACCACCGGGTGGCGGCGTCCATCGACAGGGCGGCGACGAGGAACGGGACGCCGATGCCCAGGGCGTACACGAAGCTGAGCAGCGCCCCCCGGCCGGCTCCTCCGGTCGTCACGGTCAGCGACAGGACGGCGGCCAGCGTCGGCCCGATGCACGGGGACCAGCCGAGCCCGAAGACGGCCCCGAGCAGTGGGGCACCGGCCAGGCCCGCCCTGGGCCGCCAGTGCACGGTCAGCCGTTGCAGTGCCCGGGAGGTCCCGCTCAGCCCACCGAGCATGATCACGCCCATCACCACGAGGACGACGCCGGCGGCGCGGATCACGAGGTCCTGGTAGCTGACCAGGAAGCGGCCCACGCCCCCGAGCACGGCGCCGTAGGCCGTGAAGACGGCGGCGAAGCCGAGGACGAAGAGCAGGGTGCCGGCCAAGACCCGGATGCGCTGGCTGCGCGGGGGAGCCGCCACCAGGACGCCGCCTCGTTGCCCGTGCGGGACCCGGCCGCCGTCGACGAGCCCCGCCGCGTAGGAGAGGTAGCCCGGCAGGAGGGGAAGGCAGCACGGCGAGAAGAAGGACACCAGACCGGCCAGCAGGGCCAGCAGCGCGGCCAGCAGCAGCGGCCCAGTCGTCACGATCTCGGTCACGCGCACCCGCTCCTCTCCGACGCCAGATAGTAGCCGCCGGAGCGGACGGGACTTTCGACCTATACCCCCCTAGGGTATAGATGCACAAGATGGCGGTGTCCAACCGGAACACTGATCGTGGGTGATGACATGAGCAGGACCACGCTGGACACCAGTGGCGGCGCCGCAACGCGCCGACTGGTGCTGACCCCGCCGGCGACCTCGCCGGCCCAGGCGGACGGGCTCCCGGCGAAGCTCGGCCGACTGCGCGGCGTCACGACGGCCGACCTGGACGCCGGCACGCTGGAGGTGGTCGTCGACCGTGACGAGGTCGTGGTCGACGACCTGCTCTCGGTGTTGGGGGCCGGCGGGATGCGGCCCGAGGTGCGCACGGTGACGGTCCCGAGTTCGCGGGTGCACTGCGAGAACTCGGCGGCGACGGTGGCCGAGGAGCTTCGCCGGCGGCCGGGCGTCGTCTCCGCCCAGGGCGACGCGGCGACCGGCACGGTGGAGGTGACGTTCGTCCCCGGCCTCGCGCAGGAGCAGGAGATCCGGCTGTGGGCCGAGGGCGAGGAGGTGCCGCCGGCGGAGTCTGGGACGTCCGAGGCGCCTGCCGGCGACAGCGCGCTGGGAGAGGCCGAGCGCGAGTACCGCAGGCTCATGCGCAAGTGGTGGTTCGGCGCGGCGGTCGGAGTCCCGACCATGGTGCTGAGCTACCCGTGGCTGTTCCCGGTGCTGCGTGACTGGTTCCCGCGCGGGAGCGACCAGATCCGCCTGCTGTGGGCCGTGATGGGGGTGGCGGCGCTCGCTGTGCTGGTCTACTCGGGCTCCCAGTTCTTCACCGGCGCATGGGGCGCGATCCGCCAGCGGCAGGCGAACATGCACACGCTGATCGCCACCGGCACCAGCATCGCGTGGGTGTACTCCACGGTCGCGGTGATCTGGCCGCAGATCTTCCCCGACGAGTCGATGACCGAGGTGTACTACGACGTCACGGTCGTGGTGGTCGCGCTCGTGGTGCTCGGCCTTGCCCTGGAGGTCAAGGCCCGGGGCCGCTCTTCGGAGGCGATCCGCAAGCTGATCGGCCTGCAGGCCAGGACGGCCCGGGTACTGCGCGACGGGCGGGAGCTCGACATCCCGGTGGACGAGGTGGTCGTCGGCGACCTCGTCGTCGTCCGGCCGGGCGAGAAGGTGCCGGTGGACGGCGAGGTCACCAACGGGTCCTCGGCGCTCGACGAGAGCATGATCACCGGGGAGTCGCTGCCGGTGGCCAAGGGACCGGGCGACGAGGTGATCGGGGCGACGATCAACACGACCGGCGCCTTCACCATGCGCGCCACCAAGGTCGGCTCGGACACCGCGCTGGCACAGATCGTCCGGCTGGTGCAGGACGCCCAGGCCAGCAAGGTGCCGGTGCAGCGGCTGGTCGACATGGTCTCCGGCTACTTCACACCGGCCGTGATGATCCTGGCCATCGTGGGCTTCGTCATCTGGTACGACTTCGGGCCGCAGCCCGCCGCCGCCTACGCGATCGTGGTCGCGGTCACCACGCTGATCATCGCCTGCCCGTGCGCGCTCGGGATGGCCACCCCGATGTCCTTGACGACCGGGGTCGGCAAGGGCGCCGAGCACGGCATCCTCATCCGCTCCGGTGACGCCTTGCAGGTGACGTCGAAGCTCGACGCCGTCGTGCTGGACAAGACCGGGACGATCACGTGGGGCAAGCCGGTGCTCACCGACGTCGTCCCGGCCGGTCTGGACGCCGAGGAGCTGCTCCGGCTCGCCGCCTCGGCCGACAAGGTCTCCGAGCACCCGCTGGCCGCGGCCATCGTGGCCGGAGCCGAGGAGCGGGGCCTGGCCCTGGCCGCGGTCGAGGACTTCGAGGCGGTGCCCGGCCACGGTGTGCGGGCGCGGCTGGAGGGGCAGACCGTGCTGGTCGGCAACCGGCGCCTGCTCGAGGGCGAGGGGATCGACACCGCCGCGCTCGCCGAGCACTGGCAGCGGCTGGCCGACGAGGGGAAGACCCCGGTGTACGTGGGCGCCGACGGCCGGGCCGCCGGCCTGGTGGCCGTCGCCGACACCGTCAAGCCGGACTCGGTCGCGGCGATCGCGCAGCTCAAGGCCCTCGGCCTGGAGGTCGCGATGCTGACCGGTGACAACGAGCGCACGGCACGGGCCATCGCCCGCCAGGTGGGCGTGGACCGGGTGCTCGCCGAGGTGCTGCCGCAGGACAAGTCGGCCGAGGTGCAGAAGCTCCAGCTGGAGGGCAAGAAGGTCGGGATGGTGGGCGACGGCATCAACGACGCCCCGGCCCTGACCCAGGCCGACGTGGGCTTCGCGATCGGCACGGGCACCGACGTGGCGATCGAGGCCGCCGACGTGACCTTGATCTCCGGGAGCCTGAACGGCGTGGTGACGGCGGTCCAGATCTCGAAGGCGACCATGCGCAACGTCTGGCAGAACCTGGCGGGTGCGTTCGGCTACAACATCCTCGGCCTGCCGATCGCCCTCGGCCTGCTGTACCCGTTCTTCGGGATCCTGCTGAGCCCGCTGCTGGCCGCGGCGGCGATGAGCTTCAGCTCCGTCACCGTCATCTCGAACGCCAACCGCCTCAAGCGGTTCACCCCCAAGGAGATCGCGTCATGAGCACCGACCAGATCGTCGTCACCGTCGTCGGAGCACTGCTCGTCGCCGGCATCGTCTGGTTCTTCTGGCTGAAGAAGGCGGCCGGGATCAAGGCGCCGCTGACGTCCAGCGGCTACCAGGAGGTCACGATCCTGGTGAAGGGCGGCTACACCCCCGGCACCATCCGGGTGGAGCGGGGGACGCCGGTGCGGCTGCTGTTCCGCCGGGAGGAGACCAGCCCCTGCTCCGAGCAGGTGGTCCTCGACGCCTTCGGCAAGAACGCCCATCTCCCGGAGGGGCAGCTGGTGCCGGTGGAGTTCCTGCCGAAGGAGCCGGGGGAGTACCCGTTCACCTGCGGCATGGGGATGCTGCGCGGCACCGTGGTCGTCGAGTGACCACGGGCGTGGACCGCGGGGACCGCCGGGCCGACGCCATCGTCGTGGGCGCCGGCCCGGCGGGCTCTGCTGCGGCGTACTACCTCGCGCAGGCCGGCCTCGACGTCCTGCTGCTCGAGAAGTCCCGCTTCCCACGCGAGAAGGTCTGCGGTGACGGCCTCACCCCCCGGGCGGTGCGCGAGCTCGTGGCCATGGGCGTCGACGTGGGCCCAGGCACCGGCTGGGTGCGCAACCGGGGCCTGCGCATCCACGGCGGCGGCGCGTCCCTGCAGCTGGACTGGCCAGAGCTCGCGGCGTTCCCCTCGTTCGGCCTCGTGCGGCCCCGCCTCGACCTGGACGACGTCCTGGCCCGGCGCGCGGCGGCCGCCGGGGCCCGGCTGCACCAGGCGACGGCGGTCACCGGCCCGGTGCTCGACGAGCGCACCGGCCGGGTCGTCGGGGTCACGGCCCGGGACGCCGCGCCCGGCGGTCGGCCGGGTTCGGTGCTGCAGCTGAGGGCGCCGTTGGTAGTCGCCGCCGACGGCGTCGCCGGTCGTCTGGGGCTCGCCCTGGGCCTGGAGCGCCGTCCCGACCGGCCCGTCGGCGTCGCCGTCCGGACCTACGCCACCAGCGCCCGGCACGCGGAGGAGTACCTCGAGACGTGGCTCGACGTGCGAGACCCAGGGGCCGGCGCCGACAGGCTGCTGCCCGGGTACGGCTGGGTCTTCCCGATGGGCGACGGCACCTGCAACGTCGGCGTCGGCATCCTGACCGCCGACGCCAGGTCCCGCGACCTCGACTACCGAACACTGTTGCGCACGTGGACGGAGTCGCTGCCGGGGGACCTCGGTCCGGAGCGCTGGACGTCGGCGGTGCGGGGGGCGGCCCTGGCGGCCGGCTTCAGCCGCTCACCGCAGTACACCCGCGGCCTCCTGCTCGTCGGCGACGCCGCGGGGATGGTGAACCCGTTCAGCGGCGAGGGGATCTCCTACGCGATGGAGTCGGGCCGCCTGGCCGCCGAGATCGCCGTCCAGGCCCTGGCCCGCCCGGCGGCCGCGCGGGACCGCGCGCTGCGGGCCTACCCGCGCGCGCTGGTCGACTCCTACGGCGGTTACTTCGCCCTCGGCCGGCAGTTCGTGCGGCTGATCGACCATCCGGCCGTGATGAGGGTCGCCGTCCGTCGCGGGCTGGGACGGCCCACGCTGATGCGCTTCGTGTTCCGGCTGCTGGCGAACCTCAGCGACCCGCACGGCGACGCCGCCGACCGCGTCGTCGCGGCCATGACCCGCATCGCGCGGTCGGACTGACGGGTTCACGGCGCGAGCCGGCGCCACTGCGCCGCCGTCGCGTCGTCGTAGGAGCGGGTGAACCCGCACAGCCAGGCGACCGGGTCGTCCAGCGCAGCACCGCCCCACCGGGGCTCTCCGCTGACCAGCAGCCGGGTTCCGACGCCATAGGTCAGCGCTTCGTCGCTCGCGCTGTCGACCTGGCCGGACGACGGCATCGCGACGGTGATCCGTGCGGCGTCCCCGCCGCGGAACCACTCGAGCACGCGGAACGTCACCGGCACTGAGACGTCCTTCGTGCGGGCGCGGTTCCCCGGTCGGGGAACCGCGCCCGCACACCGGGGCCTCACAGCGTGGCGAGCAGCTGCTCGATCTCCTCGATCTCGGCCGTCTGGGCGGCGACGACGTCCTCGGCCAGCGCCAGGGCTTCGGCGTTCTCGCCGTCCTGCAGCTGAGCCTCGGCCATCTCGATGGCCCCCCGGTGGTGCTCGACCATGCTCTCCAGGAACATCCGGTCGAACTCCGGACCGGACATGCCGGCCATCTCGTCCATCTGCTCCTCGGACATCTGCCCCGGCATCGGCATGGTCCCCATGTCCATGCCCTCCATGCCCGGCATCTCGACGCCTTCCAGGGACGTGCCCTGCGGCACGTCCCGACCCCACTCCTCGAGCCAGCCGGTCATCGTGTCGATCTCCGGCTGCTGGGCGCTGATCACCCGTTCCGCGAGGGCGCGGACCTCGGCGTTCTGCGTCTTCTCGACGGCGAGCTCGGACATCTCGAGAGCGCCGCGGTGGTGGACGATCATCTGCTGGGCGAAGGCCACGTCGGCGTCGTTGAACGACGCGGTGGTGGCGGCCTCGCCGGCGGTGGTCTCCGGCGCGGTCGTCTCGCCCGCCGTCGTGCCGTCCCCGCCGCCGCAGGCGGCCAGCGTCAGTGCGAGGGCGACGGCGCCGGCCGTGGTCGTCGTGCGCGTGATGGTTGTCATGGTGCTTTCGGTGTTCCCTTCGGTGTCTCGGTTCCATGTGGTTGACGAACGCGGCTGACGAGCCGCCGGACGACGACCTACAGCCGGTACACGCACAGGTGCGTCAGCCTGCCGAAGGAAGGGGGTGCCCGCCGACCGGCGTCCAGCCGGGGGACCGCGGAGCGGCGGGTCGTCAGCCTGCCCGGCCGCAGCGGACCGCGTCTCGCCCGGATCAGGGCGACGGCACCGAGGATCACGGCCAGGCAGACGGACATGGCCACTTGCGAGATCAGCAGCTCTCCGTCGGCGGTGTCGGGGCCCGCGTCCCCGGCAGGTGCCATGCCGACCGGCGCGTGGACGACGCCGGTCCGGTCGGGGGACGACCCGTGGACGGCCAGCGCGCCAAAGACCAGCACGAGCAGCGAGGCGAGCACGAGGACGCCGAGACGTCCGGGCCGCGCGAGGGGCGCCCTTCTCGTCACCGTCACTGCGCCCGTTCGAACCCGGTCCGGAACCCGATGTGGAAGTGATCGTCGTGCACGGCGTTGTCGAACAGCCGACGTACCGGCCCGTCGAGGTCCCATCCCTCCGGTACGCCGACCTCGTCCGCGGGCCCGGGGACGATGAGCTGCTCGAGCATCTGGAAGGCCAGGCTGTCGCGCTTGCCGCGCTGCTGCACCATCGGCACGCCGTCGAGGGCCCAGACGTCGACGGCCCGGCCCCGGGCGTGGTTGCTCACCCGGTCACCGAACCCGTCCACGACGTTGTACGGGTGGCCGTTGCTGATCACGGTGACAGCATACGGCGTCCGCTCGGCCAGCTCGGCCATCGTCGTCAGGACGCGGCCGTCGATCTTGTCCGCGTGGATGTCCCAGCGCCCACTGTCGGGCAGGTCGATCCGAGGGTCGTCCAGCACCCGCGTGGCCGCTGCCGGAAGCCGTTTCGGGCGAGGGACCGGGTCACCGCCGACCGATCCCAGCTCCTCGACCCGCCACTGCCCGTCCACGACGCGCAGGCGCACCTCGATCGTGCGGGTCGCCGCCCGCTCCTCGCCGTCGTCCGCGAGCAGGCGATGACGCACGACCGCCATCACGACGGCGTACGTCGCCCCGCCGCCGAGGGGAACGAGGCCGCCGAGCTGCGGGTAGATCACCTGGCCGCTGGCCTGGGCCTCGGCCACCAGCAGTGGCGCGGCCCGTTCCCGCAGCACCGCCACGTCCAGGGAGGGAGCTGCTACCGGCTGCAGGGCCCGGTCCACGACGCCGACGGGGTCGGCGCCCCGCTGGTAGGTCGTCAGCGCCTCGAGAAAGCGGGAGGCGACGGTCTTGGCGTTGGGGAACACTTCCCCGGGGACCGGCTGGTAGGACGGCACGCTGGGCAGGGCGGTCGGTGTCGCGGTGCCCGTGGTACCCCCGGGACGGCCGGCCGCGCCGCCGCACGCCGCCAGGAGCGAGACCGCGGAGCCGCCGAGCAGCCCGAGCAGGGCGCGCCGGGTCACCGGCCCGCTCGGCGGGCCGTGGGCGTGCCCTGACGTCACCGTGCCTCCTCGTCCCCGTGGTTCCTCGTCCCCGTGGTCCGTCGCGAACCGGCGTCCACCGCTGTGGACGCGACGGCGAAGCTCAGCCGGAGACCTCGACCTCGATCTCCATGCCTCGTCCGCGGTGGTCACCGACAGTGCACCACAACGTGTAGCGACCTTCGCGGAGGCTGACCGTCAGCTGCGCGGTCGCTCCGGGGGCAAGCGTCTCGGTCACCTGCTCGGGCAGCTCCGGCCCGGAGATCGCCAGGTCGTGTGGCACCGACCCGGCGTTGGTGACGCGGAAGGTGTAGTCGCCGGGCGCGAACGACGTGCGCTCGAGGTCGATGGTGAAGTCCCTCTCCGTGACGGTCACGGGCTCACCGGTCGGCGGACTCGTCGCGACGCCCTCCGTGGACGCTCCGCCGCTGCACGACGACGTCGCGAGCAGCGCTGCGGCGAGCGCCCCCGCGCCTCGCGCTCTGGCGGATGACGAAGAAGGCACCATCACCGGGCCATCATCCCCTGCGACGCCGGCTCAGCGAACAGTGGGATCCACCGCGCCGGCGTCAGGTGCTCGGGCGCTCGGTGCCGGCGCCGGACGTCGTCCGGCCTGGCCGACGGCGAGCACCGCGCCGACGGCCACGCTGACCAGCGCCCACAGCTGCGGCTGGGTCAGGCCCCACAGCGCGGGCTCATTGACGCGGAGCAGCTCCACCAGGAACCTGGCGAGTCCGGACAGCGCGAGGTACGCCCCGAACACGGCGACCGGCGTCAGCCGGCGGCCCAGTGCCCACAGGGCCAGCGCGATGACGCCGGCACCGACCGTCTCGTAGAGCGGAGTCGGGTGCACCGGGACGTCGGTCGGGACCACTCCGGCCGGGAAGCGCATCCCCCAGGGCAGGTCGGTGGGGCGTCCGTAGGTGCCGTCACCGGCCAGCAGGCAGCCCAGCCGGCCGATGCCGTACGCAACGGTCAGCGGGACGGCGGCGGCACCGGCGACGACGCCGAGCGGCAGACCGTGTCTGCGGGTGATCACGAGGGCGGCGACGACACCCCCGACCAGGCCGCCGTACCAGGTGAAGCCGGTGCCGCCGAGGTCGTGGAGGGTGATCGTCGGGTACTGCTCGAGCAGGTAGTAGATCTTGGCGCCGACGAAGCCCCAGATCGTGGCCCACCACACCAGGGTGAACGCGGAGTCCTTGGCCAGCCCGGCGCGCTGGAAACTGCGGCCGAGCAGCCACGCCGCGACGAGCGCGGCCGCCGCCTTGCTCACCCCGTAGCTCTGGACGTCCAGACCGAGGAACGAGAACAGGACCGGCTTCACCGAGGTGCCTTCGTGCGGTTCTCAGGCGTCGGCCGCGACGGCAGGCCGGTGCCCGCCGCAGCAGGTGTGCTGCGTCGCCAGCTGGGCCACGACCTCGTAGCGGGTGGCTCGAGGCCCCTCGTCGAGGATCTCGGCCAGACGCTCGTGGATCTGCGCGGCGGCTTCGGAGGAGTGCATCGCGGTCAACGTCGAGGAGTCCTCCAGCTCCACGACCGCGGCGTAGGACCCGTCGTCACCGCGCAGCAGACGTCGCTCGCGCAGACCGGTGACCGTGTCGCGCAGCAGCGCGGTGGACCAGGTGAACCAGTCGCGGAACTCCTCGTCCTTGTCGGCGGGGACGGCGGGGAAACGGGCGATGACGACAAGCACGGAACGCTCCTTCGGTCGACGGTGATGCTGAGTGACCGCCGCACCGGCGGGGTCCGGCGGTCGCCTGGATCGTGTCGCCTGCGCCAGGCAGGACCGGCAGTCGTTCGATGAAGCAACCGTGAAGACGGCGGTGGCGCTGCGGCTTCAGCAACCCTTCAGGGTTCCTCGACGGATGGCCCCGGCGAGTGCTGGAGTCTGTTGTCATCGATTCGACGTGACCGTGGGAGGTGGAGGCGTGACAAGCCAGCGACCGCACCCGCGGCTGAGCTCTCTGGCGCGATTCGTCGAGACCGAGAACACCGGTGCGGTGTTGCTGCTCGTGGCCACGGTGCTGGCTCTGCTGTGGGCGAACTCGCCGTGGGCGGAGGTCTACGAGCGCCTGTGGGGGACCCGGCTGGGAACCCACCTGGGTGGCGGGCACTTCGACCTCGAGCTGCGCGACTGGGTCAACGAGGGCCTGATGGCGGTCTTCTTCTTCGTCGCCGGCCTGGAGATCCGGCGAGAGCTCGACATGGGTGAGTTCCGAGAACGACGGCGTGCCGCCGCGCCGGTGCTGGCCGCCTTGGGCGGCATGGTGGTGCCGGCCCTGCTGTACCTGCTGGTCAACGCCGGCGAGCCGACCGCACGGGGCTGGGCGATCGTGATCGCCACCGATACCGCCTTCGCTCTGGGCGTGCTGAGCCTCAGCCGCGGCGCGACCCCCCAGGCCCGGACGTTCCTGCTCACCCTGGTGGTGGCCGACGACGCAGCAGCCCTCACGGTGATCGCGGTGCTGTTCACGGAGGACCTGTCGCTCGCCTGGCTGGCGGCAGCGGCCGCCCTCCTCGCCGTCGTCCTGGCGCTACGCCGGCTGGACGTCCGACACGGCGCCCCGTACCTCCTCGCCGGCGTCGGCGTGTGGCTGGCCACTCTCGCCTCCGGGGTCCACGGCACGATCGCCGGCGTGGCCCTGGGACTGGTCGCGACCGCGTACCCGCCACGGCGGGAGGGGCTTCGCCGTGCCGCCGTGGTGTGGCAGGCGTTCCGGGTGAACCCCCGGGCCTCGTCCGCCCGCCGGGCCGGTCGGTCGATGACTGCGGCCGTGTCTCCCAACGAGCGCTACCAGCACCTCTTCCACCCGTGGGCCAGCTACGTCGTCGTGCCGTTGTTCGCACTGGCCAACGCGGGGGTCGCCGTGGACGGCGACATGCTGCTCGGAGCCGTCGGCTCGAGCATCACCCTCGGGATCGTCGTCGGGCTCGTCGCTGGCAAGTTGGTCGGGATCGTCAGCGCCAGCTGGCTGACCTCCCGCTCATGGCTCGGCGGGATACCGCTCAGCCTGACGTGGCCCCAGCTCGCGGGCCTCGCGACGGTGGCCGGAATCGGCTTCACCGTCTCCCTCCTCCTGGCCGACATCGCCTTCGCCGGGCCGGAGCTGGCGGAGGCGAAGATCGGGATCCTGACCGCCTCGGCCACGGCGGCAGGGCTCGGCTGGACCTTCCTGCGCGTCGCCGACCGGCTTCCGCCCCGGTGGCACCGGGTCGGCGCGGACTCACGCGTCGCCCCGGTCGTCGACCTGACCGAACCGGTGGACCCCGACGTCGACCATGTGCTCGGCCGGCCCGAGGCCCCGGTCGTCCTGGTCTGGTACGGCGACCTGCAGTGCCCCCACTGCGTGCCCGCCCGGGACGTCGTCCGCCAGCTGCGGCGGGCCTTCGGCGACGACGTGGCGGTCGTCTTCCGCCACCTGCCGCTGACCGACATCCACCCGCAGGCCTTCCTGGCGGCCGAGGCCGCGGAGGCGGCCGCTGCACAGGGCAGGTTCTGGCCGTTCCTGGATGCCCTCTACGACGACCCAGGGGCGCTGGACGCCCCGGGGCTGATGCGGTCGGCGGCTGCCGTCGGCGCAGACCTCGACTGGTTCTCCGCCGACCTCGAAGAGCGTCGCCACGCCTTGCGCGTCGAGCGGGACGTCGCCAGCGCCGACGACAGCGGAGCGGCCGGCACGCCGACCTTCTTCGTCAACGGCCGCCGATACGCTGGCTCCCTGGACGTGCAGGCGTTGAGCGCCGTGGTGCAGCAGGCGCTCACCGGCCCAGCCCGGAAGGAGCAGGTATGACAGTCTCCACCGGCGCCCGCGTCGCCGCGGTCTACGACCGGGTCGCCTCCGTCTACGACCTCTACACCCGGCCCATGGAGGCCATGGGCGGCACGCGGGCCCGTCGCCGCCTGTTCTCCCGCGCCCGCGGACGGGTGCTCGAGCTGGGCATCGGAACCGGTGCGAACGTCCCCTTCTACCCGCCGGACGTCGAGCTGGTCGGAGTGGACATCTCCGGCCGGATGCTCCAGCGGGCACGCCGGCGCGCCCTGCGTGGCAGGGACGTCGCGCTGCAGCGGGCGGACATCGAGCACCTGCCGTACGGGGATGCCAGCTTCGACACGGTGACCGCCGCCTGCGTCTTCTGCTCGGTGGACGACCCCGTGCAGGGTCTGCGGGAGGCCCGTCGGGTCACCCGCCCCGGCGGGTTCGTCCTCCTCTACGAGCACGTGCGCCCGACGAACCCCCTGCTGGCACGGCTCGCGGACGCGACGAGCCCGTGGACGCGCCGCACCTTCGGCCCGGAGCTCAACCGTCGCACGGAGGAGAACGTCGCGGCCGCGGGGATGACCGTGGTCGAGGCGCGCCGCCGCGGCATCTGGCGTGAGCTGGTGGTGGCGCCGTGACCGGACGCCCGGCAGGTGCCCGGTGCTGATGAACCGCGTCGAGACGGCGCTGATGAACAACCCGGTCCGCCGAGCGGTGCAGCGGCGGGTCGAGGTGCCGCTGCTGCGCCGTCTCGGTGGCGTGATGGCCGGCGGGTGCGCGCTCGAGCTGGGGTGCGGGCAGGGCTACGGCCTGAGGCTGATCCTGGAGCAGTTCGGTGCCGACGAGGTGCTCGGCGTCGACGTCGACCCGCACATGCTGCGCCTGGCCGGACGGCGCGCCGCGGGGTACGGCTCCCGGATGCGGCTCTGCCGGGCGTCCGCCAGCGAGCTGCCGCTCGCCGACGCGACGGTCGACGCCGTGTTCGACTTCGGCATCCTGCACCACGTCGAGGACTGGAGGGCCGCGGTGGCGCACGTCCGCCGTGTGCTGCGCCTCGGTGGGCGGTTCTACTTCGAGGAGGTGACCGCCCAGGCACTCGCCCGGCCCAGCTACCGCCGGTTCCTGGAGCACCCCGCCGAGGACCGCTTCAGCGGCGAGACGCTGGCGGCCGAGCTCGAGGCACGCGGGCTGCGCGTCGGCCGGCGGCGGGTCAGCCTCGTCGGAGGCGACTTCGTCGTCGGGGTGGCCGAGCGGCTTCAGTGAACCTTGACCGTAGGCCGGGGGCAATCCTCAGGGATCGTCGGGCACTGTCCTGAGGGAGCGGCGAGCTCACGCCGCGGTCGTCCAGCGGAGGAGCACGACATGGCCCCGAGCAAGACCACTCTGCGGCTGTACCTGGCCGTCGCCGGTGTCGGTGTCGTCCTGTGGCTCGCCGGCGTTCCGGGCGGCACCGTCGTGCCCCTCGCGCTCGTGGGCCTGATGGCCGTCATGCACCTTGGCGGCCACGGGGGGCACGGTGGCCACGGGGGGCACGGTCCGGACGACCGGGCAGGGAAGAAGACCCCGGCCCCTCCGTCGTCCTGAGCCCGGCCGCGGACAGGCCCTCCAAGGCCTGCGCCAGCGGCAGCGGCGACCACGCGCGCCGGGCGGTCGGGAGGGTGTCCAGCGCGCGCGAGTAGCGGCCCAGGGTCGCGATGTCGTGCGGGAACCGCCTGGGGTCCAGCGCGAGCAGCCGCGGCACGGCGCCGTGGCGCCGCACCACCCGCAGCCAGTCCTGCGGGTCGGCGATGCCCTGGGACCGGACGCCGTGCTGGAACAACAGGACGTCGACGTCGCGGTAGGCCGGGCTGGTCTCCAGGTGTTCGTCGAGCGCCTGCAACGCCGGCTGCACCGAGAAGAACGTCCAGAACGGCACGGCGGCGACGTCGATCGTGCGCCACGGGTCGCCGAGCACGAACGACGGCACGAGCAACCGGTCTCCGGCCTCGCCGCGCTCGCGGTACCAGCGCCGGAACACGGTGGCGACGGCGTGGGCGGGTGCCTGCGGTCCGCGGTACGTCAGCCGCACGACGGGGTGCCCGTGCCGGTCGCCCCACCGCTGGACGGCGGCGCCCAGGCCGGGGTGGGCGCCCCATTCCGCCTCGGGCGCCTCGTCGTCCGGGCGCGGCGTGTGCGGCTGGCACAGGTACGCCTCGGGCTGCACCCCGCCTTGCGCGCCGACCTGGAACACGTGCCGCTCTGCCACCCGGACGACGGGCCAGCGGGACTCGTCCTCCACCACCACGACCGGGGCGCCGGGCGCCAGGCAGCGGGTCAGGAAGCGGGAGTACGCCTCGGGCATCTCCTGCCACTTGACCCGGAAGTACGTCATGTGCGCCACCATCAGCTCGTCCTGCACCCGGTCGTGCATGTGATGCAGGGCGACGTCCGGGTTGCGCTCGAGCAGCTGCCCGGCCACCTGCTCGCCGAACCGCAGCGCGTCGTCCGGTCGGGCGGGGTCCCCGGTGCGCGCGACCGGCACGAGGACGGTCCCCGGCAGCCACGGCACCTGGGCCGCGGCCGCCAGGTGGGCCAGGGCGCCGTTGCTCGACCCGATGAGGACGGCGGGGTACCGCCGGGCCGGGTAGCCGGCAGCCAGCCAGTCGGCCACGGCAGCCAGGTCCACGTCGGCGAGACGCTGCGGGGACAGGCCCTCCGAGGCTCCGACCCTGGCGTAGACACGCCGCAGCAGCGCCCAGGGCAGGCGACCGGCGGCTCGTACACCGGTGGCAGCGAGCCGGCTGTGCCCCAGGTGCGAGAACGGCCTCCCCTCCAGTGCGGCCGCCGTGGCGGCGTGCAGGACGGTCGCGGAGTCGAAGGAGGCGACCACCTTCCGGGGCGGCACGCCCCCGGACGACCCGGCCGTCACGACAGCAGGCCCGAGACGACGTCGGCGAACCGCCGCTCGTCCGCGTACGGCCACGAGTGGGTCGCCCCGGGGACGACGACGAGCAGCCCGCCGTGGGCGGCGGCGAGCGCGGCGGCGTAGGCGTGGGAGGTCACGAGGTCGCGCCCCCCGTGCACGACGGTCAACCGGCTGCGGACGGCGGGCAGCACCTCCTCCAGGGGCAACGCCAGCGCCGACCGGACCACCGTGGACAGGCGTCGCGGGCCCGCGCCGATCCAGTCCGGGACCTGGCTGGCAGCCAGCTGGGGCGGCTCCACCCGCCCCGCGCCCAGCCACCGGCCCAGCAGGCCCGGCGTCGTCCGGGCTCTCGGGTCGACGGTGGGGCCGCAGAGCACCAGGTGCCGCACCCCGGCACCGGCCGCCGCGGCGGCGACCGCGGCCGCCTGGGCGCCGACCGAGAGCCCGAGGAGGAGCTCGACCGGACCCGGGCCGATCCGGTGGGCCAGCTCCTCACCGTAGGCCCGCAGGTCGGCCGGCACGCCGGGCTGGCCGGGAGCCGGGAGGAGCTGAGCGCCCAGCCCGCGATCCTGCAGGGCCGTGACCGCGGGCTCGACGTACCGCCGGACCGCCAGGCCGGGGACGACGAGCACGCAGTGGCCGGTCCCCACAGACGTCGACTACCCCGGAGGAGGTGTGAGCATGCCCGTCGACGCCCAGCCGGGGTCATGTGGAGGTGGCGTCCTGGGTACCGGCCTGAGGAGCCGTGCACTCGTGACTGGGCACGGCGCCCCCGGCGCAGTGGGCGCCGCAGTCGACGAGCCAGTTCCACAGCTCAGGCAGCGACAGCCGGGCGTCGTGGAGGACGACCGCCCGCCGGCTGCCAGGGCTCACCGTCACCTTTTGCACCCCGGGTCTGCCGAGCAACAGTCGCTCCGCGGTCTCGGGATCCCCAGCCCACGGCACGCCCCCCAGGTCCAGCACCAGGCGGCAGATCGGCGTCCTCGCCGTCACGTCCTCGCCCCTCGGGTCGAACGGCGGGGCCGGCGCCCCGGCTTCAGCCGGATGTCGGCGTCCTCCAGGCGGCGGCCCAGGTCGAGGTCCGGGGGGCCGTTCAGTGCGCGCAGGATCCGGGCCGCCTGGGTCGTGCTCGCCACCGCGACGACCCCACCGACGAGCAGCACCGTGGCAGCCAGCGGCCCGGCCGGAGCGCCGAGTGCCCAGTACACGGCGCCGGTGGCCAGCACAGCCGTCCCGACCAGTGCCCAGAACCAGCGCCTGGCACGGGGAACGTCGACGCCCCGCATCAGTGGCCCCGTGGGTTGTTGATCCACACGTTGACGGTGATGGCCGCCATCACGAGCAGCACGGCGAGAAGCACGCCCATCGACACCTTGCGCTCGCGCCAGTGCCGGCGCGGGCTGCGGTCGAGGAACGGCACGAGGAACAGCAGGCCGAACGCGGCGGCGATCGCGAAGGCGACGGAGGGGACCCCGAACCACTCCTCGAACGGGAAGAACCACCAGTAGAACCACAGGGGCCGGGTCACTTCGATGCCCTCCACCGGGGTCGGTCCCAGCACGGGCGGCAGCAGCACGGCCAGCGCGGACAGCAGGCCCAGCGCGACGAGCCCGAACGCGCCGACACGCCGGAGGTGATGTGTAAAGGGCTCGGGTTCCTCCCTCTCCGGGCGGGGGATCGACGGGTGGGGCGAGATCTTGTGCCGCTTGACCAGCAGCGCGTGCAGGACGAACAGCACGAGGATCAGCCCCGGCAGGATCACCGCGTGCGCGGTGTACAGCCGGAACAGGATGGGTACCCGTTCGGTGAGGTCTTCGGTGAACCAGACACCGACGCCGCCCAGGAGCTCGGCGACGTCGAGATTGTGCACGAGGGCCTCGAAGCCCTCTTGGTCCCACTTGAGCACCGTGCCCGTGAAGATCGCGAGGTAGGTCAGCAGCAACATCGCCACACCGACGACCCAGTTGCCCTCCCGCGGCTTCTTGAAGGACCCGTGGAGGAACACCCGGAGCATGTGCAGCAGGGCGAGCACGATCATCGCCTGGGCGGCCCAGTAGTGCAGGCCGCGCGCGAAGCCGCCGAGCCACACGTCGGTGACGATGTCCCGCACGGACTGGTTAGCGTCCTGCGGCATCGGGCTGTAGAACTGGCCGAGGTAGATGCCGGTCACCAGCAGGACGACGAACATCGTGGCGGTGAGCCCGCCCAGGCTCCACCCCAGGTTGTTCGCGTGCTCGGGCACCGGGTACTCCAGGGCCCGGATGCCCATCCTCTCGTCGACGGCGTCGACGGCGCGGCGCCAGCGTCCCCGCTGCGCCTGGGTCGGTGCATGCGCAGCACGCGACGTCGTTCCGCTCATGACCGACCTCCCGGTGTGGTGGTGGACGGTGACTCCAGTGCTCCCAGACGACGTAGCTCCCGCACACTGTGGCGGGGTCGGGTCCGCTGTGCCGTCCACAGGCCGAGCGCGATGGCCACCGCCGCCAGGGCAAGCAGGGCGGCGTCCCCGCCGTCGCTGATGCCGCGGGCGTGCTGGAACGGGTCCAGAACGACGGTCGTCCCCGTCTCGAGGCCCGTGGCCATCTCGATCTCGGGCGCCTCCGCCAGCGCGGGTGCCGCCTCGAGGAGCAGTTCCCTGGCCTCGCTCAGACCCTGATTTTTCAGCCGGGTTCGCCCTGCCCGGTTTGTCTTGATCGGATTCGACGATTCCGGGCCCGTTGGGGTCAGCGGTTGAGGCGTCGGCTCGGTCGCTGACTCCGTTGGGTTGCTGTCTGCTGCTGATGAGGGCGTCCGGGGGTGATCAGGGCGCGTGTCATCGCATTGGGTGCTCGGTGATCTTGTGGTTCGGTGGTGGTCAGCCGAAGGCGGGCAGGGCCCGTATCCGTTTGAGCGCGTCGGTGAACGCTTCGACGTGGGGGTAGGCGGCGGCGAACCGCAGGTGCAGGCGCCGCCCGGAGCGCACGAGGCGGGCGGCGACGTTCAGGAACGCCAGCCGCAGTCGTTTGCCGCGGGCGCGGCGGTACGCCCGGGGCAGGGCCAAGGTCCGCAGCCACAGGGCGACGTTGTGGGCCAGCGCGGCGGCCTGCCAGTACAGCCAGTTCCCGAAGAACGACTGGACGGGTGCGTGGATCATCCCGAAGTCGTTCTTGAGCGCCCGGATGGTGTCCTCGGGGATCCCGCCGCGCAGCCGGTGGTGGGCCTCCACCTCGGCTGCGGTCATCCGCTCGCCCGGCACGTTGGTGATGATGGCGTGCAGCCGCCAGCCGTCCAGGTCGTCGATCGCCAGCTGCTCGCCGTCGGCCTTGGGTTGGCGGCGCACGATCAACCGCACGGTGCGCCCGAGCAACGTCGTGCTGGTCTCGGCGACCTGGCTGCCCTTGCCGGTCTCGTTGCCGAGTGCCGGCGCCCAGACCGTGGCGTCGTCGCTGGCCAGCGCGTGCACCGCGGCGGCGACGTTCGGGTAGTCGCGGGCGGTGACCGAGTAGTCCGCGTCGTGGCGTTCGGCGGCCGCGATCACCTGGTCCTGGTAGCCGGCGGAGTCCACCCGGATCCACAGTCGATAGGAGCCCCGGCAGCCCGTTGGGATGGCGCCGACGCACTCGTCGATGAAGCTGCCCATCGCGCGGCCGTCGTTGGCGGCGCCGCCGCGGGCCCGCAGCGCCAGCACGTCCCCGGTCTCCCCGCACACCCCGACCAGCGGGGACAGCGCCGTCTGCCCGGTCCGGGAGAACGCGCTGCCTTCCTTGCCCGGCCCGTAGACCGCCACCCTCGTGGCGTCCGGGTCGATCGTCAGCCGGTTCCCGTCGGGGGCGGCGCCGCAGGCCCACGCCCGGCGCAGCATCGCCCGGTTGACCGCCGCGGCCTTGACGACCCGGCCCAGGTCCGCCCCGGCCAGGAACCGCCACGAGGTGGCGACGCTCGGCAGCGCGTTCGCGCCGCGCAGCGCGGCGGTCGCGGGGTCGGCCAGCAGGTACCGGTCGGACAGGAAGTCCCCGCCGGCCAGCAGCATCTCCACCAGCGCCCGGTAACATTCACCCCCGGTGTAGCCGCCGGGGCCGATCGGGCGCAGCTCGCGCCGGTCGGCCTCGGCCACGAGATTCAGCCGGTCCAGCACCGGACCCCACAACGCCACCCCCGCCACCGGCGTCAGATCCGCCTCCGAGGCGCTCACCACGGGCACCGGCACCGGCCGCGCCGGACGCGCCAGCACGACATCCTCGACCTCGAACAACAGCCCGGTATCGTTCACCTCGAAGGTGCCCTTCCTGCTCGGTGATCGCGGCTTCGACAACCACGATCTTCCCTTGCAGCAAGGGCACTTTCGCGTCACGACACGGGCGTCAAGTCATCGCCGGCTGCAAAATCAGGGTCAGAACGAGGAGGCCAACCGGTGAGCCGGCAGCAACGGCGAGTGCCCCGACCACCACGGCGATGAGGAGCGCGTCGGCCTGCCAGAGCGAGACGTTCAACGAGGACAGGTCCCCGAACGGGGTGAGGATCGGTGTCAGCAGCAGCACCGGCAGCGGCCCCTTCGCGCTGTCGTAGGCCCGGATCAGCACGACCAAGAGCAGCACCACGGCGACCGGCAGCACCCTCACACCGATGCCGAGCACGATGGCTGCACCGATCCCAGCCAAGAGCGCCGCGACGGCGACCAGCAGCGGGGCCAAGCCATGGCGGACGAACAGAGACGGTGTGGTGTAGCCGTACACGGGTGGGGCGGCAGCGGCATCGGCGGCGTGGCGGAAGCCGTCGGTCAGCACGCCGAGGGCCAGATAGGTCAGGGCGGCGCCGAGGCCGGCGAGGACCCACCCGGCTGGCAGGCTCGTGGTCACCGCCACCATGAGGCTGGCACCGACGAGGGTCACGATGCCGACGGTGAGGCGCACGGGGGTGCGCGCCGCGGCGACCATGTCCCGCACCAGGAACAGGGCCGCTGACGATCCGCCGCGCACAGCGCGCCAGCGTCGCCCGACCGACGGTCGCGCCCGCAGCCCGCCTAAAGCGTGTGCGACGTCGCCGGACAGAGCCGCGGTCCCGGCAGCCCGCCAGCGGGCGGCGTCCTCGACCAGCCGGCCACTGCGCAGCAGGTCGAGCAACGGCCCGCCGGCCGCGACGGCGACGACCGCCAGGAGGATCAGTGTCAGGTCAGTGAGGGCGAACGACTCCCCGGCGGGCGGCCAGGCCGCCGCGACCCAGCCCCACGGCAAGACCGCTCCCACTCCCGGGACCATCAGACCGAGCACGCTGAGCACGGCGATCAGCCCGCCGACGAGCCCGCTCACTCGCGGGGCGACGGCTTGCCCGAGCAGCCAGGCCACTGCGGCCACCACCCCGAACACGGCGGACAGGACGGTGAACCGTGCCGCACTGGCCAGGCTGGCGGCACCCGCGTCGACGAGGACGCCGCCGAACAGCACCGCGATCACCACGAGCATCGCCACGATGATCGTCGCCTTGGTGGCGAACGGACGGGCCAAGGTGCGGTGGCGGGGCAGATCGGTGTCGGCCAACAGCCGCACGAACGCCGGCTCGAGGATGATCGGCCCGTACAGCGCGCCAAGCCACGTCAGGCCTGCCAGCGTAAGCCCGAGACCTGCGCCGACCACAGGGACGCTAGCCGGCCCGACCAGGGCCGCCAGCGCGGGTGGGCTATGCAGCGCGAGCACGACGGCCCGCACGATCGGGAACGCTACCAGCGGCGCCGCCAGGGCGGTCAGGTAGAGGTTGTAGGCCACGTCCGACGCGCTGCGCCGGTCACCACGTGCCCGGTAGGCGCGCCGCAGCACGGCCAGTCGCTCACGCGTCGACGTCATCGCCGTCCTCGGCCAAGGCCAGCACCTGGTCGGCGAGCCGATCCACCAGCGGTCGGCTGTGGCTGGCTAGCACGAGGGTGGCCCCCGCCATGTTGCGGCGGCTCAGTGCGTCGCCGACCAGGGTGAGCCGATCGTGGTCCAGGCGTTGCTCTGGCTCGTCCAGCAGCAGGACCTCGAACGGTCGGGCGAGCGTGACGGCCAGGCTGTACAGCTGCGTCTGCCCCGAGGACAGCTCGTGCGGGAACCGAGATGCCAACCGGGCGATCTGGAACTCCTCCAGCAGATCGTCGGCCTGCTGCGCTGCCTCCTCGGCGTCGGTGCCCCAGGAGATGGCGATCAGCGTCAGGTACTCCCGTAACGTCAGATTGCGGGCCAGCGGAGGCACTCCGAGCAGCGAGGCCACCCGGCTGCGAAACGCGGGGCGACGTTCGTCGGGTGGCAACCCTTCCACGACAACCGTCCCGGTGGACGGACTCACCTGCCCTGCGAGGACTCGCAGCAGCGTCGTCTTGCCCGAACCGTTGGGACCGACGACGGCTAACGTCCGCCCGGCCTCCACCTCGAAGCTCACCGGCGACAGCAGTGTCACGTCGCCGAGCGCGACACCGGCATCCTCCGCGCCAATCATTGCGGTCATGCAGCCGATGTCCCGGGTGTGACAAGGATCGCCAAGAACGGGGACGTCTTCACGTTGGAAGTCTGCACGCTGGCGACGTACAACATCGCGCGGGATCGCGTCACCCTCACCACCGGTGACCTTCGGTGCATGTCGGTGAACCCTGGGAACGGGTTGCCGGTCACCCCCAGCGGAACCAACGGGCCGCGGCGGCACCGGCGACCAGCGCCCAGCCGGTGAGCACCGCCAGCGCGGCGACGTCCGGCCGGCCGTCGACGAGGGCCGTGCGCATCCCCTCGCCCAGAGCCCCCGACGGCAGCCAGGGGGCCGCCGCGGCCAGCGGGCCGGGCAGGTGCTCTGGTGGCACGACGACCCCGCCGCCAGCGAGCAGCAGCACCCAGACCAGGTTCGCGACGGCGAGCACCGCCTCGGCTCGTAACGTGCCGGCGAGCAGCAGGGCCAGGGCGGTGAATGCGGCGGTGCCGGCGACGACGACGAGCAGGGCTGGCAGCACGCCCGCCGGGTCGGGCGCCCAGCCGAGCGCGAGCGCGGCCCCGCCGAGCACCAGCACCTGCAGCGCCTGGACGACGAGGACGGCGAGCACCCGGCCGGCGAGCAGGCCGCCGCGGCCGAGCGGGGTGGTGCCGAGCAGCCGCAGCACCCCGGCCCGCCGGTCGAACCCGGTCGCGATCGCCTGTCCGGTGAAGGCCGTCGACATCACCGCCAGCGCCAGCACGCCGGGGGCGACGACGTCGACCCGCTCCCGCCCGGGCGGCACGGTGAGCTCGACGAGCCCGCCCACGGTGAGGGCGAGCAGGACGAGCACCGGCAGGACGAGGGTGAGCAGCAGCTGCTCGCCGTTGCGCAGCAGCACCCCGGCGTCCCACCGTCCCTGAGCCAGCACCCGGGCCGGCCACGGCGCCGCGCTCACCGCAGGCCCCGGCCGGTCAGCTCGAGGAAGACGTCCTCGAGGGTCCGCCGGCCGAGGGTGAGCCGATCGGGCAGCACCCCCTGCGCGGCGCACCACGACGTCACCGTGGCCACCACCTGCGGGTCGACGTGGCCGGCGACGAGGTACCGCCCGGGCGCCGGCTCCTCGGCCGTGGTGCCCGCGGGCAGCGCTCGGGTCAGGCCCGCGAGCGGGAGCGCCGGCGGCGCCTCGAACCGGATCGTCGTCGCCGCCGTGCGGGACCCGGTGAGGTCGGCGGGTGTCCCGGCGGCGACGACCCGGCCGTGGTCCACGACGACGACGGTGTCGGCGAGCCGTTCCGCCTCCTCCATGTCATGGGTGGTCAGCACCACGGCGACGCCGTCGGCGACCAGCCCGCGGACGACGTCGTGCACCGCCAGGCGGGCCTGCGGGTCCAGGCCGGCCCCGGGCTCGTCGAGGAAGACGAGCTCGGGGCGGCCGACGAGGGCGGCGGCCAGGGCCAGGCGCTGGCGCTGGCCCCCGGACAGCCGGCGGACCGGGGTCCGGGCGAAGGCGTCGATGCCGAGCCGCTCGGCCAGCGGCTCCACCGGCGCCGCCGACGCGTGCAGCCGGGCCAGGTGGTGCAGCAGGGCCAGCGGCCGGGCCGCGGTCGGCAGGCCACCGTCCTGGAGCATCACGCCGACCCGCGAGCGCAGCTGCGCGCCGCCACGGCGGGGGTCCTGACCGAGGACCCGCACGCTCCCGGCGTCCGGTGTGCGCAGTCCCTCGCAGCACTCCACGGTGGTGGTCTTGCCGGCCCCGTTGGGCCCCAGCACGGCCGTGACCGCGCCGAAGGAGGCGTCCAGGTCGAGTCCGTCGACGGCGACGGTGCGCCCGTAGCGCTTGACCAGCCCGCGGATCTCCAGCGCCGGCGGTCCGGCAGGGGGCAGGGGCACCCGGCGAGTCTAGTTTTGCCTCGCGGGGACTATTTACGGCATCATCGTGTTGTGCAATACGTGACCTCGTCAGCCCGCGAGAGCGACGCCCGGACCCGTGACCGGGTGGCCCGCGCGGTGCTCGAGCACGGGCCCGTCACGGCCAGCGAGCTCGCCGTCCGACTTGGGGTCACCGCCGCCGCCGTCCGCCGGCACCTCGAGCGGATGCTCGCCGACGGCCTCGTCGAGACCCACCAGGGGCCCTCCTACGGCCGCCGTGGGCGGGGCCGCCCGGCCCGCCGGTTCGTCCTCACCGACGCCGGGCACGCCGCGATGACGACCGCGTACGACGACCTGGCCACCTCGGCGCTGCGGTTCCTCGCCGAGCACCAGGGCCGGCAGGCGGTCGAGGCGTTCGCCCGGGCCCGGGTCGCCGAGCTCGAGCAGCGCTACGCCCCTCGGGTGGCGGCCGCCGGGGACGACGTACCCTCGCGAGCGGACGCCCTCGCCGAGGCGTTGTCCGCCGACGGGTACGCCGCGAGCACCCGGCCGGTGGGCGCCGGACCCGGCGCCGGCGTCACCCAGCTCTGCCAGGGGCACTGCCCGGTGCAGCACGTGGCCGCGCAGTTCCCCGAGCTGTGCGAGGCCGAGACCGAGGCCTTCTCCCGCCTGCTGGGCGTGCACGTCCAGCGGCTGGCGACGCTCGCCCACGGTGAGCACGTCTGCACCACGCACGTCCCTGCCGTACCGGCACCCGCCGCCGCAGCAGAACCCCAGGGAAGGAACAGCTGATGACCACCTCCGACATCGAGGCCCGTAACCCCGAGCTCAAGGGGCTGGGCACCTACGAGTACGGCTGGGCCGACCCCGACGCGGCCGGCGCCTCCGCCCGGCGGGGGCTGTCCGCCGAGGTCGTCGAGGACATCTCCGGGCGCAAGAACGAGCCGGAGTGGATGCTGCGCACCCGGCTGAAGGCTCTGCGCCTGTTCGACAAGAAGCCGATGCCGACGTGGGGCAGCGACCTCACCGGCATCGACTTCGACAACATCAAGTACTTCGTGAAGTCCACCGAGAAGCAGGCCACCTCCTGGGAGGAGCTGCCGGAGGACATCCGGAACACCTACGACCGGCTCGGCATCCCGGAGGCCGAGAAGCAGCGGCTCGTCGCCGGCGTCGCCGCGCAGTACGAGTGCCTGGACGGGGAGAGCCTCGTCTGGACGGCGAACCGCGGCCAGGTCCGGATCAAGGAGATCGAGCCCGGGGACCGGGTCTTCGCCTACGACGAGCAGGCCGAGGGCTTCGTCGTAGCTCCGGTGCGCGCTGCGGCCCAGACGGACACCAGGCAGGTGTACGAGGTGCGCGTCGGCGGACGGTCGATCAAGGCCACCGACAACCACCCCTTCCTCGCCCTGAGGGACGAGCGCAGGGAGGGGCGGCAGCGTGCCCGCTACCACCGCCGCTGGGTGACCCTCGGTGAGCTGCGTCCCGGGGACCTCGTGGCCGTGCCGCGCTCCCTACCGGACTTCGGCTCGCCGTACGCGTTGCCGCCCGCCCACGGCATGACCGCTCCTGGGCAGACCACCGTCGACCTCATGTGGCTGCTCGGCTTCCTCGTCGGCGACGGCACCCTGCAGAGCTCCGGCCGGACCCACCGGGTGCAGTTCGCCGTGCACGAGGACGACGCTGCGGTGCGGGCCGAGATCGCCCGCGTCGTCGCGGACCTGTTCGGTCTGCGCGCCGTGGAGGCCGACCCGTACCGGCTCGTCGTCAACTCCCGGGCCCTGGTCGACTGGCTGTGGGCCCTCGGGATCTCCGGTGGCTCCCACACCAAGTCGGTGCCCGAGTGGGTGTTCGGACTGCCTCGTGACCAGCGGCTCGCCTTCCTCGGCGGCTGGGTGGACGCGGACGGCTACGTCCGTCCCGGCGACGACGGCGGCGTGGTGCTGACGTCCGTCAGCGCTCCGCTGATCGAGCAGGCAAAGGCGCTCGCGGAGCTGAGCGGCCTGCGTGCCGGTGGACCGTGGGGCTTCACCCAGCCTCACCGGCACGACCCCAGTCGTCTCGGCGGGGCGTTCCGCCTCGGCATCACCGGCGGCTTCGAGGCGCTCGGCTGCCGCAACCCGAAGCGGCTCGAGCGGTTCGGCCGCCGCCGTTACGGCCAGTCGGCCACCTCGGCCCGCGGGACCTCCTTCCGGTCCCACGTGACCGAGCACCTGGGCTTCGCGAGGGTCGACTCCATCACGCCGGTGGACGTGGCGCCGGTCTACGACATCGAGGTGGATGGCCCGCACAACTTCATCGCCGAGGGCCTCGTCGTGCACAACTCGGAGGTGGTGTACCACCAGATCCGCGAGGACCTGGAGGCCAAGGGCGTCATCTTCGTCGACACCGACACCGGCCTGAAGGAGCACGAGGACCTCTTCAAGGAGTACTTCGGCTCGGTCATCCCGCCCGGTGACAACAAGTTCGCGGCGCTCAACACCGCGGTGTGGTCCGGCGGGTCGTTCATCTACGTGCCGCCGGGGGTCCACGTCGACATCCCGCTGCAGGCCTACTTCCGGATCAACACCGAGAACATGGGCCAGTTCGAGCGGACGCTGATCATCGCCGACGAGGGCTCGTACGTGCACTACGTCGAGGGCTGCACCGCGCCGATCTACAAGACCGACTCGCTGCACTCCGCGGTCGTCGAGATCGTCGTGAAGAAGAACGCCCGGGTGCGGTACACGACGATCCAGAACTGGTCGAACAACGTGTACAACCTCGTCACGAAGCGGGCCACCGCCGCCGAGGGCGCCACGATGGAGTGGGTCGACGGCAACATCGGCTCCAAGGTGACGATGAAGTACCCGGCGGTCTTCCTGCTCGGCGAGCACGCCAAGGGGGAGACGCTGTCCATCGCCTTCGCCGGTGAGGGCCAGCACCAGGACGCCGGCGCCAAGATGGTCCACGCCGCGCCGCACACCTCCTCGACGATCGTGTCGAAGTCGGTCGCCCGCGGTGGTGGCCGGACCTCCTACCGAGGCCTGGTGCAGGTGCTCGAGGGCGCCCACCACTCGGCGTCCACGGTCCGGTGCGACGCGCTGCTCGTCGACACGATCAGCCGGTCCGACACCTACCCCTACGTCGACGTCCGCGAGGACGACGTCTCGATGGGCCACGAGGCGACGGTCTCCAAGGTCAGCGAGGACCAGCTCTTCTACCTGATGTCCCGCGGGATGAGCGAGGAGGAGGCGATGGCGATGATCGTCCGCGGCTTCGTCGAGCCCATCGCCCGCGAGCTGCCCATGGAGTACGCCCTCGAGCTGAACCGGCTCATCGAGCTGCAGATGGAAGGAGCCGTCGGCTGACGATGGCGGACACCACGACCACCACCGAGACCACCGCACCCGACCAGGACGTGCCAGCCCAGGACCTGCGGCAGGAGCACGCCGTCGACCACGCCGCCGAGGCCCCCGCTCCGGTCACGCTGGACTCCTCGGCGACGCCGGGACCCGGCGGCGACGTCCAGCACGGCCTGGCCGCGCACTCCCACGGCGCCGGGGTGCCGGAGCAGTCCCGGGCCGAGCGGCGCACCTCGTTCTCCCCGGCGGACTTCCCGGAGGTCACCGGACGCGAGGAGGACTGGCGGTTCACGCCCGTGGACCGGATCGGGCCGCTGCTCACCGAGGGCCCCGCGGACGCCGACGCCGTGCGCGTCGAGGTCCAGGCACCGGACGGCGTCCGGCACCGGAGGGTGCCGCGCGAGGACGACGCGGTCGGCACGGCCTTCGTGCCCGGTGACCGGGCCGCCGCGGTGGCCTGGGCAGGCACCGCCGCGGCGGACGTCGTGGAGATCCCTGCCCAGGCCGAGGTCACCGAGCCGGTGCGGGTGCGGCTGCACGGCCAGGACGCCGGCCGCCGCGGCCACGGCCACCTCGTCGTCGACGCCGGCCCGTTGTCCGCGGCGACCGTCCTCATCGACCACGACGGCAGCGCCCGCTGGTCCGGCAACGTCGAGATCCGGGTCGGGGACGGGGCCCGGCTCACCGTCGTGACCGTGCAGCAGTGGGACGACGACGCCGTCCACCTCACCCAGCACGACGCGCTCGTCGGCCGCGACGCGCGGCTCACCCACGTCGCCGTCACCCTCGGGGGTGCCGTCGTCCGGATGAGCACGACGGTGCGCTACGCCGGGCCCGGCGGGGAGGCAGACCTGCTCGGCGTGTACTTCGCCGACGCCGGTCAGCACCTCGAGCACCGCTCCTTCGTCGACCACGGGCCGGCGCACTGCCGCAGCAACGTGGTCTACAAGGGGGCCCTGCAGGGCGACACGGCGCACACGGTCTGGGTGGGTGACGTGCTGATCCGCGCCGAGGCGGAGGGCACGGACACCTACGAGCTCAACCGCAACCTCGTCCTCACCGACGGTGCCCGCGCCGACTCCGTGCCGAACCTGGAGATCGAGACCGGTGAGATCGTCGGAGCCGGGCACGCCAGCGCCACCGGCCGCTTCGACGACGAGCAGCTGTTCTACCTGCAGGCACGCGGCATCCCCGAGGACGAGGCGCGCCGGCTCGTCGTCCGCGGGTTCTTCGCCGACGTCGTCCAGCGGATCGGGGTCCCGGAGGTCGTCGACCGGCTGATGGCCGCCATCGACGACGAGCTCGCCGGCTCGGTGCAGTCCGGGAGCCGCCGGTGAGCGCCCAGCGCGTCTGCTCGGTCACCGACGTGCCCGCGGACACCAACGTGCTGCGGGTGGAGGTCCCCGGACCGGCTGGCACCGTGCCCGTCGCCGTCGTCCGGGACGAGCACGGCGACCTGCACGCCGTCTCCGACATCTGCTCCCACCAGGACGTGTCGCTGTCCGAGGGAGAGGTCGACGACTGCACCATCGAGTGCTGGCTGCACGGGTCGCGGTTCGACCTGCGCACCGGGCGCCCCACCGCGCTGCCGGCCACCCGCCCGATCCCCGTCTACCGGCTCACCGTCGAGGGGGAGGACGTCCTCGTCGACGTCACCGCCCCCCTCGGCGCGGACGCCGCCGAGTCCGCCACCAGCAAGGAGCGCTGAGAAGCACCCATGTCCACACTCGAGATCCGCGACCTGCACGTCAGCGTCGACGCCGACGGCGAGGCCAAGGAGATCCTCAAGGGGGTCGACCTCACCGTCCGGCAGGGCGAGACCCACGCGATCATGGGGCCCAACGGCTCCGGGAAGTCCACCCTCGCCTACGCCCTGGCCGGGCACCCGAAGTACACCGTCACCAGCGGCAGCGTGACCCTCGACGGCCAGGACGTGCTCGAGATGAGCGTCGACGCGCGGGCCCGCGCCGGGATGTTCCTCGCCATGCAGTACCCGGTTGAGGTGCCCGGGGTCACCGTCTCGAACTTCCTGCGCACCGCGAAGACCGCCGTCGATGGCAAGGCGCCCGCCCTGCGGCACTGGGTCAAGGACGTCCGCACCGCGATGGAGAACCTCAGGATCGACCCGGCGTTCGCCGAGCGGAACGTCAACGAGGGCTTCTCCGGCGGTGAGAAGAAGCGGCACGAGATCCTCCAGCTCGAGCTCCTCAAGCCGCGGATCGCCATCCTCGACGAGACCGACTCCGGCCTGGACGTCGACGCCCTCAAGGTGGTCTCCGAGGGCGTCAACCGGGTCCGCGCCACCGGCGAGGTCGGTGTCCTGCTGATCACCCACTACACCCGGATCCTGCGGTACATCCAGCCGGACTTCGTGCACGTCTTCGTCGACGGCCGGATCGTCGAGGAGGGCGGCGCCGACCTCGCCGAGCGGCTCGAGGCCGAGGGCTACGACCGCTTCACCACCCAGACGGTCTGACGGTGGGGGACGTGGGCGACCGGCTGGACGTGCAGGCCGGGCTGGACGTCGAGGCGGTGCGCAAGGACTTCCCGATCCTCGCGCGTCGCCTCGACGGCGACCGCCCGCTGGTCTACCTGGACTCGGCCAACACCTCGCAGAAGCCCCAGGCGGTCATCGACGCGGTCGCCGAGCACGACGCGTGGCACAACGCCAACGTCGCCCGCGCCGTCCACCAGCTGGGCGGTGAGGCGACGGCCGCCTACGAGGGGGCCCGGCAGGACGTCGCCCGGTTCATCGGCGCCGGACGCGCCGAGGAGGTCGTCTTCACCAAGAACGCCTCCGAGGCGCTCAACCTCGCCGCCGCCGTCCTCGGCTGGGCCGACCCCCCGCTGCGGGTCGGTCCCGGCGACGAGGTGCTCGTCACCGAGATGGAGCACCACTCCAACCTCGTGCCCTGGCAGCTGCTGTGCCGGCGCACCGGCGCCACCCTGCGGTGGATCGGCGTCACCGACGACGGCCGGCTCGACCTCGACGGGCTGGACGACCTGCTGACCGAGCGCACCAAGGTGCTCGCCGTGACCTGGGTGTCCAACGTGCTGGGCACCGTCAACCCGGTCGCCGAGCTCGTCCGGCGGGCCCGCGAGGTGGGCGCGCTCACCGTCGTCGACGCCAGCCAGGCCGTCCCGCAGGTGCCGGTCGACCTCGCCGGCCTCGGTGACGGCCGCCCGGACCTGCTGGCCTTCACCGGGCACAAGATGCTCGGCCCGACCGGGATCGGCGTCCTGTGGGGTCGCTACGACCTGCTCGAGCAGCTGCCCCCCTTCCTCGGCGGCGGCGAGATGGTCGGCGTGGTCGAGATGGCCGGGTCCACGTACGCGGCGCCCCCGCACCGGTTCGAGGCCGGCACCCCGCCGATCACCCAGGCCGTGGGTCTGGGCGCCGCGGTGCGCTACCTCGAGAGCCTCGGCATGGAGGCCGTCGCCGCGCACGAGCAGCACGTCACCGCGCGGCTGCTCGAGGGCCTCGCCGACGTGCCTGGTCTTCGGGTCCTCGGCCCGGCGGAGCCCGTCGACCGCGGCGGGGCAGTGAGCTTCACCCTCGACGGCGTCCACCCGCACGACGTCGCCCAGCTCCTCGACTCCTACGGCATCGCCGTGCGCGCCGGGCACCACTGCGCCCGCCCGCTGCACGTCCGGTTCGGCGTCCAGGCGTCGAACCGGGCCTCGTCGTACCTGTACACGACCGACGCCGAGGTCGACGCCCTCGTCGACGCCCTGCACCGCACCCGCGCCTTCTTCGGAGCCGCCCGATGAGCATGGACCAGCTGTACCAGGAGCTCATCCTCGACCACGCCCGCTCCCCGCACCGCGCCGGGCTGCGCGAGCCCTACGACGTCGAGGTCCACCACGTGAACCCGACCTGCGGCGACGAGATCACGCTGCGGGTCCGGCTGGCCGGGGACCGGGTGGAGGACGTGTCGTACGAGTCCGCCGGCTGCTCGATCAGTGTCGCCGGTGCCTCGGTGATGGCCGACGAGGTCACCGGCGCGACCGTGGACGGCGCGATGCAGCGGTACGCGAGCGTGCTCGACGTCCTGCAGGGCCGGGCCGACGCCGACCCCGAGCGGGACGGGGACGTCGCCGCGTTCGCCGGCGTCCGGCGGTTCCCGGCCCGGGTGAAGTGCGCCCTGCTCGGCTGGGCGGCGATGCGGGACGCGGTCTCGCAGGCCGTCGCCGCTGCGGGTGACAATGGCAGCAGGACCGACGACAGTGCGACCGACGACAGGGAGAGGTCATGACGGACACCACCACCGCGAAGCAGACCGACGCGGCCGACGTGGAGGAGGCGCTGCGCGACGTCGTCGACCCAGAGCTCGGCATCAACGTCGTCGACCTGGGGCTCGTCTACGGCATCACCGTGGACCAGCACCATCACGCGGTCATCGACATGACCCTGACCTCGGCGGCCTGCCCGCTGACCGACGTCATCGAGGAACAGGTCACCCAGGTGCTCGACGGGCTCGTCGCAGGACACCGGATCAACTGGGTCTGGATGCCGCCGTGGGGACCGGACAAGATCACCGAAGAGGGCCGCGAGCAGCTGCGGGCACTGGGCTTCAACGTCTGAACCGGCCCTGGACACCGCCCCGGCCGGGACCCACCGGCTCCTCGAGCTGCCACCTGAGCGGCTGGTCCGCTGGGTCAGCGGTTTCGGTGAACGGCACGGGACCGAGGAGCTGACGGTCGTCCGGGAGCCGGGCAGGCCCGACGTCGTCCGGGTGACCGGCGCCGACGGGGCCCGGGCGGACCTCGAGGTGCCGTGGTCGTCGCTGCCCGCCGGCGACGACCCGCTCGCGGCACTGGTCGAGCACGCCGCCCGGCCGCGCACCGCGTTCCTCCTGCTGGTGCGGCGCGGGGGCTTCGCCGCGGGGCTCGCGCGGGGGGGTCGTCTGCTCGACCACAGCGTCGGCACCCGGCACGTGCAGGGCCGCACCGCCGCCGGGGGCTGGTCGCAGCAGCGGTTCGCCCGTCGCCGCGCCGGTCAGGCGGCTGTCCTCGAGGACGCTGCCGCGCAGACCGCGCGCAAGCTGCTGGACCGGCTCGCCGCCGCCGACCGCCCGGAGGTGCTCGTCCGCGGCGGGGACCGCAGGCTCGTGGACGCCGTGCTCGCCGACGCGCGGTTGCAGTCGCTGGCGGACCTGCCTCGCTCCCCGCTCCTCGACGTCCGGGACCCCCGGCTCGCCGTCCTCGAGGACACCGCCCAGCGCGCCCGCGCCGTCCGCGTCCGCCTCACCGACCCCTCGAACGCTCAGTCCCCACCCCCCACTCCGTGATCATGCAATCCCGCCACCCCGCACCCCTTCTCGGTGATCATGCAATCCCGCCACCCCGCACGACCCAGCCGCGTCCGACGACACGCCGGCGAAGCTGTGACGGACACAGCATTCTGTGGGTGGTCCTGCGGCCAGGGGCGGATCCCACGGTCACCAACCGTTGTCACCTCACCGGGGTGGCTCGGCTAGGGTCATGAGACGTTCATGCAAGTCTCGCCATCAGGCGGGTTGAGGGGCGGAGCATGTGCACCACCGGGTAGCTCCCAACCAGTTCGTCCCGGACGACGAAGCGTCCCGCGTCTCTTCGAAGGCTGGGTCTGTCAGGCATGTGCCCGGCGTCGGGTCACGGAGCCCGTGCCGCGTCATCGGCCCGCTTCGCAGAATGCTGGATCTGGGACAGTCTTGCCGGCGTGTCGCGCCAGCAACCCAGCATTCTGGGAGCGGGCGGTGGGTGCTGGGGTGGCGGGACTGCATGATCACGAGTGGGTCGTGCGGGGTGGCGGGACTGCATGATCACGAAGAGGGGGTTGTCACCGGGGAGGGGGGTGGGGGTGTCAGTCGTCGACGCCACGGGCGGCGAGGGCCTCACCGAGCCGGTCGGCGTGCCGGACGCCGCGCACCGCCACCGGCACGAGCAGGGCCCGCAGCGAGTGCTCCAGGCCCCGGGACCGGCGTGCGTCGCGCACCTCCGCGAACAGGCCGGCCAGCACCGGCACCGAGCGGATCGTCAGGGCCAGAACCAGGCCGACCCGCTCCGGGTCGACGCCGGCCCGGCGCAGCGGCGCGAGCAGCCGGACCAGGACGTCGAGCAGGTCGGACACCCGGGTGGTGACGGTGACCAGGCCCGCAGCCGCCACTGCGACGAGCAGCGTGCCGACGACGGTCACGGCGGCGTGCCACCCGCCGGTCAGCACCTGGAAAACGACGAGCAGGATCGCGACCCAGCGCAGCGGCCGCAGCGGAGCCACCACGGCGCCCGCGGGCACCCGGCCGACTACTGCTGCCGCTGCGACGACGAGCACACCGCCGGCCACGGCGAGCGGCGAGCGCAGCGCGACGAGCGCCGACGTCAGCAGGGCGAGGGCGAGCAGCTTCGCCCCCGGCGGGGCCCGGTGCAGCAGGCCGGACCCCGGCAGGTAGAAGCCCGTCATCCGAGGAGGGTCTGCTCGTAGGCGGGCACGGCACGCTCCGGAGGCCCGTCGGCCACCACCCGGCCCTCGTCGAGCACGAGCACCCGGTCGAAGCCCTCCAGCAGGTCGAGGTGGTGGGTGACCAGGACGACCTGCTGCGGCAGCCCCGCGACCAGGTCCCGGATCCGGCGGGCGTTGCGCAGGTCGAGCAGGGTCGTCGGCTCGTCCAGGACGAGCACCTCGGGCTCGGTGACGAGCACAGCGGCGAGGGCCAGCAGCTGCTTCTGCCCACCGGACAGCAGGTGGCACGGGTGGTCGGCGTGCCCGGCGAGACCGAACCTGTCCAGCACCGAGGCGACTCGCTCCGCCCGCTGCGCCGGGCTCAGGCCGCTGCGGCGCAGCGAGAAGCCGACGTCCTCGGCGACCGTCGGCATGACGATCTGCGCGTCGGGGTCGGTGAAGACGAACCCGACCCGCCGTCGCACCGCCGGCCCGTCCCGGCGGGTGTCGAGCCCGTCCACGGTCACCGTCCCGGCGTCCGGGACGACGAGCCCGTTGAGCGTGCGGACCAGGGTGGACTTGCCCGAGCCGTTGGCCCCGACGACACCGACCCGCCGCTCGGCGATATCGAGGTCGATGCCGTCCAGGACGGTGCGCTCCCCGAACCGGTGGCGCACCCCGCGCAGCCGGATCACGACGCGGCGGACCTCAGCGTCGGGCGGCGAGCTCGCGGCGGGGCGCAACCGCCGGGTAGCCGCGGTGGATGCCCGCCGCCACCGTCGTCGCGACGAGCGCCTTGAGCAGGTCGCCGGGCAGGAACACCAGGGACGCGACCGCGATCGCGAGCAGGTTCGACGTGCCTGTCACCGCGGCCTGCACCGGCACCCCGACCGCGTAGACGACGGCCACCCCGCCGACGAGGTTGGCCACGAAGCCGGTGACGGGGGAGTACCGCGGCAGCCGGCGCTCCACCAGCCACCCGGTCACGGCGGCACCGAGCGGCCAGGCGAGCAGGTAGCCGACGGTCGGGCCGGCGAAGACGGAGAGCCCGCCGCGGCCCCCGGCCAGGACGGGCAGCCCGGCCGCGGCCAGCACGATGACGACGAGGGTGGCCAGCGCGCCCCGGCGCCAGCCCAGCACCGACCCGGCGAGCATCACCCCGAGCGTCTGCAAGGTGATGGGGACGGCGTTGCCGAGGACGTACAGCTGCCCCGGGATCCCCAGGACGGCGATGAGCGCCGCGAAGGTGGCGACGAGGGCGAGGTCCCGGGCTGCCAGGCGACGGCGGGTGAGGTGGCTCACCCGGGCGATGGTACTGCCGCCGTTCTCACCGGCCCTCCGTCGCACGTGGCGTGGACGCGCGACCGGCCCCGTCCAGCGGCGACCTAGACTGGTACCTCTCATGATCACTGCCACTGACGTCGAGCTGCGCGCTGGAGCCCGGCTGCTCCTGGAGCGAGCGAGCTTCCGGATCGGCCCGGGCGACCGGGTGGGCCTCGTCGGTCGTAACGGCGCCGGCAAGACGACGCTCACCCGGGTGCTGGCCGGGGAGGGGCAGCCCGCGGCCGGCACGGTCACCCGCTCCGGGGAGGTCGGCTACCTGCCGCAGGACCCGCGGACCGGCGACCTCGACGTGCTGGCCCGTGACCGGATCCTGTCCGCCCGGGACCTGGACGCCGTCCTGCGCCGGATGCGGGAGACGGAGGCTGCGATGGCCAGCGCCGACGAGGACACCCGCGACCGCGCGATGACCCGCTACGCGCGGCTGGACGCCGAGTTCGCCAGCGCCGGCGGGTACGCCGCCGAGAGCGAGGCCGGTCGTATCGCCAGCAACCTCGGGCTCGACGAGCGGGTGCTCGACCAGCCGCTGCGCACCCTGTCCGGCGGTCAGCGACGCAGGGTCGAGCTGGCCCGGATCCTGTTCTCCGGCGCTCCCACACTGCTGCTCGACGAGCCGACGAACCACCTCGACGCCGACTCGGTCTCCTGGCTGCGGGACTTCCTGCGCGGGCACGACGGCGGACTGGTCGTCATCAGCCACGACGTCGGACTGCTCGAGGCGACGGTGACCAAGGTCTTCCACCTCGACGCGAACCGCGCCGTGCTCGACGTCTACAACGTCGGCTGGTCGGCGTACCTGCAGCAGCGGGAGACCGACGAGCGACGCCGGCACCGCGAGCGCGCCAACGCCGAGAAGAAGGCCGCTGCGCTGATGGCCCAGGCCGACAAGATGCGCGCCAAGGCCACCAAGGCGACGGCGGCGCAGAACATGGCCCGCCGCGCGGAGCGGCTGCTGTCCGGCCTGGAGGCGCAGCGCCAGCAGGACAAGGTGGCCAGGCTCCGCTTCCCCACGCCGGCTCCGTGCGGCCGGACGCCGCTGACCGCCAGCGCGCTGTCGAAGTCGTACGGCTCGCTGGAGGTGTTCACCGACGTCGACCTGGCCGTGGACCGTGGCAGCAGAGTCGTCGTCCTCGGCCTCAACGGCGCCGGCAAGACGACCCTGCTGCGGATGCTGGCCGGTCTGGAGCAGCCGGACACGGGCGTCGTCCAGGCCGGGCACGGGCTGCGGCTCGGGTACTACGCCCAGGAGCACGAGACGCTGGACGTGCAGCGGACCGTCCTGGAGAACATGCGCAGCGCCGCACCGGACCTGGCCGACACGCAGGTACGGTCCGTGCTGGGGTCGTTCCTGTTCAGCGGGGACGACGTCAGCAAGCCGGTGCGGGTGCTCTCCGGTGGGGAGAAGACCCGGCTCGCCCTGGCCACGCTCGTCGTGTCCGCGGCAAACGTCCTGCTGCTCGACGAGCCGACGAACAACCTCGACCCGGCGAGCCGGGAGGAGGTCCTTGGTGCCCTGCGGCGCTACGAGGGCGCCGTCGTCCTCGTCACCCACGACGAGGGCGCCGTCGAGGCTCTCCAGCCGGAGCGGGTCGTGCTGCTGCCCGACGGGGACGAGGACCTGTGGAACCCCGGCTACCTCGAGCTCGTCTCGCTCGCCTGACCCAAGGAGCACGTGTGGACCTACTCGCCCCCGGTGGGCCTGTCGCCGAGCAGGCGGCCGCCGCCGGCATCCGGGTCGAGCGCGACGGGAGACGGCTGACCGTCACCCTGGCCCGCCCCGACCGGCGCAACGCCATGACCCCGGCGACGTGGCGGGCCCTGGCCGCCGTCGGCGACGCGGTGCCCGGCTCGGACGTCGCGGTGGTCGTGCTGCGGGCCGAGGGACCGTCGTTCTCCGCGGGTCTGGACCGCGGCATGTTCGGGGAGGGCACCGACGGCGAGCCCGGGCTGGCCCGGCTCGCCGCGCTGCCCCCCGCCGAGATCGACGCGGCGATCGCCGGGTTCCAGCGCGGCTTCTCGTGGTGGCGGGAGGTCGACGCGGTGAGCATCGCGGCCGTCGGCGGGCACGCCGTGGGCGGCGGGTTCCAGCTCGCGCTGGCCTGCGACCTGCGGGTGCTCGCGGACGACGCCGCCCTGGCCATGCGGGAGCCCTCGCTGGGCATCGTCCCGGACCTCGGCGGGACCTCCCCGCTGGTGCGGACCGTCGGCTACTCCAGGGCCCTGGAGATCTGCGCGACCGGACGCTGGGTGGGGGCCCAGGAGGCCGCGGCGCTCGGCCTGGCCGAGGTCGTCGTCGCGCGTGCCGAGCTCGACGCTGCGGTCGACGACCTGGCCGGCGCCCTGCTCGCGGCGCCGCAGGGAGCCCTGGCGGCGACCAAGCACCTGCTCGCCGGCGCCCTCGACCGCTCACCGGTCGACCAGCGCGCCGCCGAGCGGGCCGCCCAGGTGCCGCTGCTGCGGCGACAGCTGGGCGGGCACCTGGGCCGACACCCGGACGGGAGCTGAGTCCGGTGTCCATGCCGATGTCCGGCTTCCACATGATGCGCTCCTACCGGCGCGACGAGAGCGTGGCGCAGCGCCGCCTCGCTCCGGGCACGGTGCGACGGGTGGCCGGGTTCGCCCATCCCTACCGGGGCCTGCTGGCCGCCTTTCTCGCCCTGGTCGTCGTCGACGCCCTCCTCGTCGTGGTCACCCCGTTGCTGCTCCGGCGGGTCATCGACGACGGCGTCATGCAGGGGGACCGGGGACTCGTCGTCGGTCTCGCGTCCCTGGTGGCCGTGGTGGCCGTCGGGGAGGCCGTGGTCATGCTCGGCCAGCGGTGGTTCTCCGCCCGGATCGGGGAGGGGCTGATCCTCGACCTGCGCACCCGGGTGTTCGAGCACGTCCAGCGCCAGCCGATCGCCTTCTTCACCCGCACCCAGACGGGGTCCCTCGTCACCCGGCTCAACAGCGACGTCATCGGCGCCCAGCAGGCGTTCACCTCCACCCTGTCCGGGGTGGTGTCCAACGTCATCACCCTCGCCGTCGTCCTCACCACTATGGCCCTGCTGTCGTGGCAGATCACCCTGCTGGCGCTGCTGTTCGTCCCGCTGTTCCTGCTGCCCGCCCGGCGGGTCGGGCGCCGGCTGGCCGGGCTGAGCCGGGAGGGCATGCAGCTCAACGCCGAGCTGGGCAACCGGATGACCGAGCGCTTCAACGTCGCCGGGGCCCTGCTCGTCAAGCTCTTCGGCAGCGCCGACCGGGAGGACACCGAGTTCCGGGAGCGGGCCGCGCGGGTCCGCGACATCGGCGTGCGGATCGCGATGAGCAACCGGTTGTTCTTCGCCTCGCTCACCGCGGTCGCCTCCCTGGCCACCGCTGTCGTCTACGGGGTCGGCGGTGTGCTCGCCATCGAGGGAACCGTCACCGTGGGCACCCTCATCGCCCTGACCGCCCTGCTCGCCCGGCTCTACGGCCCGATCACCGCCCTGAGCAACGTCCAGGTCGACGTGATGACCGCGCTGGTGTCCTTCGAGCGGGTCTTCGAGGTCCTCGACCTGCCCCCGCTCGTCACCGACCCGCCGTCGCCCCGCCCGCTGCCGGCCGGCCCCCTGTCGGTCGAGCTGGACGACGTCCGGTTCGGCTACCCGGCGGCCACGGACGTCTCGCTGGCGTCCCTGGAGGAGACCGAGTCCCTGGACCGCCGCAGCGGCGACGAGGTGCTGCGCGGAGTCGACATCCGCGTCGAGCCGGGCCGGATGGTCGCCCTCGTCGGCCCGAGCGGAGCGGGCAAGACGACGGTCACCGCGCTGGTCGCCCGGCTCTACGACGTGACGTCCGGGTCGGTGCGGGTCGGCGGGGTCGACGTCCGGGAAGTGGCGCAGGAGGAGCTGCACTCGCGGGTCGGGGTCGTCACCCAGGACGCGCACCTGTTCCACGACACCATCCGCGCCAACCTGCGGTACGCCCGGCCGGACGCCTCGGACGCCGAGGTCGAGGCCGCGCTGCGGGCGGCGCAGGTGTGGCCGCTCGTGCAGCAGCTCCCGGAGGGGCTCGACACGGTGGTGGGGGACCGCGGTCACCGGCTCTCCGGCGGCGAGAAGCAGCGGATCGCCCTGGCCCGGCTGCTGCTCAAGGCCCCGGACGTCGTCATCCTCGACGAGGCGACGGCGCACCTGGACTCGGAGTCCGAGGCGGCGGTGCAACGGGCGCTCGACACCGCGCTGGAAGGCCGCACGTCCCTGGTCATCGCCCACCGGCTGTCGACCGTGCGGCAGGCCGACGAGATCGTCGTGCTCGAGTCCGGGCGGGTCGTCGAGCGGGGCAGGCACGCCGAGCTGCTCGCCCGCGGCGGGCTGTACTCGGAGCTCTACCGGACCCAGTTCCTCGTATCCGGGCGTACAGACTCCACGAAGCCCGCGGCTACGGCGTGACCGCTGGCACACTGGCCGCATGACGAACGCCGAGACGCTCTGTTGGTGCGGTAGGCAGACGGTCCTCTACACGCCGCGCGAGCGGTCGATCACGCAGCAGGGACTCATCACCCTGCGGGTCTGTCCGGAGCACGGCGAAGGGTGGAGGAAGGCGCCGGAGAGCAAGGACTGACCCTGCCGCGCGGGGGCGTCTCCGTCTGGAGGCGACGCCCGCTAGCGGCGCACAGCGCGCGCGACAGCGCCGACGACGAGGAGGACGACCCCGACGACGACGAGGAGCGGTCCCACGAGCCCGACCGGGTTGTCTCCGAGGTTGCGAGACGCCTGAGCGACGATCCCGAACAGAACGGTGAGCACGGCGCCCGCGCCGAGGGCGGCAACGCCCCACCAGATCAAACTGCGCTTCATGCCCGTCAGTAGACCACCCAACACCGAGGGCCGAGGAGACGCCGGAGACGGACACGCCGCACCGCGTGAGACGTCCCACGAACGCCCGTTCGAGTGGCGAGGCTTCCGAGTGGCACTGTTCACGTGCCAGGATGCCGTTCTCACAGTCGAGCGACCTGACCCGCCCGCAGCCGCACCCTCAGCCTCAGCCGCGCGAGCGGGCGTCGAGGATCTCGTCCTCCACGTCCTCGTCGCTGCGCCGCCGGGAGCGCGAGGGAGGCGCCGCCGGCACCGCCGCGGGCCGCTCGCCGCCGGCACCCGCTGCCCGCCGGTCGGCGGCCTCGCGCCGGGCCAGCACCCCGTAACCCACGAACGCACCGGTGGCGAACACGAACCACTGCAACGCGTACGACAGGTGCGGGCCCTCGTCGACGGCCGGACGCCCGGCCCGCGCCGGTGCCTGCGCCGGCGCCGGGTCCTCGCCCGCGGCCACCAGGTAGACCCCCGGGAGCACGTCGAGACCGGTCAGCCCGGCGACGTCCGGGGGGTGGATGCTGTGCAGCTGGCCGGCGGGGGCGTCCCGCTCCAGGTGCGGCTCCGGGGTCTGCAGCCGGGCGGTCAGGGTGACCGGTCCCTGCGGAGGGGCCGGGACGTCGTCCGGGGCGCTGCCGGTCGCACCGATCGGCACCCACCCCCGGTCCACGACGACGACCGGTCCGTCGTCCACGGCGAAGGGCACGAGGACGACGTAGCCGGGCCGCCCGTTGAGCGACCGGTTGCGAACCAGCACCGTGTCCTCGGCGAGGTACTCGCCGTCCGCCGTCACCGGCGTCCAGCGGGCTGGGCGCGGCAGCTCGGCCCCGGCGGGCGGGAGCGCGTCGGGCAGGACCTCGGTGAGCGGCCGCGGCTCACGGTCGTAGTTCGCCAGCACGGGCTCGTTGCGCTCCCGGGCCTGCTCGCGCCGGTCCCACTGCCACATGCCGAGCAGGACGCAGACCACGGCCACCACGACGGTGACGGCGAGGCCGGCGAGCCAGCGCGGGGTCAGCAGGAACCGGTACACGGCACGACGGTAACCGCCGCCCCGGACGCCGGCGCGGGCCGGTCAGGCGGTTCGGCGCCGGTCAGGCGGTTCGGTCGAGTCAGGCGGTTCGGTCGAGCTCGGCCACCGGGACGGTCTCGCGGAGGAACCCGCGGACGGCGAGGTGGTCGGCCAGCGTCGCGCGGTGCTCCTCGCAGGCGAGCCAGACCTTGCGACGCTCCGGCGGGTGCAGCCGGGGGTTGTTCCACCGCAGCCCCCAGACCGCCGCAGAGCGGCAGCCCCGGGCGCTGCAGAGCAGTCCCGTGGTCGGGCTGCCGGAGAGGTTCATGCCCCCAGTGTGACCGGTCGGGATCGGCGCGGGAAGATCCTGCCGCGGGAGGCGGGTGGGCGGTGCGTGACGGTGCTCCCGCCGGACCGGGAAGGCGGACGCCGGGCAGCCACGGGGGGGAGCCGCCCGGCGTCCTGGACGCGTTCCGACGGGGGATGCAGAACGCGTGGTCTCATCATGACACACCGGGATGTCAGCGAGGTACCCCACGGTCATCTTCCGGTGGCGTGTCGCCGGACCCGAGCGCGGGCGGGTGGACACCCCAGGTGTCCGGGGGCTCCGGAGCCTGTTCCCGGCTGGCGTTGGCGATCAGCACCGCCACGTACGGCAGCACCACCGCGCCGGTGATGAACAGCCACTGCAGCGGCCCGCGGGTGACGAGGGCGAGCACGATGCACACCATCCGCACCGTCATCGAGACGGTGTACTTGATCATCCGGTCCCGCTGGTCCTCCGCGTGCGAACGGCGGGCGTCGGTGATCCGGTGGACCGGGGTGTCGCGGGGGGCGCGCGCCGGTCGGTGCAGCCTCACCGCCCCACGGTACGTCCCCGCCGGCCGCGCGGCAGCGCGGGCGTCAGCTGGCCTGGCTCGTGCTCGACATGTTGAGGTCGTGCACGAGCAGCGGCGGCATCGCCGTCCGGGGGAAGTAGTCCCCCCACTCGCGGGACAGGGCCGGTTCGGTGCGGCCCACCGCGCCGACCCGGCTCAGCATGCCCACCGGGCTCTCGTTGAACCGGAAGTTCGTCACCGCCCCGGTCACCTCCCCGCCCTCGACGAGGTAGACCCCGTCGCGGGTCAGCCCGGTCAGCAGCAGCGTCGTCGGGTCGACCTCGCGGATGTACCACAGGCAGGTGACGAGCAGGCCCCGGTCGACCCCGCGGACGACGTCGGCCAGGTCGCCGGACGCGTCCCGCCCGGTCAGCACGAGGTTGTCGACCGCGGGCTGCACCGGCAGCCCGGTCAGGGCCGCGGTGTGCCGGGTGGTGGGCAGCGCGGCGAGGACGCCGTCCTCGATCCACGTCGAGCGTCCCACCGGCATGCCGTTGTCGAACACCGACGCGAACGGGCTGCTGGCCTCGGTGAGCACGAACGGCTCGGTCTCCAGGCCGGGCTCGGCCGGGTCGCTGTAGAGCGTCAGCGGGACGTCGGTCAGCCGGTCACCGACGCGCGTGCCCCCGCCGCGGCGGGAGAACACCGAGCGGCCCTCGTGGGCGCTGCGGGCGTCGGAGGACCAGTAGGCGTAGACCATGAGGTCGGCGACCGCGGTGGGCGGCAGCACCGTGTCGTACCGGCCCGCCGGGACGTCGACGCGCCGGGCCTGCCACGCGAGGCGCTGCTCGATCTCGGCGTCCAGGGCCGCGGCGTCGACGTCGGTGAAGTCCCGAGTGGCGCGCCCGACGTAGGTCGAGCGGGCGCGGTCGTGGGACTTGCCGGTCAGCTCGACGGTGCCCTGGGGCTGGACGTGCCGGCGGCGGGTGCCCGCCGTGGTGCCGAGCCAGGTCGTGCGCACGCCGTGCTCGGCGAACCCGAACAGCTCGCGACCCTGCCCCCTGGCCCGGGCGAGCGCCTCGCCGAGCCCCTCTGCGAACCGGGCGAGCACGTCCGGTCCGGACACCGGAGCCGGCTCCGTCCAGTCGGGGCCCGTCTGCCCGGTGACCAGGTCGGCGGCGTCCTCGGCGGGCGGGGCGGTGGCGGCGGCCGCCTGGGCGTCCTCGACGAGGGCCGCGACGTCGTCCGCACCGACCCCGCGGCGGGTGAGCACCCCGACCGACACCCCCGCCGCCGTCCGGACCGCCGCGGCGACCGTGACCGACTGCCCGGAGGTCACGCCGTTCGTCGTCAGCGTGTTCGCGGCCCAGCGCAGGTTGACCCCGGACTCCTCCCGGACGACGACACAGGTGCCGGCGTGGGCGGGGGAGGCCTGGGCGGTCGCCAGGGCCTTCTCGACGACGTCGGGTGCGGTGCTCGGACGGCTCACTGACCGGCCTCCTGGACGGTGTTGAGGATGCGGACGTCGTCGAAGCGGGCGGCGGGGCACCCGTGGGAGACGGCGGCGACCTGGCCTGGTTGGCCCTTGCCGCAGTTGAAGGCACCGCCGAGGACGTACGTCGACGCGTCCCCGACCGCCGACATCGAGCGCCAGAAGTCCGTCGTCGTCGCCTGGTAGGCGACGTCCTTGACCTGCCCGGCCAGCCTGCCGCCGACGATCCGGTAGAAGCGCTGCCCGGTGAACTGGAAGTTGTAGCGCTGCATGTCGATGGACCAGGACCGGTCGCCGACGACGTAGATGCCGCGGTCGACGCCGGCGATCAGACCTGCCAGGTCCGGCCCGTCGGCCGCGGGCTGCAGGGACACGTTCGCCATCCGCTGCAGCGGTACGTGCTGGGGCGAGTCGGCGAACGCGCACCCGTTGGACCGGCCGGGCGGGTCACCGAGCCGGTGCATCGCGGCCATCCGGCGGTCGAGCTGGTAGCCGACGAGGACTCCGTCGCGGACGATGTCCCACGCCTGGGCCTGCACGCCCTCGTCGTCGTAGCCGACCGTGGCCAGGCCGTGCTCGACCGTGCGGTCCCCGGTGACGTGCATGAGCTCCGAGCCGTACCGCAGGGAGCCGAGCTGGTCGAGGGTGGCGAAGCTGGTGCCCGCGTAGGCGGCCTCGTACCCGAGGGCCCGGTCCAGCTCGGTGGCGTGCCCCACGGACTCGTGGATCGTCAGCCACAGGTTGCTCGGGTCGATGACGAGGTCGTAGCGCCCCGGTTCCACGCTGGGGGCGGCGAGCTTCTCCCGGACGAGGTCGGGCAGCTCGGCGAGCTCGGCGGCCCAGTCCCAGGCCCCCTGCTCCGTGGTGCCGACGAGGAACTCCCAGCCCCGGCCCACCGGCGGGGCGAGGGTGCGCATCGTCTCCATCCCGTCGTCCCCGACGAGGACGACGGTCAGCTCGGGGTGCACCCGGACCCGCTGCTGCGTGGTGGAGGTGCCGGCCAGGTCCGCGTAGTACTTCTGCTCCTTCACCGCCCGGAAGGACGCGTCGACGTGACTGACCCCCGCGGCGAGCAGCTGCCGGGACCAGGCCTCCAGGAGAGCCGCCTTCTCGGCGTCCGGGACGGCGAACGGGTCGGTGACGTACTCGGACACCCACTCCCTGCCGGCGTGCACCGGCTCGTCGGCCAGCTCGACCCGCTCGGTGGACAGCGCCCGGGAGACCCGGGCCAGCTCGACGGCCTGCTCGGCCAGCGCGGCGGCCTGGTCCGTGGTCACAGCGGTCGCCGCAGCGAACCCCCACGTGCCGTCGACGACGACCCGGACGGCGAGGCCGGAGTCGACGTCGTCCCCGGAGGAGGTGAGCCGGCCGTCGCGCAGGTCGACCCCGCTGTCCCGCACCCGCTCCACCCGCAGGTCGGCGTGCTCGGCGCCGAGCTCACGCGCCCGGCTGAGAGCGGCGTCCGCCACGGTTGCCAGGGGCAGGGACCGGAAGTCCTCGTCGACTCGTCGCACGCGCAGGAGCGTATTACCCGTAGGTAGTCGGTAGCGTCCCCGGCGGACCGACGAGAGGAGTGGGCAAGGGTGAGCGAGCCGCGCAGCGTGCTGGTGACGGGCGGTAGCCGGGGGATCGGCCGGGCGATCGTCGAGGCGTTCGTCGCCGACGGCGACCGGGTCGCGGTGACGCACCGTTCCGGGACCGTGCCGGACGGCGCGCTGGGCCTGCACTGCGAGGTCACCGACTCGGCCAGCGTCGACGCCGCGTTCGCCCGGGCCGAGCAGGAGCACGGGCCGGTCGAGGTGGTCGTCGCCAACGCGGGGATCACCCGCGACCAGCTGCTGCTGCGGATGACCGACGACGACTTCGCCGCCGTCCTCGACACGAACCTCACCGGCGCCTTCCGCGTCGTCCGCCGGGCGACCAAGGGCATGGTGCGGATGCGGCGGGGACGGATCATCCTCATCTCCAGCGTCGTCGGGTTGTACGGCTCGCCCGGGCAGACCGGGTACGCGGCGAGCAAGTCCGGGATGATCGGCCTGGCCCGCTCGATCACCCGTGAGCTCGGCGGTCGCGGCGTCACCGCGAACGTCGTCGCCCCCGGGTACATCGAGACCGAGATGACCGCGGCGCTTCCGGCTGACCGCCAGGAGACCTACCGGCAGGCCATCCCGGCCGGCAGGTTCGGCACCGTCGAGGAGGTCGCCCGCGTGGTGCGCTTCCTCGCCGGCCCGGACGCCGGGTACATCAGCGGCGCCGTCGTCCCGGTCGACGGCGGCCTGGGTATGGGCCACTGACCGGTACCGACGGACACCCTGCCCGGTACGGACCGGGTCGGCACAGCACTCACCGACGGAAGGACGACACCCGGATGGCACTTCTCGACGGCAAGCGGCTGCTGGTCACCGGCGTGCTGACGGACAGCTCGATCGCGTTCCACGTGGCGCGGCTCGCCCAGCAGGAGGGCGCCCAGGTGGTGCTGACCTCCTTCGGCCGGCAGATGCGCATCACACAGGTGATCGCCCGGCGGCTGCCGCGGGAGGCGCCTGTCGTGGAGCTCGACGTCACCGACGCCGGGCACCTCGACGCCCTCGCCGGCCGGCTCGGCGAGCACGTCGACGGCCTCGACGGGGTGCTGCACTCGATCGGGTTCGCGCCGCCGGGCGCCTTCGACTTCCTCGGCGCGTCGTGGGAGGACGTCGCCACCGCCCTGCACGTGTCGGCCTACTCGCTGAAGTCCCTCGCCGTGGCGGCTCGCCCCCTGCTGGCCCGTGGCGGCTCCGTCGTCGGCCTTACCTTTGACGCCCGCTACGCGTGGCCGGTCTACGACTGGATGGGCGTGGCGAAGGCGGCGTTCGAGTCCACGAACCGGTACCTGGCCCGCGACCTGGGCCCGGACGGCGTCCGGTGCAACCTCGTGGCGGCCGGCCCGATCCGGACGACGGCGGCCAAGTCGATCCCCGGGTTCGAGGTGTTCGAGGAGACCTGGCAGCAACGGGCCCCGCTGGGCTGGGACGTCACGAACGCCGAACCGGCGGCACGCGCCTGCGTGGCGCTGCTGTCCGACTGGTTCCCGGCCACCACCGGTGAGATCGTCCACGTCGACGGCGGCTTCCACGCGATGGGGGCGGGGTGAGTGCCACTCGCCGGCTGGTGCTGCTGCGGCACGCCAAGGCCGAGCGGCCGCCGGCCGTCCGTGACCACGACCGGTGGCTGACGACCCGTGGCCACCGGGACGCCGCGGCCACGGGGGAGTGGCTGGCCGGGGCAGGGCTGCGGCCGGACCTCGTGCTGTGCTCGAGCGCTCGACGGACCGTGCAGACGTGGGCGTCGCTGCGAGAGGGCCTCGGTGTCGTCGGGTCGCCCGAGCCCGAGCTCCGGGTGGAGCCGGACCTCTACGAGGCCTCGCCGGCTGCCGTGGTGAACCTCGTCGCCGAGGCCGCGGACGACGTCCGGACGGTCCTCGTCGTCGGCCACCAGCCGACCCTGTCCCAGGTGGCCGTCGCCCTGGCCGGACCGGGGTCGGACGAGCGCCTGCTGAGGCAGGTGCGCGCCGGTCTGCCGACGGCGGGTGCGGCGGTGCTGGAGGCCGAGGGCCCGTGGTCCGCCGTCGAAGCCGCCTCCCTACGTCTCACCGCCCTCCACATCCCCTGACCACACCCCCTACTCCTGACCACACCCCCTGACCACACCCCCCTTCGTGATCATGCAATCCCGCCACCCTGCATGCCCCCGCCCCGGCCGCCCCCCAACGTCGTGATCATGCAATTCCGCCACCCTGGGTGCTGTGGCAGTCCGCCGCATCGTTCCCAGGAGTGCTCGCGGCACAGAACAGAATGCTGGCGTCGCCGCGGATTTTCCGGCGTGTTGCGCCACCAACCCAGCACTCTGGGGCCGGCGGTGGGTCGGGAGGGTGGCGGGATTGCATGATCACGAAGGGGGTCGGGAGGGTGGCGGGATTGCATGATCACGAAAGGGGGTCGGGGGTGGCGGGATTGCATGATCACGAAAGGGGGTCGGGGTGGGGGTGGGGGGCGAAGTCGTCGCGGGGGATGCCCAGGAGGTGGAGGACCGTGTCGAGGTAGGGGTGGCTCAGCACCGCGTCGGCCTGCTCACGCACGAGCGGCTTGGCGCAGAACGCCACCCCGAGACCCGCGGCAGTGAGCATGTCCAGGTCGTTCGCTCCGTCACCGACAGCGACGGTGCTGCTCATCGGCACACCCTCCGCGGCGGCCATCTCCCGCAGCGCGGCGGCCTTGGCGGCCCGGTCGACGACCGGTCCGGTGACCCGTCCGGTCAGCCGGCCGCCGCGGACCTCGAGCCGGTTGGCCCGCACGTGCCGGACGCCGAGGTCGGCGGCCAGCGGCTCGACGACCTCGGCGAAGCCGCCGGAGACCAGTCCGACCGGGAACCCGAGACGGTGCAGGGTGTCGACGAGCGTGCGGGCCCCGGCGGTGAGGCGGACGGCGCGCCGGACGGCGTCCAGGACGGCGGCGTCGAGACCCGCCAGGCAGGCCACTCGCTGGTGCAGGCTGGCCGCGAAGTCGAGCTCGCCACGCATCGCCCGCTCGGTCACCGCGGCCACCTCGGCGGCGCGGCCGGCGTGGGCGGCCAGCAGCTCGACCACCTCCTCGCGGATCAGGGTCGAGTCGACGTCGAGGACCACCAGCCGACGGCCCCGGCGCTCGAGCCCCGCGGGGCTGACCGCGACGTCGATCCCGAGGGAGGCTGCCCGGACGGCGAGGTCGCGGCGGACGGTCAGCAGGTCCACCTCGCCGGAGACGTCGAGCTCGACGCACGTCACCGGCTCACTCGCGAGCCGGCGGACCCGCTGGACCGTGCCGCCGTGGTCGGCGAGACGGCGGACGACGTCCGCGAGCGCGCCGGCACCCAGCGGACTGCCGAGGACGGCGACGTGCAGCCGGGTCAGCGGCTCCGGCACCTGCTCGCCGGTGGCGGCCTCGCAGGTCACGTGCAGTCCCAGCTCGCGGCCGAGAGCGGTCAGCGCCTCGGCGCTCGGCTGCCCGTCGGTCCCCGTTCTCAGTCGCACGGCGAGGCTGAGCCGGCCCCGGACGACGGCCTGCTCGACGTCCAGGATCTCTGCCCCGGGGCGGGCGGCGACCTCAAGCAGCCGGGCGACGGCTCCGGGCCGGTCGGGCCCCGTCACCGTGACGAGCAGGGTGCTCACGTCGTCCGGGACGGCGTTCGCTCCGGCGCCGGGACAGTCTGCCCCTTGCCGACCACGGTGATCCCGCTGTCGGTGACGGTGAACCCGCGGGCACGGTCCTCCTCGGCGTCCATCCCGATCCGGGCACCCTCGGGGACTCGCACGTTCTTGTCGATGACGCAGCGGCGCAGCACCGCGTGCCGCCCCACCTCGACGTTGTCGAACAGCACGCAGTCGCTGACCGAGGACCACGAGCGGACCATGACGTTGGTGCCGAGCACCGAGCTCTCGACCAGGCCGCCCGACACCACCGATCCCGGGCCGACGATCGAGTTCACCGCGTGCCCGATCCGGCCGTGCCAGCCGTGGACGAACTTGGCCGGCGGCAGCGGCGGCTGCTGGGAGAAGATCCGCCACTCGGTGTTGTAGAGGTTGAAGACGGGGTGCACGGAGATGAGGTCCATGTGGGCCTCGAAGAACGAGTCGATCGTGCCGACGTCCCGCCAGTAGTCCCGGTCGCGGTCCGTGGACCCGGGGACGTCGTTGTCCCGGAAGTCGTAGACGGCGGCCTGGTTGCGGGAGACGAACCACGGCACGATGTCGCCGCCCATGTCGTGCTGAGAGGCCTCGTCCTCAGCGTCCCGGGTGACCGCCTCGACGAGGGCGTCGGCGTCGAAGACGTAGTTGCCCATCGACGCCAGGACGTGGTCGGGGGCGTCGGGCAGACCCTGCGGGTCGGCCGGCTTCTCCCGGAACGCGTCGATCCTGCGCGGGTCGGCCGGATCGACCTCGATGACGCCGAACTGGTCGGCGAGGCTCACCGGCTGACGGATCGCGGCCACCGTGCACGGCGCGCCGACGTCCTGGTGCGCGGCGACCATCTGGGAGAAGTCCATCCGGTAGACGTGGTCCGCCCCGACGACGACGACGATGTCGGGCCGTTCGTCGTGGATGAGGTTGAGGCTCTGGTAGATCGCGTCGGCGCTGCCGAGGTACCACTGCTTACCGAGCCGCTGCTGGGCCGGCACCGGGGTCACGTAGTTGCCGAGCATCGTCGACATCCGCCACGTCATCGTCACGTGCCGGTCGAGGCTGTGGGACTTGTACTGGGTGAGGACGACGACCTTGAGGTAGCCGGAGTTGATGACGTTGCTCAGCGCGAAGTCGATGAGCCGGTAGGTGCCGCCGAACGGGACGGCAGGCTTGGCCCGGTCCGCGGTGAGGGGCATGAGCCGTTTGCCCTCCCCGCCGGCGAGGACGATCGCAAGCACCCTGGGACCCGGCATGCCCGCAGCGTAGGGCGCGACGCCGGTCCGCGCACGGGTCGACCGGCCCGACCCGCGCTAGCGTTCGGCACGTCGATCCCGGCGGCTGGTGGAGGTGGCGGATGCGCGTGGACCTGCTGACCCGGGAGTACCCCCCGGAGGTCTACGGCGGCGCCGGCGTGCACGTCGCCGAGCTGTCTGCGGTGCTGCGCCGGCACGCCGACGTGCGGGTCCGCTGCTTCGGCTCCCCTCGCGGCGAGGACGGCGTCACCGCCTACCCGGAGCCGCAGGAGCTGTCCCGGGCGAACCCGGCGCTGCGCACACTCGGAGTAGACCTGGCCATGGCGGCCGACGTCGGCGGCGCCGACCTGGTGCACTCGCACACCTGGTACGCCAACCTCGCCGGGCACCTGGGGGGACTCCTGCACGGCATTCCGCACGTGCTGACCGCGCACAGCCTCGAGCCGCTGCGCCCGTGGAAGGCCGAGCAGCTCGGCGGCGGGTACGCGGTGTCCTCGTGGGCGGAGCAGGCCGCCTACCGTGGCGCGGCGGGCGTCATCGCGGTGAGCGCCGGCATGCGGGACGACATCCTCGCCGCCTACCCGGACGTCGACCCCGAGCGGGTCCAGGTCGTCCACAACGGCATCGACACCAGCGCGTGGACGCGGGACGAGGGCAGCGAGCACCTCGAGCGCCTCGGCATCGACCCCGGACGGCGCAGCGTCGTGTTCGTGGGCCGGATCACCCGGCAGAAGGGCCTGCCGCACCTGCTGCGGGCGGCGCGCAACCTGCCCGCCGACGTCCAGCTCGTCCTGTGCGCCGGAGCGCCGGACACCCCCGAGATCCTCGACGAGGTGAGCGGCCTGGTCCGCGACCTGCAGAGCACCCGGGACGGCGTGCTGTGGATCGAGGAGATGCTGCCCCGCGAGCAGCTCGCGCAGGTACTGTCCGCCGCAACCGTCTTCGTCTGCCCGTCGCTGTACGAGCCGTTGGGCATCGTCAACCTCGAGGCGATGGCGTGCGGGGCGGCCGTCGTCGGCACCGCCACCGGCGGGATCCCCGAGGTCGTCGTGCCGGGGGAGACCGGCTGGTTGGTGCCGGTCGAGCAGGTCGGCGACGGCACCGGGACGCCGGTCGACCCGGCCCGGTTCGAAGCCGACCTGGCCGCCACCCTCACCGAGGCCGTCGAGGACGTCGAGCGCGCCCGCCGGTACGGTGCGGCCGGCCGGCGCCGCGTCGAGACGGAGTTCTCCTGGGAGCAGGTCGGCGAGCGGACCCTCGCCGTCTACCGCGAGGTGCTCGAGCGCTCCGGGTGACCGGCCAGCGCGGCGTTCACCGCGTCGGCGGTGCTGCGCCGCGCCACCGCGTCGACGTCCCGCAGGGCCCGGGCCCGCCGGTCGGCCTCCCACCCGCTGACCGCCGCCCCGTCGTCCTCCAGGGCCAGCGAGACCACCGCGCGGACCCGGACCGCTGTGGCCAGCACTGCTGCCAGCCGCGCCGGGACCCCAGGGGGCAGGGCGTCCCGGGGCAGGCCGCCGCCGCGGACCGCCGCGATCCGCTCGGCCGCGTCCTGGCGCCAGCGGGACACGTCGAGGGACGCCAGCGTCTCGGTCGCCGTCCGCAGAGCCTGGCGCAGCACCCGGTCGGCGTCGGCCAGGGACGCCGCGAGCGGGCGCAGGGGGGAGCCGGGCAGGACCCGCCACTGCACGAGCGCCCCCGGCTCGAGCTCGGAGCCGAACTCGGTCACCTCCGGGACGAGGACCCGGACGCCGCCGGGCCCGGTCACCGCCACCGCCTCACCGGCGTCCGTCGCGGCGACCGAGGTGGCGGCCGGGCCGGTCAGGTCGTGCGGGTCGCCGGCGGCGGGCAGGACGAGCCGCCACGCCACCTCCCGCGGCAGGCCCCGGAGCCAGTCCCCCAGGGCTGCCGGTTCGACGTCCGAGCCGTCGATGGTGTGCGGCTCGTCGTCGCGCTGCACGGCACGCAGCACCCCAGGGACGTCGACACCGGCGGTGCCGGCGCTCAGCGCGGCGCCCCAGAGCGCCAGCCGGGCGGAGCGGGGCAGGTCGAGCACGCCAGCAGGGTAGAGGCCGCCTCGGGCCGGCTCGTCCGGTCCGGTCACCGGCGGCGGATCGCCGCTACCTGCCCCGTTAGGGTCAGGAGCATGAGCGACGTCCTGCAGATGGCCGGCGTGACCGTGCGCCGCGGTGACGCGGTCCTGCTCGACGAGGTGGACTGGGACGTCGCCGAGGGCGAGCGCTGGGTGGTCCTCGGCCCGAACGGCGCGGGCAAGACCACGCTGCTGCAGGTCGCCGCGGCGCGGATCCACCCCACGAGCGGGGTGGCGGCCGTGCTCGAGGAGGTGCTCGGCACCGTGGACGTGTTCGAGCTGCGTCCCCGGATCGGTCTGTCCAGCGCGGCGCTCGCCGAGCGGCTGCCGGGTGGGGAGCGGGTCGCGGACGTCGTCGTCACCGCCTCCTACGGGGTCGTCGGGCGCTGGCGCGAGGCGTACGACGCCCTGGACCACGCCCGGGCCGCCGAGCTGCTCGCCGCCATGGGCGTGGCACACCTCGCCGACCGGCTCTACGGCACGCTCAGCGAGGGCGAGCGCAAACGGGTGCAGATCGCGCGCGCGCTGATGACCGATCCCGAGCTGCTGCTCCTGGACGAGCCGGCCGCAGGCCTCGACCTCGGCGGACGGGAGGACCTCGTGCGACGCCTCGGCGACCTCGCCGCTGACGCCGGCGCACCGGCCATGGTGCTCGTCACCCACCACGTGGAGGAGATCCCACCGGGCTTCACCCACCTGCTGCTGCTGCGGGCCGGCCGGGTGGTCGCCGCCGGGTCGCTGCCGGACACCCTGACCGCGGAGCACCTGGCCGAGACCTTCGGGATGCCGCTCACCGTGGAACGGCACGGCGACCGGTGGACGGCGCGCGCCTTCGGCTGATCGGGGCTGAGCGGCTCGGGCTGTGCCAGGATGACCGCGGCGCGAGGATGACCGCGGCGCCAGGGCGCCCGCGAGACGAGGGGAGGGGGCCCGTGGACTGGCTGCGTGACACGCAGTGGCTGTGGTGGGTCGGGGCGGCGCTCCTGCTCGGCCTCATCGAGGTCGCCTCGCTCGACATGGTGTTCGCCATGCTCACCGTCGGCGCGCTGGCCGGCGCGGTCGTCGCGTTCGCGGGCGGGTCCCTGACCGCACAGGTCCTCGTCGCCACCGCGGTCGCCGGGCTGCTGCTCGTCCTGGTCCGGCCGATCGCCCTGCGCCGGCTGCGGCCCGCCGGGCCGGCGCAGCGGACGAACACCGCCGCCCAGATCGGCCGGCCCGCCGAGGTGCTGCGCCAGGTCACCGACCGCGGCGGCCTCGTCAAGCTCACCGGCGAGGAGTGGTCGGCGCGCAGCGACGTCCCCGGCCGGGTCTTCGAGCCGGGCAGCATCGTCCGCGTCGTCCGGATCGACGGCGCCACCGCCGTCGTCGACGCCCCACCCACCGCAGGCCCCGAGGCCGAGGAGCCCCACTGATGGAGAACCTCCCGCTCTACATCGTCCTGCTGCTGCTCGTGGCGTTCACCGTCGTGACGCTCGTGCGGGCGGTCCGGATCGTGCCCCAGGCCACCGCCGTCATCGTCGAGCGGCTGGGCCGGTACAGCCGGACCCTCGACGCCGGGCTGCACTTCCTCATCCCGTTCGTCGACCGGATCCGCTCCCACGTCGACCTGCGCGAGCAGGTGGTGTCGTTCCCGCCGCAGCCGGTCATCACCTCCGACAACCTGGTCGTCAGCATCGACACCGTCATCTACTTCCAGCCGACGGACCCCAAGGCCGCGACCTACGAGATCGCCAACTACATCCAGGGCATCGAGCAGCTCACCGTCACCACCCTGCGGAACGTCATCGGCTCCCTCGACCTGGAGCAGACGCTGACCAGCCGGGACAACATCAACGCCCAGCTGCGCGGCGTCCTGGACGACGCCACCGGCCGGTGGGGCATCCGGGTGAACCGGGTCGAGCTCAAGGCCATCGACCCGCCGGCGAGCGTCCAGGACTCGATGGAGAAGCAGATGCGCGCCGAGCGGGACCGGCGGGCGGCGATCCTCAACGCCGAGGGCGTCAAGCAGTCCCAGATCCTCACCGCCGAGGGTGAGAAGCAGGCCGCGATCCTGCGGGCCGAGGGCGCCGCCCAGTCGGCGATCCTCGAGGCGCAGGGTGAGGCCCGCGCGATCCTCCAGGTGTTCGACGCCATCCACAAGGGCAACCCGGACTCGAAGCTGCTGGCCTACCAGTACCTGCAGATGCTGCCGCAGATCGCCCAGGGCGAGTCGAACAAGGTGTGGGTGGTGCCGACCGAGCTGACCCAGGCGCTGCGCGGGATCGGTGCCGCCCTCGGCGGCGAGCCCGGCGGGGCCGACCTGGACGGCGGACCCGGCGGCCTGCGTCCGGACGCCGGCGACCAGGGGGCCGGCGTCCGGCTCGACGAGCCGGTCCTGCAGGACCCCGGGGAGGCGCTCGAGGCGGCCCGCAAGGAGGCGGCCGGCGCCACCGCCGAGGCGGAGCGGTCCACCCAGCGCACCCGCCGGACGGCGCCCGCCTCCGTCCCGGACCCCGCGCCGGCGGCGCCGGCGACCGGCGAGCAGCCACCCGAGGAGCCGACCGCCGGGTCGTGACCTAGGGTTGCCGCCCGTGGGCTGGGCGGAGGCGGTGGCGATCTTCCTCGCCGGGACGGCAGCCGGGACGATCAACACGATCGTCGGGTCGGGCACCCTGGTCACCTTCCCGACGCTCCTGGCGTTCGGCTACCCACCGGTGGTCGCGAACATCTCCAACAACATCGGTCTGGTCCCCGGGGGGGTTTCCGGTACCTGGGGCTACCGGCGCGAGCTCGCCGGCCAGGGACGGCGGCTGCGGCTGCTGGCGCCGATGTCGTTCCTCGGCTCGGTCACCGGGGCAGTGCTGCTGCTCACCCTGCCGGCGGAGGCGTTCGCCCGGATCGTGCCCGCCCTGCTGGCCGTCTCCCTCGTGCTCGTCGTCCTGCAGCCCCGGATCCAGGCGGCCCTGCAGGTGCGGCGGGCAGCGCTCGGCCGCACCCGCGAGAGCCGCAGCCACACCGCCCTGGCCGCCGGGGGCACCTACCTCGCCGGGATCTACGGGGGGTACTTCGGCGCCGCGCAGGGCGTCCTGCTCGTCGGCCTGCTCGGGTCGCTGCTGCCGGAGCCGCTGCAGCGGGTCAACGCGGCGAAGAACCTGCTCTCCCTCGTCGTCAACTCCGTAGCAGCGGTCGTCTTCGTCGTCGTGGCCTTCGACCGGGTGGACTGGGCCGTCGTCGGCCTCATCGCCGCCGGGTCGCTGCTCGGCGGCCTGATCGGCGCCGGCGTCGGCCGGCGACTGCCCGCCCGGGTGCTGCGTGCGGTCATCGTGGTCGTCGGCACCGTCGCGATCTGGCGCATCCTCGTCTCGTGACCGCGCCGCTCGAGGGTCCCGCCGCCGGGGTCGTCCACGTCGACGACGCCGCCGACCCGCGGCTGGACGAGTACGCGCGGCTCACCGACGTCGCGCTGCGTCGGCGCCGCGAGCCCGCCGAGGGGCTCTACATCGCCGAGTCGCACACCGTGATCCGGCGGGCCCTGGCCGCCGGTCACCGGCCCCGGTCGCTGCTGATGGCCCCCCGCTGGCTCGAGCAGTCGGCCGACCTGCTGGCCGCGGCGGCCGCCGCGGGGGCACCGGTCTACGTCGCCCCGGAGCCGGTCCTGCGCGACCTCACCGGCTTCCACCTGCACCGGGGGGCGCTGGCGGCGATGCACCGCCCGGCGCTGCCGGCCCCGGCCGCGGTGGTTCGCGGCGCCCAGCGGCTCGCGGTGCTCGAGGACGTCGTCGACCACACCAACGTCGGTGCGGTGTTCCGGGCCGCCGCCGGGCTGGGCGTCGACGCCGTCCTGGTCAGCCCGCGCTGCGCCGACCCGCTGTACCGGCGCAGCGTGCGGGTCAGCATGGGCACCGTCTTCCAGGTGCCCTGGACACGGCTGGACCCGTGGCCGGGGGGGCTGGAGGACCTGCGGCGAGCCGGGTTCACCGTGGCCGCCCTGACCCTCGGCGACGCCACCGTCACCCTCGATGAGCTGGCTGCGGACCTGACCGCTCACCCGGGTCGCCGGCTCGCCCTCGTCCTGGGCACCGAGGGTGACGGGCTCAGCCGACGCGCCGTCGCGGCCGCCGACATCGCGGTGCGCATCCCGATGGCCGGCGGGGTGGACTCCCTCAACGTGGCCTCGGCGGCGGCGGTCGCGTTCTGGGCGACCCGACCCGCCTGACCGCCGGTCCGCCCGGTCAGTCCTGCTGGTACGTCGGGGTGATCACGCCCCGGGCCAGGGTGTGCCCGAGCATCGTGAAGGACACGACCGTGGGGCTGGCGTCGGCGTCCACACCCAGGGACTCGCAGTCCAGGGCGTGGACGGCGAACACGTACCGGTGCGGCCGGTCCCCGGGGGGTGGGGCGGCGCCCCCGAACGCGCGGGTGCCGTAGTCGTTCCGGACGTGGAACGCCGGCCGGGGCAGGGCGTCGTCGCCGGCGCCGGCACCGGACGGCAGCTCGGTGACCGAGGCCGGCAGGTCCACCACAGTCCAGTGCCAGAACCCCGACGGGGTCGGGGCGTCCGGGTCGAAGCAGGTGACGACGAAGCTGCGTGTCCCCTCCGGGTAACCGGTCCAGCGCAGGTGCGGTGACCTGTTCCCGCCGGCGGCGGAGTGCACGACGTCCATCGGCTCGCCGTCGCGGACGTCGTCGCTGGTCACCGAGAACGACGGGACCTGGGGGAGCAGCTCGTACGGGTCGGGTGCGACAGGTCGGTCGAGGTTCATACCCCGAACTTACTCCGGCGGCGCGGACCCGGCTCCCCGGCCGCGGGTCCGAACCCTCACCGGCAGGACCGCCCAGAAGACCAGGAACCACACCCCGACCCCGGCGGTCAGCACAAAGGCGACGGGCCGGTCGACCAGCGCGTCGACGGCGAGCAGACAGCCGCCCAGCATCGTCAGTCCGAGCAGGACGAGACCGCCTGCCGCCAGCCGCGAGCTGATCCGGACCAGCTCCTCCTTGAGCCCCCGCCGGAACACCGTGCGGTGCAGCGCGACCGGGGCGATGAGGAGGGCCGTGGCCAGCGCCGCGCAGACGATCGTGGCGACCAGGACCTGCCGGGTGAACGGGTCGGCGTCCTGCATGAGGGGGGTGAACGCGGCGGTCAGCAGGAACGCGAAGAGGATCTGCACACCCGTCTGGGCGACCCGCAGCTCCTGGAGCAGCTCGTTGAGGTTGCGGTCCAGCCGCTCGTTCTCCGTCTCCCGCCGACCGGACACCGGGTTGATGCCGATCTGGTCGCTGGTCACCCCTGGGACCGTACCCGGTGGCGGGCGTCACAACCGGTCGGCCGGCGCACGCGGACGGTCATAGGATGTTTCGCGGTTCCCATCCCACAAGGACACCCCCCGAGCACCAAGGAGAACCTGTGAAGCGCGCACTGCTCGCCGCGTCCGCCGCCGCCGTCCTCGCCCTGACCGGGTGCGCCGCCGACGACGACACGACCACCGCCGAGGAGACCACTGCGGCGGCGACGGAGACCACGCCGGCCGCCACCGAGACCACGGCGTCCTCGACCGACACCACCGACGCGACCGGTGGTCTCACCGTCGTCGAGCTCAACCAGCAGGTCCGTGACGCCTGCCAGGCGGCGGTGACCGAGCGCCTCCCCGGCGCCGAGTTCACCACGCGCGGCAACCTGCGGGCCGCCAGCCAGGAGGGCGGGAAGATCTACACCGTCACCGGCACCGCCCAGGCCGACGGCACCGGTCACCCCTACACCTGCACGGTCTCCGTGCTCGGCGAGGAGACCACCGTGGACGAGGTGCTCGTCGACGGCGAGTGACCCCTTCGGGAGCCTCTGCCTCCCGGTCGGTGCACGGCCCCGGACGCTACGGCGTCCGGGGCCGTTTGACTTCCGGTTCCGAACACGGTGATCTTCGTCTCGTGCAGACCTCGGTGCTCCCGAGCCGCTCCGAGCGGCTCGACCGGCTCCCGTTCACCTCCCGTCATCGGCGGCTCCTGCTCGGCTCCGGGATCGGCTGGGCGCTGGACGCCATGGACGTCGGCCTCGTCTCGTTCGTCATGGCCGCCCTCGCCGTCCAGTGGGGCCTCACCGACACCGAGCTGTCCTGGGTCGCCTCCCTGGGTTTCGTGGGCATGGCCGTGGGCGCGGCGCTGGGTGGCCTGCTCGCCGACCGGATCGGGCGCCGGTCGGTGTTCGCGCTGACCCTGCTCGTCTACGGGGTGGCCACCGGTGCCTCGGCGCTCGCCGGCACGCTCGCCGTGCTGCTCGTGCTCCGCTTCGTCGTCGGCCTGGGCCTCGGCGCCGAGCTGCCGGTCGCCTCGACGCTGGTCAGCGAGTACGCCCCGGCGCGCATCCGCGGCCGGGTCATCGTCGTCCTGGAGGCGTTCTGGGCCGTCGGCTGGTTCGCCGCCGCGCTCGTCGGCTACCTCGTGGTGCCGTCCGGGGACGACGGGTGGCGCTGGGCGCTGGCGCTGGGCGCTGGCGCTGGGCGCCGTGCCCGCGGTCTACGCCGTGATCGTCCGGCTCGGGCTGCCCGAGTCGGTGCGCTTCCTCGAGCGCGCCGGACGGACGCAGGAGGCGGAGGCTGCGGTCCGCTCGTTCGAGCGCTCAGCCGGCGTCGAGGCGCCGAAGGCGGTGGCTGACGCTCCGGCCGCACCCACGACCGAGGTCGCGGTCGAGGAGCAGCGGGGCATCGGGGCACTGTGGGGCGCCGCGTACCGGGTCCGGACCGCGGCCCTGTGGGCGGTGTGGTTCCTCGTCAACTTCGCCTACTACGGCGCCTTCATCTGGCTGCCGACGCTGCTCGTGGCCTCGGGCATGTCGATGGTGCGGTCCTTCGGGTACACCCTCGTGATCACCGCCGCCCAGCTGCCCGGCTACGCAGTCGCCGCCGTCCTCATCGAGAAGTGGGGCCGGCGGCCCACGCTGGCGACCTTCCTCGTCGGTGCCGCCGGCGCTGCGGCGCTGTTCTCCGGGGCGGGGACCGAGACGTCCGTGCTCGTCGCGGGCATGCTGCTGTCGTTCTTCGTGCTCGGGGCCTGGGGCGCCCTGTACGCGGTGACCCCGGAGATGTACCCGACCGCGGTGCGCGGCACCGGCGCGGGGTGGGCCGCCGGCTTCGGGCGGATCGCGTCCATCCTCGCGCCGCTGGCCGTCCCGGTGCTGCGGGAGGCGGGTGGCACCGAGCTGGTGTTCCTCGTCTTCGCGGCCGCGTTCGTCCTCGCCGGCGCTGCCGCCCTCGCCCTGCCGGAGCGGCGGGGGCAGGCACTGGAGGACTGACCGGCTCGACCTGCTCCGCCAGCAGGGGGGCACGACCCGGCCCAGCAGGCCGACTCAGAGCCGGCCCGGCCAGGGCGAGCTCATGTCGGCCGTGCAGCCAGGACGCGCGCCGCCTCCCGCTCCGCCTCGGTGTTGGCGACACCGGCCCGCGAGCCGGCCAGCTTCGCCCGGATGTGCTCACCGACGGTGACGGGCGGGTACGCCGACGTCCCGTCGGCGTCCAGGCAGGTCCGCAGCGTCTCGATGACGGCGTCGATGTTGCCGTCGTGGAAGAACGCGGCGGAGCGCCGGCGCTCGATGCGCCCGTCGACGACCGGTGGCTTCACCCGGTGCAGGGTCGACATCCACCGTTCGTTGGTCCACCGCGCCATGAGGTCGCCAAGGTTGATCAGCAATGCGCCGTCAGTGGGCATGACGTCGTGCCAGGCGCCCTCGTGGTCAAGGACCTGCAGGCCCTTCACCTGGTCGGCCCAGAGCACGGTGACGATGCCGTAGTCGGTGTGCTCGCTCATCCCGGTGAGGTCACCGTCGAGCGGCACCTCACCGGGCGGCAGGGCGTAGTTGTTCATCCGTAGCACGTCGAGGCTGTGGTCGGTGTACTGCTCGAAGAAGCCGCTCGGCAGGCCCAGCGCGTCGGCGAACATGGTCGTCAGGGTGCGCGCCACCCGGGTTGCCTCGCTGAAGTAGGCGGCCACCGCCTCACGGAAGCCGTCGGCCTCGTCGGGCCAGACGTTCTCGGCGTACTCGACGACGGGCAGGTCGAGGCCTGGGTAGTCGCTGCGGGCGGCGCCGACGTTAAAGGCCTCGAAGAAGTCCTGCATCCGGCTGGAGGGCGCTAGCCCCAGGCTGAGGCTCAGCGACTCGGTCCTCGGCGGGGTGTACCCGCGGTTGATCTCCGGCCGGGTCCGATAGCTCTTCTTCACCTCCAGGGGCAGATCGAAGAAGGAGTCGAGTGCGTCGCCGAGGGCGTCGGTGACCGAGGTCGGGATGCCGTGGCCGAGCACCTGGACGAAGCCGACGGTGCGGGCGGCGTCGTCGAAGGCGCGGCAGACGGCGGCCCGGGCCTGCGCGGTGCCGGCAGGGTCGACGTACGCGGAGATGTCGACGACCGGCACGGTGAACTCGTTCACGGGGCCTCCTGGGGAGTGGGCGAGTGGTCCGGGCCAGGTGCGTCAGGGGCGGCGGCCACCATCGCAGCGGCCCGGCGGCGCAGGTCCGCCTTGCCGGCCTCGTCGAGCCAGCAGGCGTCGATGGCGTTGGCGGTGAAGGCAGCCAGCTGGTCGCGGCGGTAGCCGAGTGCGTGCGCGAGCACCCTGAAGTCGTGCGTGGGATCGGTGCCGAACATCGGCGGGTCGTCGGAGTCGATCGTTACGCACAGCCCGGCGTCGACCATCTGGCGGATCCGGGTGTGCGTGCCGTCCCCGCTGCCGGAGTAGCGGCCGATGTCCGAGCTGACCGGCGTGCAGGTGAACGGGACCCGCTCGGCCGCGCACCGGGACGTGATCTCCGGGTCATCGACGACGTGGTAACCGTGGTCGATCCGGCTGCAGCCGAGCTCGTCCAGCAGGGTCAGCACGTGCCCAGGAGGACCGGACTCGGAATGAGCCGTCCGGCCCAGACCGCGCGGCCGGCGAGCCGGTAGGCCTCGACGAACCGTCTGGGCGGGCCGTTGACCTCTGCGTAGTCCAGCCCGATGCCGACCACCTCGTCGACGCGCTGCTCGATCACCTGCTGAACGAGCTCGACTGCCTCGGCGCCGCTGCGCTCCCGGTTGATGGCCACCACGAGGCGAGCGTCGATGCAGGTGTCGGTGCGGGCGTCGCGCACGCCGGCCACAACGCCCTCGAGAATCCGTGAGTACGGAACCTCGGGATGGCCTGGCGGGCTGAGGTGGATCTCGCGGTAGAGGACGTTGTGCGCTGCACCGCCCGCGGTCAGGGACTCATAGGTCACCCGGTGGAAGTCGTCGACGTCACGGATGACCGAGCCGACGACGTCGAGCACCCGGAGGAACTCGCCGAGGTCCTCGTAGCTGGCGTGGTCGTAGAGGTCCTCGGCATCACGTCCGAGCGGTACTCCGTGCTTGGTGGCAAGCTCGACGACGGTCCTGGGCGCTGCCGTGCCGATGAGGTGGCAGTGCAGGCTCACCTTGGGCAGGGCCGCCACCATGGCGTCCACGACCGGGTCGGCCGGCACGGGACGGGAGTGCCGTGGGCGTCCGGGCGGGCGGCGCGTGGACTCCGTCATGCCCGGTCCGACTGTCCGAAGCGGCTGAGCACGGCTGCCTCGACGAGCTGGGCGAGGAGGTAGAGCAGCAGCGACACCAGCGTGACGACGACGACGAGCGCCCACACCTTGCTGATCTGCGACCGAGCCGCGGCGGAGACCACCGCGTACCCGATGCCCTTGCCGGTGGCCAGCCACTCGGCCAGCAGTGCGCCGGTCATCGACCCGGGCACGGCGATGCGGACCGACGCGAACAACGCCGGTAGCGCGGACGGGAAGGCCACCTTCCTCAGCACCGTCATCGGGTTCCCGCCGTAGACGAGGACGAGATCGCGCATCTGCGGGCTGGCCGACCGCAGCCCGGCGACGATGTTGACCAGCGCTGGGAAGAGCACCACCACCGCGCTCATGACGGCGACGATCACGTAACCGCGGCCCACGAGCAGGATGAGCATCGGCGCCAGCGCGATCAGTGGAACGGTCTGCAGGATGAGCGCGACCGGCATGACGGCGCTCTCCGCGGCACGGAACCGCACGACCGCGATCGCCAGCGTCACGGCGACCAGCATGCCGGCGGTGAAGCCGATGCCCGCGTCGAGCAGGGTGCGGCCGAGCAGCCCGGCGATCTCGGTCCGCAGCGCGGGGGCGTCCTCGTCAACGAACAGGATGTCGAGGACGTCCAGCGGGCCCTTGCCGACGTAGGTCGAGACGTCGAAAGCCCACAGGGCCCCCACCCACAGGGCCACGACGACGGCCAGGACCAGCATCATCGTGCCGACCGTCCGCAGCGTGGACGACAGCAGCGGGTGTCGGGCCGGCTTCTCGGTCGGACGGGAGACCAGCAGGTCGGCGCTCATGCAGTGCCCTGGGACCACGGGGTGACGACCCGTCCGAGCAGGGCGAACAGCCCGTAGAAGGCACCGGCTACCAGCGCGCAGCCCAGGCCGATCGCCCAGGCACCGTCGACGTCGACGTTCTGCTGCGCGATCTTGAGCGTCACGGCCACGCCGCGCTCCACGCCGCCGACGTACTCGCCGAGGATGGCGCCGAGAAAGGCGAGCGGCGCGGCCACACGGAGCGATGCCAGCACGGAGGGGAGCGCGGCCACCAGCCGCACCGTGGTCAGCTGCCGCACCGGCCCGCCGCCGAAGACCCGGACGACCTCCAGGCTGGCCACGTCCGCCGACCGCAGGCCGAGCACGGTGCCGACAACGGTGGTGAAGAACACCGACAGCGCCGCCAGGGCGGTCGCGGTGCCCGCCCGCTGCCCCTCCTCGGGGTTGCCGATGACGATGAACAGCACCGGGGCGATCGCCACCAGCGGTACGCAGTAGGTGATCACGGCCAGCTGCATGACCAGCGGCTCCAGCGCCGGCACCAGCAGGGTCACGGCGGCAAGCGCGATCGCCGCCACGGTGCCGTAGCCGAAGCCGACCGCGGCCTCCTGCAGGGTGATCCCGAAGTGGGTGGCGTAGAAGTCCCACCCCCGGCCGACGGCCGCGCCCACGACCTCGGCCGGAGAGGGGATGCGGGCGTCCGCGAGCACGGTCAGCACCAGCAGCCACCACACGGCCACCACGCTCAGCAGGCCCACCGCCCCGCGGGCGGCCGCGCGCACCGGCTCACGGGACGGCACGCCGTTCACCCCTCAACCGTCCCGCTGCCGAACAGCAGCTCGGAGGCGTGGTCGTGCAGGGCGTGGAACTCCGGTGTGCGCATGATCTCCGGGTTCCGGGGACGAGGCAGGTCCACGTCGATGACCTCCACGACCCGGCCCGGCCGTGCGCTCATCACCGCGACCTGGTCGGACAGGAAGACCGCCTCTGAGATCCCGTGGGTGACCATCAGCGTGGTGGCCGGCTTCTCGGTCCATATCCGCAAGAGCTCCACGTTCAGCCGCTGCCGGGTCATGTCGTCGAGGGCGCCGAACGGCTCGTCGAGCAGCAGCACCGACGGCTTGACCACCAGGGCGCGCGCGATGGAGACCCGCTGGCGCATCCCTCCGGACAGCTGCGCGGGCTTGGCCTTCTCGAACCCGGACAGTCCCACGAGCTGGATCAGCTCGGCCACCAAGGCCGCGTCGGGACGGGTGCCGGCGACCTCGAAGGGCAGTCGGATGTTCGCCTCGACCGAACGCCACGGCAGCAGGGCAGAGTCCTGGAAGGCGATGCCCAGGGCGTGCGCTCGGCGCAGGTCCAGCGGGGTGGTGCCGTCGACGAGCGCGGTGCCGCCGGTCGGCTGCTCGAGCCCGGCGAGGATCCGCAGGATCGTGGACTTACCGCAGCCTGAGGGGCCCAGCAGCGAGGAGAAGCTGCCCTGCGCGGTGTGCAGGGTGGCGTCCGCGAGCGCCGGTACCTGCTTGCGGCCGGATCCGAAGGTCTTGGTCAGGCCCTGGAGGTGGATGCCGGTGCCCCCCGTCTGCTGCGCCGCGGCAGACCGGGGGGCCTCGGCCTCGGAGATCGAGGTCACGATGAGCTCCTGTCCGGGTTGCGGCGGTCAGGCCGCGCTGGGTACCTCGACGAGCTCCGGCTTCTCCTCGAGCAGCTCCTCGAGGAGAGACAGGTCGAAGAGGTCGTCGGGGTCGGAGACGTCGATGCCGGCGGCGGCCAGGGTGGTCATGTTCTGGTCGATGAGCTCCTCGGAGATGGTCAGCAGCCCGTTCGACCTGACGTCGGGCGTGACGATCAGCGTGCTCTGCACCTCCGCCTGCTCGACCTCCTTCGCCATGTCGAGGTCCAGATCGGCCCCGTACTCCTCGACCGCGAGGCGAGCACCCTCCTGCGGGTCCCGCAGGTAGTCCTGCCAACCCAGGATCTCAGCCTCCAGGAACGCCTTCACCGTCCCAGGGTTCTCGGTGATCATCTCGTCGGTCGTGATGATGCTCTCGGCGACGAAGGGAAGGCCGTTGTCCGCGAAGGGCAGGTTGGTCACCTCGTAGCCGGCGGCCTGCACGGTGATCGACTCGTTGGTCAGGTAGGCCAGGAAGCCGTCGACCTCGCCGTCGATGAGTGGCGCCGGGTCGTACTCGACCGGCACCTTCTCCACGGAGGCTGGGTCGATGCCGTTGACCTCGAGCAGCGCGTCGAACAGCGTCTCGTTGCCGCCGGCCTGGACCCCGATCCGCTTGCCCACCAGGTCCTGGGGGGTGGCGATGTTCCCGCCGTCGGCCAGGGACAGGATGGTGAACGGGTTCTTCTGGAACTTCGTGCCGACGATCTTGAGTGGCGCGTCCTCCTCGGCGACCACCTGGGCGGTTGCCACAGCGTTGCTGAGGCCGAAGTCCGCCTCCCCACTGGCCACGAGCGTCTCGATCGGCCCCGGGCCGGGGTTCATGGTCACGTCCGAGAAGCCGACCGCGGTGTAGTGGCCGTTGCTGTCGGCGAAGTACTCGCCGGCGAACTCGGCGTTCTTGATCCAGGACAGCTGCAGCGTGAGCGGACCGAGGTCGCCGCCCCCGGCGGCGGCGTCGGTCTCGGCGGGGCCGCCGCACGCGGTGAGGGCGAGGGCGGCGCCAGTGATCACGGCGGCGGTGCGCAGGACGCGCTTGCTCATGGGGCTTCTCCTGGTCGGGAAGGGGCGGGCTCTCCTCGACGGCGGAGCGGTTTCCCGGCCCCATCGTCGTCCGTGCCGGAACGCTAGGAGAGGCGGGTTTCGCCGCAGGTGGAGGAGAGTTTCCGCGGTGTTAAAGAAACTCCGATCCCGGCCTGGAACGGCCGTTCCACCGGGTCAGTAGTCCACGCGCCGCGAGTTGTCCCGCCAGGCGGCGAACGGCGCCACCGCGGTTCCGAGCCGCAGCTCCTGCACCAGGGTGGGCCAGGAGAGAGGTGCGGCGGTGAGCAGGTCGTAGAAGGCCCGGTCGTCGAAACCGCAGTCGGCCGCGTCATGGCGGTTGGCGGCGAAAACGACCCGGTCCAGCCGCGCCCACAGCGCCGAGGTGGCGCACATCGGGCACGGCTCGCACGAGGCGTACATCGTGCAGCCGGCCAGCGAGAAGACGCCGAGCTCCCGGCAGGCCGCACGGATCGCGCTGACCTCGGCGTGGGCGGTCGGGTCCAGATCACGGGTCACCCGGTTGACGCCGGTCGCGAGGACCTCGTCGCCACGGACGACGACCGCCCCGAACGGCCCGCCGCCGGCGGCCACGTTCGCCGTGGCGAGGTCGACCGCCTGCTGCAACCACCTCTCGTCGGCAACGGTCGTCACGGGTTCCCTCCTCGGGTCAGGCGCCAGATCCGGTCCCTGCTCATCGGCAGCTCGTGGGGGCGGATGCCGACGGCGTCACGCACGGCGTTGGCGATCGCGGGTGCGACCGGGTTGTACGGGGCCTCGCTCATCGACTTGGCGCCGTGCGGGCCCAAGGCGTCGACGGTGTCCGCGACCAGGACCCGCGTCGTGGGCACGTCGCCCAGCCTCGGGGTGCGGTACGTGCGGAAGCCGCGCGTGCGCACCTCGCCGTCCACGACGACGACCTCCTCCTGCAACGCGGATCCGACCGCTTGCGCCACTCCGCCATCCACCTGGCCGCGCAGCTGCTCGGGGTTGAGCACCACCCCCGCGTCCACGGCCTGCACCGAGTCCAGGACTCGTACCTCGCCGCTGGCTGGGTGCACTGCGACCCGGACTGCGTGCACGTTGAAGGCCACCGACCGCCGGTCGCCGTCGCAGGTACCGCTGGCCACGATCGGGCCCTCCGTCGCGGGCAGGGCGGCCAAACCTCCAAGGGCCTCCAGCCGCCGGCGCACCTCGGCCGCGGCACGTTGCACGGCCAGCCCCGCGACAACCGACCCGGTGGAACCGAAGGCGCCGGAGTCGTAGCCGGAGGTGGCGGTGTCAGAGGCGATCAGCCGGACCCGGTCGGGGTCGAGCCCGAGTGTCTCGGCGACCAGCTGGGTGTGCACGGTCGCCGTCCCGTTGCCGAACTCCGCCGTGCCCACCGTGACGGTGGCGGTGCCGTCGGGGAAGAGGGCGATCTGCGCGTGCGAGTGGTGCCCGCGCGGCGGGATGGTGGCGATCATGGCCAGCGCCATGCCCTCACCGACGGCCCAACCCTCGGCCGGAGGGCAGGCCGGACGGGTACCGGCCAGCGCCGACTCGGCGAGGTCTAGGCACTGGTCGAGGCCGTAGCTGCCGAACTCCAGGTCGGGTGAGGGTGCTCCGTTGACGACGAGCGGGTCGCCGGGCACCACGACGTTGCGGCGGCGCAGCTCGAACGGCGTGATGCCGACCTCGCGAGCCAGCTCGTCCAACGCTGACTCGACACCGAAGACCACCTGACCGAGCCCGTAGCCGCGGAAGGCACCGCTCGGCGGGTTGTTCGTGTACACGGCCTCGGCGTCGACCCGCTTGGCGGGGCAGCGGTACACGGCCACGGACTCGTGCACACCGTGGAGCATGACCCCAGGGCCGTGGTTGCCGTACGCCCCGGTGTCGCTGAGCACCTCGACCCGCATCGCGGTGAGCCGGCCCGCCGTGTCGGCCCCCAGCTCCACGGTCACCCGCATCGGGTGGCGGAGCGGGATCGCGGTGAACTGCTCCTCGCGGGTCATCTCCAGCTGCACCGGACGCCGGTCGCCCCGCTCGGCGAGCCGCAGTGCCGCCAGCGCCACGACGTCCTCGACCAGGAGCTCCTGCTTGCCGCCGAAGCCGCCCCCCACCCGGGCCGCGACCACCCGCACCTGGTGCGGTGCACGGTCGAGGACCCGGGCCAGCTCGTCGCGGACCAGGAACGGCACCTGGGTGCTGGTGCGGACGACGAGCGTGCCGTCGTCGTCGACCCAGGCCCGGGCACCGTGCGCCTCCAGGGCGGCGTGGGCCACCCGGGCGGTGGTCCAGGTGCCTCGCACGGTGTGCGCGGCGGCGCTGAGCCCGGCGTCGACGTCGCCGACCTCGCCGTGCGTAGCGGCCACGAGGTTGCGCAGGGGGTCGGCGATCCGGGAAGCCGCCGGATCCTTGTCGGCGTGCAGCAGCGGCGCGCCCGGGGAGCGCGCCGCCTCGGGATCGAACACTGCCGGGAGCGACGCGTAGACCACCTCGACCAGCGCTGCGGCGTGCTGGGCGACAGCGACCGACTCGGCCACGACAGCCGCGACACGTTGGCCCCGGAACCGCACGACGTCATCCAGCAGCCTGGTGTCGTCCGGGTCGTCCAGCCGGTTCTCGTGCCGGGCGGTCGAGTACAGGACGTCCGGGGAGTCGTCCGGCGTCAGCACCAGCACGACGCCGGGCACCGACTCCGCGGCGGCGCAGTCGACTGAGACCACGCGGGCGTGCGCGTGCGGCGAACGGACCAGGGCCACGTGCAGCACCCCGGCATCCGGCAGGTCGAGGGTGAAGGCCTCGCGACCGCTGACCACCCGCGGAGCGGCCGGCGGGGCGACCGAGCAGCCGACGCCACCTCTGGTCGTCACATTCACCGTGCCCGCGAGCGCGTCGCGGATCGAGCGGTAGCCGGTGCACCGGCACAGGTTGCCCTTGAAGACCCGTTCCGGCTCGGCCACCTGCACGGTGCCGTCGTCGTCGGCGAGCGCGGTCGCGGTCACCACCCAGCCCGGTGTGCAGAACCCGCACTGGAACGCGCCGGCCTCGACGAATCGTCGTTGTACCGGCGAGAGCTCCTCGGGCGTCCCGAGCCCCGCCGCCGTCGTCACCTCCCGGCCGGCGGCGCGGGCAGCCGGCGTGATGCAGGAGGGCACCGGCACGCCGTCCAGCAGGACGGTGCACGCGCCGCAGTCGCCGGAGTCGCAGCCCTTCTTCACCGCTGTCCCGCCACAGGCGCGGATCCAGGTGCGCAGGCACTGCCCAGGTGCCGGCGCGCCGGGCACCTCCTCCCCATCAAGGATCATGCGGCTCCCTCCGCCAGCTCGGCGTGCACCTCGGCCGCCAGACGCACGGTCTGTGCGGCCCGCCAGTCCGTGGCGCCGTGCAGATCGGCGAACCACCCCACCGAGCCGCAGGCGTCGGCCACCGCACGACGTACCGCCGTCCCGGTCGCTGTGGTCGCGACCGCGAGCACGACTGGCCGCGGCACCGAAGCGGTCACGGTGAGCACGACGGACTCGGCGCTGCGTCGTCCGATGACCAGTGCAGCGGAACGGCCGTAGGTGGTGAGCGCGGCCCGGCGCACGGCGCTGGCCTGACGCAGAGCGGGCCCGGGCAGCTCCACGCAGCGGAGGACCTCACCCGGTCGCAGGTCCACGGCCCCGGCACCCCGCACGAAGTCCGTCACCGCTGCGTGCCGCTCCCCGCCGTCGGGCGTCAGCAGGACGACCTCGCCGGCCAGCGCGGCGGTCAAAGCGATCATGGCGCCGGCCGGTAGACCAAGGCACAGGTTGCCGCCTACGGTCGCGGCCGACTGCACCGTGAACGGCATCAGCAGTGCGTCGGCGCACTGCTCCGCCAGCGCCGAGGAAGGCCACGGTGCCGAGCGAACCTGCTCCACCGTGCACGTGGCGGCCAGCCGCAGCCCGCCGCCCGGTAACGCCTCCCAGGGCTCCCAGCGCATCGTCGTGAGGTCGACCAGGCCGGTGACCTCAGGTTGCGGCTCGGAGAACAGCCACGTCCCGCCGGCGAGCAGCCGCTCTCCGGGACGCAGGCGCAGGTCCCCCCGGTCGTGCGCGTCGCGGTAGGTCTCGACGCGGGCCAGGTCCATCACTCCACCTCGCCGAGGTGGGAGTAGATGTCGCTGATCGCCGAGATCCGGTCGCGACCGGCGCGGCCCGCACGGGCCAGAACGCCGTCGGCGAGCACGGCCACCACGCTCATCGCGGCGGCGTACGAGTCGTAGGCGAGCCTCCCCTGCACCGGACAGGGCAGCCACACCTGCGCGACGCCTGAGTGGCCAGCGGCGGTGGGGTCGGCCAGGAGGACCACGTCGGCGCCAGTTGCCGCGGCGGCGGCGAGAAAACTGGCGAACCCGGCGGGCCGGCGGCGGAAGCCAACGGCCAGCACGGCGTCCCCGCGGCCCAGGTCGGCGAGCTCCTCGCCGAGCACCTGACCCGGCACGGGCGCCAGGTGAACCCGGGGCCGGGCCTGCACCAGCTGCTCGCGCAGGTGCAGGGCCACCGGGTGACTGTTGCGCCAGCCGACGACCAGTACCTGACGGGCGTCGGCGAGCACCGCCACGGCCTCGGCCACGGCCGGCTCCAGCACCGCGGTGGCGACGGCGGTGGCCTCGTCGGAGACGTGTGTGGCCAGGTCTGGGGGCCCACTCACCCGTCGCGGCTCGCCGGCGGTGCGCAGCGACCGGAGGTGGTCGCGGACCTCGTCGAAGTCCGCGAAGCCGAGCGAGCGGAACAGCCGGCTCATCGTCGCCTTGGAGACCCCGGCCAGGGCGGCCAGCTCGGCGGCCCGGTAGGTGCCCAGGTCGTCCAGGTGCTCGAGAAGGGTCTCGGCGGCCCGCCGCTCCTGGGAGGTCAGCGTCGGGTGGCAGCGGGCGATCCGCTCGTCGATCCGGAGGCCGTTCACGTCCGCTCCTCGACCGTGGCAGCCACCCGGAGCACCGCCGCCTCGAGCGCGTCCAACCCCCGTGCGACGTCGATCTCACGGACGTCCTCGTCGGGGGCGTGGCTGATCCCGTCTGCGCAGCGGAGGAAGAGCATGCCGACGTCCGTGATCGCCGCCATCGCCATCGCGTCGTGCCCGGCCCGACTCCACAGTGCCATCGGCTGGTCCCTACCGTGGTCGTCGGTCGCGCCGATTCCCTCCACAACGGCCTGCTGCAGCCAGGGGGCGCAGGCCACCGCGGGGGCGCGATGGTTCTCCGCGACCTCCAACCGGAGCCCCCGGCGCGCGCAGATGCTCTCGATCTCGGTGCCCAGCACGTCCCACATGCCGTCGCGCTCGGCATCCGTCGCGGCGCGCAGGTCGAGGGTGAGGTCGGCCCGACCCGGGACGACGTTGACCGCGCCCGGGTGCACCTCCAGCCGGCCGACGGTGGCGATGCAGCCGTACGCCTGCGCCAGCCGCTCGACGGCGAGCACCGCCTCGCCCGCACCGGCCAGCGCGTCGCGGCGACGCTCGTACGGTGTGCTGCCGGCGTGCCGCGCCTCACCCAGCACCACGAGCCGGAACCGTCGCGCGCCCGCGATCGTGGTGACGTAGCCGAGCGACCGGTCGGCCGCCTCGAGACAGGTGCCCTGCTCGATGTGCGCCTCCAGGTAGCCGACGAGCTCGTCGGGCGTCCGGGTGGCCTCGCCGACCCGCGACGGGTCGAGCCCGAAGTCGACGAAGGCCCGGCGCAACGACACGCCCTCGGCGTCGCGCAGCTCCCACCACGCCGGGTCCCAGGTACCGGCCACGGCGCGGCTGCCGAGCAGTGCGGTGCCGAAACGAGTGCCCTCCTCGTCCCCGAACCCCACGACCTCCAGGGCAACCGGGAGGTCGGCGCCGCGGAGCCGTTCGGCCACGGCCACCGCCATGACGACACCCAGCATCCCGTCGTAGCTGCCGGCGTCGGGCACGGTGTCGAGGTGTGACCCGAGCACCAGGGCTGGCAGCCCCGGTGCCCGTCCTTCGCGGCGGCCCCACTGGTTGCCCGCCGGGTCCTGCCACGGGGTCAGCCCCGCCGCTGCCATCCACGACGCGGTGAGCCGGTTGGCGGCTGCGTGCTGCGGGGTGAGGTGGAAGCGCTCGAGGCGGTGGGGCCGGGCGGAGATCCGGTCCAGCTCTGCACAGCGAGCCAGGACGGTGGCGGCAGTGGTCATGCCTCGTACACCTCGAGGGCGGCGCCGACGCCACCACCGGCTGGCACGGGCACGCCGCAGCCGCGCAGTACCTGCTCGAGCGCGGCCAGCGTGGTGAGGACGGCGTCCCGCCGGGCGTTGTAGCCCATGGTCCCGATCCGCCAGACCCGCCCGTGCAGGGGGCCGAACGAGGTGCCGATCTCGATGCCGAAGTCCTCCAGCAGCGCTGTGCGGACGGTGTCCGCAGCGACACCGTCGGGGACACGGACGGCGACGACGTTGCTCATCTTGTGGGCCGGGTCGCCGAACGGCTCCAGGCCAAGTCCGAGGATGCCGATGAGCATCGCTCGCCCGTGGAGCTCGTGGCGGGCGATCGTGGCGTCGAGACCCTCCTCGACCAGCAGCCGGGCGCACTCCCGCGCGGCGTAGAGCATCGAGCTGGCCTCGGTGTGGTGGTTGAGCCGGCGCGGGCCCCAGTACGCCATGACCTGGGCAAGGTCGAGGTAGTTGCTGGCGATGCGGGTGCCGTGGTCGGTGTCACCGTGGTCGCGGATGCCGGCCTCCACGTGCGTGCGGGCCTCGATCAGCCCCGCTGCGGCGGTGGACAGGGTGATCGGCGCACTGCCCGGCGGGCCGCCGAGGCACTTCTGCAGACCGGCGCTGGCGACGTCCACGCCCCAGGCGTCGGTCTCGAAGGCGTTGCCGCCGAGCGAGGCGGTGGCGTCGCAGTAGAGCAGGACGCCGTGCCGGCGGCAGATCTCCCCGATGTCGGCGAGCGGCTGGCACATCGTGGTGGAGGTGTCGCCGTGGACGACGGCGACGAGCTTCGGACGGACCCTCAGCACCGCCTCCTCCACCGACTCTGGCGGCACCACCTCGCCCCAGGGCACCTCGACGGTGTGTACCGCCGCACCGCAGCGCTCGGCGATCTCCCGCAGCAGTGCGCCGAACCGCCCGAAGACCGGCACGAGCACTCGGTCCCCCGGTTCCAGCAGCGAGACGAGTGCTGCCTCGACGCCGGCGCGGGACGTGCCGTCGACGAGGAATGTCTGCTCGTTGTCGGTACGGAACACCTGGCGGTAGAGCGCCATCGCCTCGTCCATGGTCGCGGTCATGAACGGATCGAACTGTCCGACCAGCTGGGCCGACATCGCGCGCAGGACCCTGGGGTCGACGGTGACCGGTCCGGGACCCATGAGCAGCCGTGGGGGGACGTCCAGACCACCGGTGGCGACCATCAGGCGCTCCTCCTCAGCTGCTGGCCCCACCCGTGGTCGGGCACAACGGGGTCGATCACGGAACCGCGCACGAGGGTGCGCGTGACCCTGCCGGCAAAGGTGAGCCCGTCGTAGGCCGAGATGGGGTTTCGGTGCGCCAGCCGGTCGGCGGCGACGACTGTCTCCTGCGCGGTGTCGTAGACCACGAGGTCGGCATCGGAGCCCACCTCGATCCGGCCCTTGGAGCGAAGGCCGGCGAGGTCGGCGGTGTTCCGGGACATCCACCGGCTGACCGTGGTCACGTCGATTCCGCGTCGAGCAGCCTCGGCGGCGACGGCGGTGAACCCGACCTGCAGCCCCGAGACGCCGCCCCAGGCCTGCTGGAGGTCGCCGCCGCCCCGGCTCTTCTCCTCGACCGTCGTGGGGGAGTGGTCGCTGACGACGCAGTCGATGACGCCCTCGACCAGCGCTGCCCACAGCTCGTTGCGGTTGCCGGCGTCGCGGATCGGCGGACAGCACTTGAACTCCGCCGCGGCGTCCGGGATCTGCTCGGCGCTGAGCACGAGGTAGTGCGGGCAGGTCTCGACGGTGACGGCCAGGCCCTCGTCGCGGGCGCCACGGAGCAGGGGGAGCGCCCGGGCGCTGGAAAGGTGCAGCACGTGCACCCGGGCGCCGGTCTCCCGGACGCCGTCGAGCACCTGCCGGATCGCCGCGGTCTCGGCCTCGTCCGGCCGGCTGAGCAGGAAGTCGGCATACGCCCGGCTCGCACGGGCGGGCGCGGCGTCCAGGACGGCGGGGTCCTCGGCGTGCACCACGACCAGCCCACCGAACCCCGCGACGGTGCGTAGCACGCGGCGGAAGCCGGCGGGGTCCAACGGTGGGAACTCGTCGACACCGCTGGGCGAGAGGAAGCACTTGAGGCCGACCACGCCGGCGTCCCAGAGCGGTTCGAGGTCGTGCTCGTTGCCCGGCACCGCGCCACCCCAGAACGCCACGTCGACCGCGAGCCGGTCCCGCGCTGCCTCCTGCTTCAGCCGGAGGTGCTCCACCGTGGTCGTCGGCGGGACGGAGTTCAGTGGCATGTCGACCAGGGTCGTGACGCCGCCGAGAGCGGCAGCCAGCGTGGCGGTGGCGAACCCCTCCCAGTGGGTCCGGCCCGGCTCGTTGACGTGGACGTGGGTGTCCACTGCGCCGGGCAGGAGGTAGGCGGTGTCCGGGACGTCGGGGACAAGGTTGGCGTCAAAGGGGTCGATCGCGGCGATCCGACCACCGGCGATGCGCACCGTGGCCGGCCGGACCGTGTCGCCGACCAGCACGCGCCGCGCGCGCAGCGTCGAGGTGGCCGCCAGGGCGGCGCTCACGCGAACGCCGGAACGGCGGTCCAGGCCCGCGGCTCCGCAGGGACGCCGGCGCGCTGGAGAGTGGCCTGGATCAGTCCGTAGGGCCGGTCGGCCGCGACGAACACCTCACCGCCGTTGGTCAGTCCGAAGGGGGCGAGGTCGACCTCGACATGGTGCTTGTTCGGGCAGCTGATCCGGATCTCCGCGACCTCCGGGACGGCGTCCATCGCGGCGGCCCCCATGGCGTGGACGGTCTGCTGCAGCGCCAGGCTGTGGGTGGCGGCGAAGGCCCCGACCAGTGCGCCGCGGACGGCGGTGTGAGCAGCGTCCCAGTCCGGTGGGTTCTCCACGTACCGCCACCAGGCGGTGACGCTGGTGGCGAGGATCCGGTCGCTCGTCTCGGGCAGCGTGGTGAACCGGTCGCGCGGGAAGCCGGAGAACTCGCTGCCGGTGCTCTTGAGGAGGGTCAGGCCGGTGAGCCCACCGAGCACGAACGTCTCGTCGCCGTCGGTCTGCACCATCGCGGTCCGTACCTCGCCGCCGTTGCGGGCGAAGGAGTGCCCTGCCCCCGGAGTGCCGGCACCGACGCGGTCCCATGTGTGCTGCCCGGCGGCCATCTGCGTACCAGCCACCCACGGCTGGGCGCGCCAGTGAGCGGCCAGCACGAGCAGGAACGCCTCGGGCGAGGTCACGCCGTGCTCCTTGGCGAGCGCGTAGACGGTGTTCTTCTGCGTGTCGGTGGCGTGCACGTGCGCGTTGTCGCCGTCGGTGTACGCGGCGTCGAAGTCGCCACGCAGCTGAGTGGTGACGGTGAGGTCGGCGATGTCGTGCTCCGGCGCTCCCCGCTCGAGGCGCACCAGGCGGACCTCCGCCTTGCCGTACTGGTGCGGGCCGAGCACGTACGAGCTGCTCATCAGGACCCCCGGTAGGTCGTGTAGGAGAACGGGCTGAGGAGCAGCGCGACGTGGTGGTGCTCGCCGTCGGTCATCGCGAAGGTCACCGTCACGGCGGGGTAGAAGGTGGTGCGTCCCTGGCCGGCGAACCAGGTGCCGGTCTCGAACCGCACGGTGTGCACGCCCGCCGGCAGGTCGGCGCCCACCCGGGCGCGCCCGTCGTCGTCCGTGCGGCCCGGCCGGGTCCTGCCGTCGGCCAGGCTGAGGAGCACCTCCATCCCGGCGGCCGGGCGGCCGAGCGCGGCGTCGAGGACGTGCGTGCTGAAGGAGCTCACGGGTGCACCAGCCCCTCCAAGCGGAGCAGGGCGATCTCCGCCAGCTGCGACCGGGTCACCGAGAGCTCTGTCGCGGGGTCGTGGGCCAGGCGCTGTTCGAGCAGGTCCAGCAGCTCCGGTCCGGTGCGCCCTGCGGCGCGGACGAGGTAGATCCGACCGAATCGCTCCTCGTACCGCCGGTTGCCCTCGGCCAGCCGCTGCCGCAGCGGCTCGTCTGCCGGGTCCACGCCGGCCTGCTCCCGACTGGCGATCGCTGCGGTCGGCCCGCTGCCGGCTGGTCGCTCGCCGATGCGAGGGTGGTCGGCGAGGGCCGCGTCGACCTCGGCCCCCGTCCAGCAGGTGGTCTGCTCCCGAACGGCGGCGAGGAGGTTGTCCACCGTGCCGTAGGGACGCCTCGCTGCGACAGCGACCGCGAAAGACGGGATGTCGGCGCAGCGCAGCAGCAGGGAGGCAGCCTCTCCGGGCGCGAGGGCGTCGAACTCGGCGATGCGCACCTGGCCACCGTAGGAAACGATCGTTTCAAGCGCGTTGCAGTTGTTTCAGCGTTCTGTGTACTCGACGTACTCGACCACGAGGTCGAGGAGTTCGCGGTCGCGCCCGGCTCCGGCCACCAGGCAGACGCCGGCCGGGAGCCCGTCAGCGGTGCGGACGGGGATGCTGACGGCGGGCAGTCCGGCGACCGCCGCCAGGCAGGTCAGCCGCATCGTGGCGTTGCGGTCCTGGAGGGTGGCGCCGACGGAGAGCGACGGCGCCACCGACGGCGCGCTCGGCAGGGCCAGCACACGGTCGGCGACGAGCTCCCGCAGCTGGGTTCGGGCAGCGTCCACCACCGCGCGCGCCCGCTCGGCTGCGGCGTCGTCGACGCGAGAGGCGGCCGCGAAACGCGACCGCACGTCCTCGCCGAGTGCGTCGAGGTTCTCGGACAGCCACGGGCCGTGGGTGCGCCAGGCCTGGAACGCCTGCCAGGTCTGGAACGCGGTGCGCCACTCGTCGAGCGAGTCGAGGGGTACGTCGAGGGTTCTGGCGCCGGCCGCGGCCGTCCAGGCGCGGACGGCCGCGGCGACGTCGGAGTGTGCGCTCGCGACCAGCCGGTCGACGACAACCAGCTCGGTACCACCGCCGGGGGATCCCGGTGGCAGCAGCACGTCGCCGACCGTACGCAGGAGCTCCGGGGACCGGGTCAGCCAGCCCACGGCGTCGAACGCCGGGGCCAGCGGGAGCAGGCCGCCCCGGTCCACGGCGCCGTGAGTCGTCCGGATGCCGAAGAGTCCCTGGTAGGCGGCCGGCACGCGGATCGATCCGCCGGTGTCGGTACCCAACCCGATGGTGGCGTGACCGAGGGCGACCGCACTGGCGCTGCCGCTTGAGGAGCCCCCGGGGATGCGGTACGGGGCCTGGGGGTTCGGCGGAGCACCGTAGTGGGGGTTCGTGCCGGCCAGGGAGTAGGCAAGCTCGTCGGTGCGGGCGATCCCGCGGACGGCCGCACCGGCTGCCAGCAGCGCGGCGACCGTGGCCGCGTGGCGGGGTTCCGCGCGGGCCTCCGCCAGCCACTTCGGGTTGCCTGCACCGACGGGCTGGCCGGCCACCGCGTACAGGTCCTTGACCGCGACGGTCTGACGGGTCAGCGGCCCCGCGCCCGTCGGGCGGACGAGTGGGTCGCCGACGACGCGCCAGATCCTGGTGTCCAGGGGGGACGGCTCCGCGGAGACGTGCGCGGCGGTGACCCGCCAGCCTCCGTGCTCCGGCACCTCGGAATGCCTGCGCCACAGCTGGGTCTGCAGGTCACGTCCACCGCCGGCCAGCTCGGTCACCGCCACGACGAGGGCTGAGTCGGCGTCGATGACCTGCACGTGCGTCTCTGCGAGCGTGCGCCGGACTGCCCGGCCGTGGCGCGCCCGCAAGACGACGTCGTCGGCCGCGGCCGCGGCGTCGTAGGCGGCGACCGCCTCGAGAAGCCCGGGCGGGATGTTGTCGCCGGTCACGCGAAGTCGGCCTTTCGGATCGTGGCGTGGACCCCCTTGACGACGTCGACCACCTGGCTGATCCGAAAGTCGGTCGCTGCAGAGAGGTACGCGTAGGCGAGCCGCGGGTCCATCCCGAACCGTGCCTGCAGGAGCGCGATCGCGGCGCGCACGCAGTTCTGGACCGCGGTGTCGAGGTCCTCGTCGAGCCCGGTGGGCACGAGGAAGTCGCTGGTCTCGGCGAGCGGGCCGGCCAGGTCCCCGAAGCGCCGCACCGCATCCTCCCGAGCGAGGACGTCAAGCCGCAGCGTCGCGCGCAGGCTGCCTTCCAGGGCTGTCAGGCACACCTCCCCGTCGCCTTGGGCGAAGTGCGGGTCCCCGACGTAGACCAGGGCACCGTCGACCTGGACCGGCAGGTACAGCGTGCTACCGGCTGTCAGCAGGGCGATGTCGAGGTTGCCGCCGTGCCGGCCAGGCGGTACCGAGTGCGGCCGCTCAGCTCCGGGCACCGCGAGGCCCATGATCCCGAGGAACGGGCGCAGCGGGAACCGCGCCGTGCGCTCACTGTCCGGGGTCAACGGTACCGAGGCGTGCGTTCCGTCGTCGTCCACGCCGGCGAAGGCGCTGAAGACGGGCATGTCGCCGCCGGGGTACTCGCCGGGCAGGGCACCGCGGCCGTGCCGGTTGGAGATGATGCCGTAGGGCACCCGCGGCGTGGCGTCCAGCAGGGTGACGGCCAGCAGGTCGCCGACCCGGGCCCCTTCGACGGCGATCGGCCGGCTGACGACGTGCGGCCCGTCGATCCCGAACCGGTGCGGGTCGTCGCTCTTCGCCAGGGCGACGGCGTCCTGAAGCACCTCGGCGACCCCGTGCCGGCCGAAGTAGGCCAACGGGTCGCGACCCTGGTCCTCCAGGATCCCCTCGTGGCTCACGGTGTCGACGGTGATCTCGGCGCCGGCGGCAACGGTGATGACCGGGGGGTCCGCCGCGCACGGCAGCCGGCCCCAGAGCACGGCGTCCGGGCTGGCAGGAAGGTACGTACCGGCGTGGATCGGGCCGCTCCCCGGCTGGAGCACTGGTGTGAGCACCGGCGGGAAGATACGGAACGGACGTTTCAATCGTGTTCCGCACCGGGGGGCACCGGGACGTCGGCACACGTCGCTCCCGGTGGGGCCCGTCGCCCCGTCGGCAAACGACAGGGGGCCTCCTGGCCGAGCAGGTGACGCCAGGGGGAAATGTCGGCGCTACGACGCCGCAACACATGCCCACGAGCATCGGCGCATGCCCACTGCGCCGCCGCCTCTGTCCGTTCCGCTGTCCATTCCGCGCGTGTCCCTCCTGCGCTCCTTCCTGCGTCGACCCGTCGGCGTCCTTGCGTCACTCGCCCTGGTGACGGCGATGGCCGGCTGCACCTCGACGGGGGCCAGCACGACTGAGAGCGGGGAAGCTGAGGTCGTCCAGGTCGGGACCCTGCGAGGTCAACCGCACTTCTATGCGCCGTACCTCTACGCTGAGCACGCCGAGGGCGATGTCGAGTTCGAGGTCGTCGCGCTCGAGACCGCGCCCGCACTCAACGACGCGCTCGCCAGCGGGTCCGTGGACTTCGCTGTCGGCAGCATCACGGCGACGATCGCCGGTGCCGCGGCCGGCCGCGACGTGCGTATCGTCGCCGCGGCTGCGGACGGCGGGAGCGGCATCGTCGGTACCCCGGAGATCCGGTCCGTGCGCGACCTGGTCGGCAAGCGGGTGGGCTACCTCGAGTCCAGCTCCCAGCTGGTCGCGCTGCGGCTCATCCTCGAGCGCGAGGGCGTGAACGTCGAGGACCTGGAACTGGTATCCCTCAGCGCCCCCGAGTTCTTCAACGCCTTCAACACCGGCCAGATCGATGCCTTCGCCGCACCCGAGATCGGCGTGTCCCTCGCGCTCAGTGCCGGCGGCCAGGCCATCGCCGACCCCTACTCGACCGAGATCGGCCGGCTCAACATTGCGCTGCTCACCACAAAGGCGCTGATCGAGGAGAACCCGGAGCTCGTACAGGCCGTGGTGGACACCCATGCCGCGACCACCGCCTACATGGCAGAGAACCAGGACGAGTGGCTCCCGGAGATGATCGAGGAGTACGGCGGCGACCAGGAGGTTCTCGAGAGCGCGCTGGACAACTTCTGGCTCCGCGCGGACCTCTCGCCGACCTACGAGGAGCAGATCGGAAACCTCGCCGTCCAGATGGCCCGCCTCGGAATGATCCAGGAGACTCCGGCGCTCGAGGACATCGTCGACTCGTCCTTCGCGTCACGCGACGAGCCTGCAGGGTCGTGACCTCTTCGACGACCGGGCGGTTGGCCGCAGCGGGCCGGGCGGCACTCGGGCTCGGTGCTCTCGTCGCCATCGTCGTCCTGTGGCACCTCGGCGTCCGCGGGCAGTGGGTCCTCGTCTTCGACATCAAGATGGCATTCCTGCCGGAGCCGGCCCAGGTCGCCCGCCTGCTGTGGGACTTCGCGTTCGGAGGGGTCTTCGACGATGCCTTCAGCGGCACCCTGTGGCAGCACCTGTGGGCCAGCACCGGCCGGGTCCTCGCCGGCTTCGGCCTGGCCGCGGCGCTGGCGATCCCGCTCGGCGTGCTGATGGGGCGCTTCCGTCTTGTGCACGCGGCGTTCGACCCTGCGGTGAACCTGTTTCGCCCCATCCCGGCGACTGCATGGGTGCCGCTCGTCCTGCTGATCATCGGGTTCGGCACCCAGGCGACGATCTTCCTTATCACGCTCTCGGCCTTCTTCCCGATCCTGCTCAACACCCTGTCCGCCGTGCGGGAGGTGCCGCCCAGACTGGTCGAGGCGGCGCAGATGCTGGGGACCTCGGGCGCCAACGTGCTGCTCAAAGTGATCGTTCCAGCGTCGACCCCCGGCATCGTCAGCGGGTTGCGAATCGGGTTGGGCCTCGCCTGGGTCATCCTCGTGCTCGGCGAGAGCAACGGCATCGAGTGGGGCCTAGGCAGCATGATCACCCTGGCCCGCGAACAGGTCCGTACCGACCGCGTCATCGTCGGGATGATCGTCATCGGCTTCGCCGGTTTCCTGTCCGACCGCATCCTGCTGCACGGCCTGCGCGGGATCTTCCGCCGACGTCCCCTGGTGAGGTCCACATGAGCATGTCAGGCCTGTCCCGTCTGACCCGGCACACCCAGGCGGGGCGGGTGCTCGTCGACGACCTCGGCAAGCGCTACGGCAAGGAGCCGGCGATCGACGCTGTCGCAGGGATCTCCCTCGACATCGCGCCGGGGGAGTTCGTCGCCGTCGTCGGCGCCAGCGGTTGCGGGAAGAGCACCCTGCTGCGGGTCCTCGCCGGCTTCGAGGCGCCCACCCGGGGGAGGGTCGAGGTCGGCGGCCGCCCAGTCACGCGCCCCGGTCCGGACCGGGGAGTGGTGTTTCAGGACTACGGGCTCTTCCCGTGGCTCACCGTGGCGGAGAACGTCCGGTTCGGGCTGCGGCAGCGGGGGACGCCACGCCGCCGTGCGCGGGACGTCGCCGACGCCTTCATCGAGGTCGTCGGTCTGACCCGCTTCGCCGACCGTTTCCCCGGAGAGCTCTCGGGCGGGATGCAGCAGCGCGTGGCTATCGCGCGCGTGCTCGCGAACGATCCCGCTGTGTTGCTGATGGACGAGCCGTTCGGTGCCCTCGACGCTCTCACCAGGGCGCAGATGCAGCACGAGCTGCGCCGCCTCTACCGCGAGGCGGGGACGACGGTCGTCTTCGTGACCCACTCCATCGAGGAGGCGGTGTACCTGGCTGACCGGGTCGTGGTGATGGCCGGCGGCGCCGCCAAAGGAGTGCCCGGGCACATCACCGAGGTGTTCCCGGTCCTGCTGGGCGATGACCGGGACGTGAACGCCGTCAACTTCAACGCTCTCGAGCGTGCGATCTCCGATCGGGTCCACGCCGGCTGACGGTCCGCGCACGCTGGGCCGGGCCTGGAGGCGGGAAGGTCCCACGTCGACGTGTCCGAGGGGGGACTTGAACCCCCACCCCCTATACGGGGACTAGCACCTCAAGCTAGCGCGTCTGCCTATTCCGCCACCCGGACGTGGTGGCTCACCGACCGGTCCGGCCGTGAGCGGGGACAACCGTAACACGCTCCCGCGCAGCGGATGCACGAGGCGAGCGGGCCGCTACGGTCGCACCATGACCCGCCGTGACGCCGTTGCCGCCGCCGCTCCCGCCGCCGAGGACGAGGTCGTCGACATCTGCCGCGACCTGCTGCGGATCGACACGTCGAACTACGGCGACGGGTCGGGTCCGGGGGAGCGGGCCGCCGCCGAGCACGTCATGGGGCTGCTCACCGAGGTCGGACTCGAGCCTGAGCTCATCGAGAGCGAACCGGGGCGGGCGAGCGTCGTCGTCCGGGTCGAGGGGACCGATCCCGGCCGGGAGGCCCTGCTCCTGCACGGCCACCTGGACGTCGTCCCGGCCCACGCCCCGGACTGGCAAATCCACCCCTTCGCCGGGGAGGAGCGCGACGGTGCGCTGTGGGGTCGCGGCGCCGTCGACATGAAGGGCATGGACGCGATGATCCTCGCCGTCCTGAGGGAGCTGGCCCGCACGGGCCGACGCCCTGCCCGGGACGTCGTGTTCGCCTTCCTCGCCGACGAGGAGGCAGGTGGCCTCAAGGGCGCCAGGTACCTCGTCGACCACCGGCCGGAGCTGTTCGAGGGCGTCACCGAGGCGATCAGCGAGGTGGGCGGGTTCTCCGTGGACCTCGCCGGCCAGCGTTGCTACCTCCTGCAGACCGCCGAGAAGGGGATCACCTGGCTGCGCCTGCTCGCCCACGGACGAGCGGGCCACGGTTCGCAGGTCAACGACGACAACGCCGTCACCCGGCTGTGCGAGGCGGTCGCCCGGATCGGCCGGCACGACTGGCCCTTGGAGATCACCCCGACCGTCCGGCAGTTCCTCGACGGCGTCAGCGAGGTCACCGGCACCGAGCTCGACCCCACCGACACCCGTCAGCTCGTCGACACCCTCGGGACGACGGCCCGCTGGGTCGGCGCCACCCTGCGCAACACCGCCAACCCGACGGTCCTGGACGCCGGGTACAAGCACAACGTCATCCCCGGGACCGCCTCGGCCCTGCTGGACTGCCGCTACCTTCCCGGCCGGGACGGCGAGCTGCTCGACACGGTGCGCCGGCTCGCCGGCGACGGCGTCGACGTCGAGGTCCTGCACACCGACGTCGCCCTCGAGACGCCGTTCGAGGGTCCCCTCGTCGACGTCATGGTGGACGCGGTGCTCGCCGAGGACCCCGGCGCCCGGGTGCTGCCGTACTGCCTGTCCGGTGGCACCGACAACAAGTCCTTCGCCCGTCTCGGCATCCGCGGCTACGGGTTCGCGCCGCTCCGGCTGCCGGCCGACCTGGACTTCAGCGGCATGTTCCACGGCGTGGACGAGCGGGTCCCGGTGGACGCCCTGCGCTTCGGTACCCGCGTGCTGGACCGGGTGCTGCGGACGGCGTAGCCGGCCGGTCGCCGGGCGGGCGCGGTCCTACCAGGGCCGCGGGCCGGTCGACGTGGCGGTCCCTCCGGCGGGGCGTGTCACCCGCAGGATGCGGCGCCTCAGCCACACCGTCCGGGCGCCGCCGAAGTGCAGCCGCACCCGGGCAAGCTCCCAGCGGCCGTACTCGGCATGCTCGGTGAGCAGCTGCCGCGCCTCCTGGCGCGACGTCCCGCGCGGCAGGCGCAGCACCTGGTACTCGTACTCCGGCACCCTGCCCGGCACCGCCGACGTGCGTCCCTCGTGGCTCATCGCTGCCATTGTGGCCTGCTGCCGCTACCGTCGTCCGCATGACCGTCGACCCACGTGCCGCACTTGACCGTCTGGTAGGTGCGCTGGAGGCCCACCTCGCCGCCGCGCAGCAGCGTCGTGGCGAGATGGATCCGCACGTCGAGCGCGCCTACCACGTCGTCGCGGAGGCGTTCACCGAGTACGACGAGGCGCTCTTCGACGCCTACTCCGAGGTCACCCCGCTCGTGCTCTACGACGACGTGGAGGACCAGCACGAGGACGACGACCTCGACGACCTGGACGAGGACGACGACGACGAGGACGACGACGAGGACGACGACGACCTGGACGAGGACGAGGACGACGTCGAGGAGGACGACGTCCTCGACGATGACGAGCTGGACGACGAGCCCGACGACGATGACGAGCTGGCCGACGATGACGAGCTGGACGACGAGGACGGTTCCCGTGCCGACGTCCCCGGCGGTCGGCAGGATCAGGCGCCGGAGACGTCGTCCAGGGCCTGACGGATCTCCGCCGGCAGGGTGAGGTCATCGGCTGCCAGGGAGCCCCGCAGCTGCGCAGCGGTGCGGGCGCCGACCACCGCCGAGGCGATGCCGGGCGCGTCCCGCACCCACGCCAGCGCCACCTCCAGCGGCGCGCACCCGAGGCCGTCGGCGGCTGTCGCGACCGCCTCGACGACCCGCCGGGACGCGGCGTCCAGGTAGGGCTCGACGTAGCCGGCAAGGTGCGGTGAGGCCGCGCGGGAGTCGGCCGGCGTCCCGCCCCGGTACTTGCCGGTGAGCACCCCGCGCCCGAGCGGCGCCCAGGCCAGCACACCGGCCCCGACGTGGTCCGCGGCAGGCAGCACCTCCACCTCGGCCGAGCGCTCGAGCAGCGAGTACTCCACCTGCTCGGCGACGACCGGCACGCCCTGGGCCGCGCACAGGGTCGAGGCCCGGGCCAGCTGCCAGCCGGTGTAGTTCGACACCCCGACGTAACGGGCCCGCCCGGACGTCACCGCCGTCCGCAGCGCCGTGAGAGTCTCCTCCAGCGGCACGTCCGGGTCCCACGCGTGCACGAGCCACAGGTCGACGTGGTCGGTCCGCAGCCGGGTCAGGGACTCCTCGAGGGAGCGCAGCAGGGACCGGGCGGAGGCGTCGACGCGGCTGCTGCCCGGCCACAGTCCGGCCTTGGTGGCGAGGACGACGTCCGCCCGGTCGACGACGTGACCCAGGAGGCTGCCGAGCAGCTCCTCGGCGGCGCCGTCACCGTAGCCGGCGGCCGTGTCGACGAGGGTCCCGCCGGCGTCCACGAACGCCTGGAGCTGGTCGGCTGCCTCGTGCTCGTCGGTGTCCCGGCCCCAGGTGAGGGTGCCCAGACCGACCCGGGAGACGCGCAGCCCGGAGCGACCGAGGTGACGCTGCTCCATGGCGGGCAGGCTAGCGTGGCTAGGCTGCGCCGCCATGCGCGACGGACCGAGGACCCCGGCAGGCCCGGCAGGTACCCGGTGACCGGTGCGCCCGACCCCCTCGGCTGGTTCGAGGCGCTCGTCCTGGGCGTCGTCCAGGGCCTCACCGAGTTCCTGCCGATCTCCTCCAGCGCCCACCTGCGGATCGTCGGCGACCTCATGGGGACCGGGGACCCCGGTGCTGCCTTCACCGCCATCAGCCAGCTGGGCACCGAGACGGCGGTGGTCATCTACTTCTGGCGGGACATCGTCCGGATCGTCCGGCAGTGGTCCCTGGCACTGGCCGGCCGGGTCCCCCGGGACGACCCGGACGCCCGGATGGGCTGGCTCGTCATCATCGGCTCGGTGCCGATCGTCGTCCTCGGGCTCGTCCTCGAGGACATGATCGAGGGGACGTTCCGGAACCTGTGGATCGTCGCGACGACGCTGTGGGCCTTCGCCCTCGTGCTCGGCTGGGCGGACCGCACCGCCCGATCCCGACGCACCCTGGACCAGCTGACCTGGCGGCACGGGATCATCTTCGGGTTCGCCCAGGCGATGGCGCTCATCCCGGGGGTGTCCCGCTCCGGCGGCACCATCACCGCCGGCCTGCTCATGGGGTACACCCGTGAGGCCGCGGCGCGCTACTCCTTCCTGCTGGCGATCCCGGCGGTCATGGGTTCGGGCTTCTACCAGCTCGCCACGGCGGGGGAGCAGAGCCAGCCGGTCGTGCCCACGGTCATCGCCACCGT